>WAQN01000066.1 GCA_015520195.1 Desulfurococcales archaeon | reverse complement strand
CATCGCTAAATGGCACATTACCAGCCGCGGCTATCAGTGATGTTGAAATTATTATTATGAATAGTAGCATTTGGTAGTAGCTGGCTTCCAGCTTGACTCTCTTATTCAATTTACTTAACCCCATAATATATATTTTCATATTACCAACTGTTATGTTAGGAGAGTATTACGCGTTACCCGAATATATTCGGGGTCTAAACGTGAAATAAAGGGATAATAACATTAGGAATGAATAATAAATTACTATTAACTTCTAGTTATCCTGGTTGTTATGGCTCCTATGAATAGGCCTATGATCAATGCTATGATTAACGCTGCTATATTCATTTGCCTCTCAACTACAGTCTCGGTAGTGGTAATCGTCTCTGTTGTAGTCTCAGTCACTGGCTTCTCAATTGTTCGCTTTTCGGTCTGTGTATGCGTAGTTGTCACTGTTGTCTGTAGTGTAGCTGTTTTTGTCACTGTTTCGGTAACTACTTCTGGCTTTGGTATTAGCTCCTTGCTCTGCAAGCTAGCCATGCTTACTTCAACTATCCATATCGGATTTGTTATTGCTCTATCCTCGTCTTTATCCTGTATTATTAGTTGCACCCAACTTCGCTTATCCTCTAGTTTATCTTTTAGGTCTAAAGTCAGCTTTAGGGTCTCGGTTTGCTCCCCTTGGAATAGTATCTCTTTAACCTTCTCTCCTTCACTTATAACTTCGAGTTTTGAAAGTCCATCTACAGAATATAGTTGTAGGTTTAACTCGACTTCACCATCGGATACTATAATTGATCCTGGAAGCGGGTTCATTGAGAGTATCAGGGGACCATATGTTATATATGTCCTTCCATTCTTCTCTGACCATGCAAACTTGTCTGGTGTTGGTTCCCCTTCTATGTAGGCATAGACCCGTGGGTAGCCACTGTATGGTGATGACCAGATGTCGTGCACGTCGCTGCCAGCTGTTATATACTTCATGACTCCTTCATTCCAGAGATCCCACATCTTCATCAGGGTAGCCTCGTCACTCCTACCCCACCATCCATTTATCTCTGCTACATCCCAGTCCTCACAATATCCCCCGGGTATCTCGCCTTTCTCCCAGGTACTGAAATAGCCTGTATATGGATGGTTAACTCTAACCACTATTGCCCCTAGCTGTCTCATCTCGGCTATCATATCACAAGCCTTACCCCTGATCGGCTTATAGTCTACGTTTAAGGGAAGTGGGTATGGGTTGAAATGGGACCAGCTTGGGGATATCTCAACGCTTGGTATAAAGGGCATGCCTCTAGTCGCGGCTAGCCTTGCTAATTCCCCATAGTTACCCGTGTAGTCGTGGTCGCTTATGAAGACAAAGTCTAGCTCAGCGGCTGACTGGGCTACCACCACATACTCTGGGGGAGTCCTCCCGTCTAGATAATCGCTGTGATGGTGTAGGTCTGCCGAGTACCATCCATATCTCGATGGGTCTATACGCTCTATTGAGGCTTCAAGAGTTATCACTCCATCCTCCGGCACGTTAACTCCCTCATATACCACTGGCTTCGCAGTGAATCCTGCCCCTCTATCCACCTCTATGGTATACGTTCCTGGAGGTAACTGGAACTCTGCATAGCCTACATTGTCTGGCTCAGTGTATACAACTGAAACCTCAAGATACTTTACAATAGGTTTCTCCCCGCCTCTTATCTTAATCAATGCATCTAAGGGTTCGCCTGTAACGCTATCTACAACCTTGACTTTAACTGTACCAGGTTTAGTTACATCATCTATGTTAACCGTCTCTTCTGACCCCACATTAATACTTACTGGAACTGTGCTGCTGAGCCCATATCCCTTAGCTGTGGCTTGAAGCGTGTAGTCTCCTGGAGGCAGTGTTATCCTATAGCCTCCCTCCCCGTCTCCTATACTCCAGCAGTAGGGTTTTTCGTCTTTGAACACCATTACTATGGGGTTAGGCACTGGGTCGCCGCCAGCCGTTACTTTACCCTTTATTACTCCTCCCTTCTCCCCTTTAATCTCCATTATATCCTCCCTAAGCTTGCACACATCACCTCTAGGCTCTACTATTAGGTATCCCTCAAATACCCTTGACTCCCCTGGTTTCAGTGTGTGTATCGTGAATGGATCCACCCAGCCTGTTGAAGTCGATAAGTGCGTATAGTAAGGGGCTAGGATGGCCACAGCGAAGTCCTCATAGTATCCAGCCACCCAGTCCTCTAAAGCCCCGACATCCTCTTTTGGTGTGGGTGCATATTGCCTACCAGTCCCGAATCCTGGAGTGAACGTCCATCCCTTCTTTAGGCTTATAGCGTATCCTGATACTAGGTCCTCGTAAGCTATTGTGCCAGTATTGGTTAGCTTTGTTACTATATACACATAGTTCTTCCCGGCCTCAAATGTATAGGTAATTTCAACCCGTATATCCTTCCAATACCCAGTAGCCTCGATAACAACTCTATCACTGCTATTCTCTACTACTTTAAACTCGTCGTATGTAGCCCAGTTACCCCAGCCATTTACCGGAAAACTAAACTGAGCTATAATATCAGCCATGGGGGCTCCATCGACCACGGGAGCTAGGTCTATTATATGCCCCCTGGTAACACCCCATGGAGGCAGGGTTCCTACTCCAAACGTTACAGCCAGATACTCATTGATAACCGTTAAATCACCCTGGCTTATAGCCTCTCCCTCAATTATAGGAGTAGGGCCCCAGAATGCCCTAACACTCGACCCCTCAGCTATCGATATCGAAGATGCTAGCATAATCCCCATGATAAATAATACTCCCAACTTAATCCTATGCCTATCCAAAAGGAACACCCCCTCCTATGCCTCTGCAATGATAGATGTCCCCGGATCCATTATTTAAAATCGAAGCCTTTACATAATTAGTAATGTATATAACAGATCCTACAATAAATATTCATTATATTATTATAATTAACATTTTATACGGTATTATTCTATATCATCCCTAGTCTAAAAGAAGGCGATTCCATGATAAACCGTTATTTAATGGTGGCGTTATAACTACGGGTTAAACGCTATTAGGGTATATTCTTTCTAGCGGTTAGTGAAGGCTGCGGTTGGTCTAGATGAAGGACGGAGTATTAGTAATTGACTTTGGAGGTCAGTATGCCCATTTAATTGCTAGACGTATCAGGGAGCTAGGCAGGTTTAGTAGGATAGTCTCAGCTGAGGCCAGTATTAGCGATATTGTTAGTGAGGCTAGGAGCTCTTATGGGGTCGTGTTGAGCGGAGGCCCTGGCTCCGTGTGGAGTGGAGCTCACGACGAGGTAGCTAGAGCTGTTATAAAACTGGAAATTCCGGTTTTAGGTATATGCTATGGCCATCAGCTCCTTGGCAGGGTACTAGGGGGATCCGTATCCCGTTCACCTAACCCTGAGTTCGGCCCTACGATAGTGGATGTAATAAAATCGGAAGGGATACTTCAAGGACTCCCAGATAGGGTTAGAGTGTGGATGAGCCATAACGATGCAGTCCTAGAGCCCCCTCCGGGAGCAGAGGTTCTTGCCGTTAGTAGGGGTAGCCCTGTTGCCGCGTTTAGGCTGGGTAGTGTTTATGGTGTACAGTGGCATCCTGAGGTGTCCCATAGCGAGTATGGCCTAAAGGTTCTGGAGAACTGGCTTAGGATCACTGGGGCTCCTAGGAACTGGGATCCGGGTGATATGGTAAATAACCTTATCGATATGGTTAGAGGCATGGTTGGCGGTGGAAGGGCTATAGCTGCCGTTAGTGGGGGTGTTGATTCTACTGTTGCCGCCTTAATAGCTAAGAAGGCTTTGGGTGATAGGCTGGTACCTGTATTCATAGACCATGGTCTCCATCCTGCTGGGGAGGTTGAATGGGTTAGTAGAACCCTATCCTCTATAGGTTTAAAGCCGGTGGTGGTTGATGCGTCGTCTGACTTCCTTGAGGCCCTTAGAGGTGTTACAGATCCTGAGGAGAAGAGGAGGGTTATAGGCCGCATATATGGGGAGGTTCTGGTCAGGGAGGCGGTGGATGTTGGGGCTGAGTATCTAGTGCAGGGTACTATATATCCTGACGTTATAGAATCTGGGGCTAGAGCTGGGGCCGACGTTATCAAGACACATCACAACGTGGGGGGCTTACCCGAGAACCTAGGGTTGAAACTGGTTGAACCCCTCAAGTGGTTCTATAAGGATGAAGTTAGGATTATAGCCAAGAAGTTGGGAGTACCCGTTAGTATTATAGAGAAGAAGCCTGTGCCTGGCCCTGGTCTGGCTGTTAGGATAGAGGGGGAGGTTACCGAGTGGAAGGTGGAGGTTGCTAGGAGGGCTGATAGGATAGTGAGGGAGGAGATCGAGTCGGCGGGCTTGGATAAGGGGTTGTGGCAGTACTTCGCCGTGTTATCAGGCTCCAAGGCCACTGGAGTCAAGGGGGATTCCAGGAGTTATGGGTGGGTTATAGTGGTTAGGGCTGTTGAGAGCGTTGATGCTATGACCGCCAACCCGGCTAGACTACCGTGGGATGTCTTGGAGAGGATAGCTTCTAGGATAACATCTGAGATACCAGTAGTCTCAAGAGTGGTTTATGATATAACTAGTAAACCCCCAGCTACTATAGAGTGGGAGTAGCCGCCTCCAAAGCCTTGTCAATATCCTCAATGAGATCATCGGGGTCCTCCATACCGACACTGAGCCTTATAAGGCCTGGTGTTATACCTAGATCTAGCCTCTCCTCCTCAGGTAGATTCCTATGGCTAGCCGTGTATGGATAGGAGGCTAGACTCTCCACCCCTCCAAGACTCGGGGCTGGAGATATTATCTTTAGTGATGATAGGAACTTCATGGCAGCCTTCTCCCCTCCAACCAGCTCGAAGCTCACAACACCCCCGTAGACTCCGTTAAATAGGCTTTTCGCCTCCCTATGGTCGGGATGAGATTCCAGTCCAGGATAGTATACTCTTGAGACACGCTTGTCGTCCTCAAGCCATGCAGCCACCTGCATGGCTGTCTTAGAAGACCTCTCAATTCTAAGATGAAGGGTTTTCATTCCTCTAATAGTCAAGTAGGCCTCGAAGGGGTGCATTGTTGCTCCTAGAACCCTCCTCCAGTCCCACAACTTGTTATATAGATCCTCCCCCTTACCGGCAAGCAGTCCTCCAACTACATCGTTATGGCCGGCTATATATTTAGTCGTGCTTTCAGCGGATAGCCATGCACCATCATCTAGGGGTTTATATAGTATTGGCGTGGCGAACGTATTGTCCACTAGAACCCTGCATCCATGCTTCCTGCACCTGGTGTAGAGCTCTCTAAGCGGGGGGATCCTAAGCGTGGGGTTACCCATAGTCTCCACTATCACTATATCCGAGGCCTCGGCTGATTCGAGTAGATCCTCCCATGGAGGCCCCCTTACCTCAACCCTAATATCCATCCTCCTAGATAGGCCTTCTAGGAGGCCTCTAGTCGACCCGTATACAAGCCTGGAGACCGTTATCCTAGTCCCTGGCCGGGAGTAGGCGATTATAGCCGTTGATAGGGCCCCCATACCACTTGAGAACGCTAGGCTCCAGTCCCCGTTCTCCACGCACGCCATGACCTCCTCTAACTCCATCACGGTTGGGTTATTCTCCCTGGAATACTTCAGGTCACCAGCCCTAGGCCTTAGAGTCTTATCACCCACAGGATGACTATAAATGGCAGATACATAAACTGGGGGTAGGATTGATCCAGCAAGTTTATCATCCCAATACCTCCATACACCCCTAGCCAGGAGTGTATCAATACTCACAGTACACCGATCACCACTCATCATGTCACACCCCTAGCCGTGCGCTTTACTTTCAATCACTCTCAAAGCGAGGTTAAATGCATATATTATAACGAGGACTCCTCTACCAAGTACTATAATGTTAATATTTACATTTTAATTAAAACTTATATTCAAATTTAGATCCCAGCTACTCGGGTTCTATCCGGATCCAATATCTAGATATATCTTTGAAGAACGGCTTAGATCTTTTATCTTGGAATTCATCTATTGTTAAGGCTATTATATCGAATCCTATATGTGGTGGTAGAATGCTTCTAACTAACTGTACTCTACTGGGATGATCCATTCCCTTAAACACGTCGCTAACAACTACTATGTCTACATCACTATCAACCATATAATCTCCCCTGGCATGGCTATCGAAGAGGTATATTGTGGCGTTAAGCATTCGAGAGGCTTCCTTTAGCTTCTCTAAAACCTCTTCACGGATCCTTAAGAGCTCTTGAGACCGCATTTAATACACCTCATGTTTCAGATCAGCCCTGGCCTCTGACAACCAATTCTCTACGTCGACTCGGATAGGCGTGATCTCCTGCCTCCGTTGTCTAGAGCTCCATGCATCACTATAATTGATTGATTCATGAGCCCTATAGTAACTATCTGATAATGCGATTCTCCGGGTTAGTTATCAACTTAATATAGCATTATATGCGGTGCCTGGCTAATAGATTTAACCTCTATACATCATGATATATAGGCTTGGTGTGGGGTATGTCTTCTAGGAGAAGGCGTCAGTCGGGTCCAATGACTGCTGCCGGGCTTATATCGTTCTATGACGAGTATGAAGGTAAGATTAAGATGTCTCCTACAACGCTGGTGCTTATAGCAGCTGTTTATGCTGTTATAGTAGTTGTAGCTCATCTTATCCGGTAGTGTGTTTTTTGTGGAGTATCCTTCTAAGCGTCATTGTAAACTCCCCGGTTAACACCTCCCATATTATCCTCTCCATCTCACCCTTACTTATGGAACTGGATATATCTAGGATTAATCCCTCTCTAACCGCTACCTCCAAGGCACCTATATGGCTGCACCCCTTGAGCTCTCCACTCCCGGTTGATATTGTGAATGCCGTGCAGCTGCAATAGTGGCTGTCGATTAATACATGATCCCTCTCCCTGCCTAGAAAGACTACTATATCCGGGTTAGCCGATATCCGGATTATCCTAGACGACCTAGCTTTAGCTGTAGCTGTCTTATCCATTTTCACTGTAGAGTGTATATTCGAGGCGTCTATATCATATATTCCATCTTCTCCTACGCTCATACCTATTAATCCTCCATGTACAATCCCTATAACCCACTACTATATAATCAGCGTATCCTAGGAATAGTCCTGTCTCAACAATACCCGGTATCGATTTTAGTGTGAGCTCAAGCCTGTAGGGATCCTTTATAGGGCCTGTATCTAAGTCGACTATTACTCCTCTCCAGTCACTCAATACTGGGCCATCCTTGCCAGTTCCACTCCTAACTCTATGCCTGAGTCCAATGGCTGTTAGTGATTCGAGTACATGTGTTAAATACTCTGGAACTACCTCTACTGGAACGGGTTTCTTAGAGCCAAGTCTGTCGACTAGTTTATCCTCTCCCACCACGAATACGTTAACCATACTGTTATAGGCCAGAACCTTCTCTCCAAGCAATGCACCACCTCTACCCTTTACCATGTCACCATTCCTATCAACCTCGTCAGCACCATCAATGTAAACGTCTACGTGGGGTACACTCCTCTGGTCGAGAACTGTAAATCCCATGGAGTTTAACTTCAACAGCGTATCTAGGCTAGAGGAGACTAACATAGCCTTAGACAGTATACTGGAAACCCGGGGATCACTTATTACCCTACCCACCGTGGATCCAGTACCAATACCTATAGACCTAGGCCTTAACCCCTCTATGAGCTCCAGCACACCATGAACTGCTGAGTCCCTTGGGTCGCATTCACCCACTACCAACACCATATGATACTCCATTATGATGGGATATTTAGAGATCTAATCCCTAAGCCTTTTTGAAGAGAAATTCTAGCCGTAGAGACTGAATCATGTGGGCTCCAATGGAAACAAAGGGGTCTTTTAACTGGATAGTTATGTATTCATATAAAGCACATAGACCCCTCTGTTTCGACTAGAAAACATGTTTATGCTGCTACAGGCTTCTTGGATAAATGTAGGATACTAATAATTGCATACTGTGTATAATATACAAACAGTATTCCTATAAAAACGATTAGTTATACATCATCTAAAGCTATCATCTTTTCTCCACTTGAAATAAGGGGGTATACCCCCTACAGGCGATTTACGGTGGGTTCCAATGGAAACCGGGGGGTTGTTAACTGGGGGGTTAACATTGGACGTGTTTATTCTAATATGAAGACGTTATTGATGTCAGGAGGGTTTATCTTAGAATTTGTTCTCTTAGACCTCCACCTCGGCATTACTAAATGCCCTAACCTTCCCTCTTTAGGAGTGTAAACTCCGGGTATGAGCTCTCGTGATAGTCTAATCTTTATGCTCCTAGCGTTTTTATCGGTATAACCGCATTTTGGGCATTTGTATCCTTTACCTGTTCCAGCACTCTTCATTCTACTCCCACATCTAGGGCATCTGGGTGACATTGTCTTATAGAGAGTGGCAACTTTATCAACCCATAGTTTCTCCACGGCGAATGTTTTAACACCGTTATGTGTGTATGGCTTCACCCCTCCTAAGGCTCTAACCTCGTCTCCAGGAACTAGTAGCCTCCCTATGCGGGGTAGCGGGTTTGTTTCACGGTAGAAGATTATATCCACATCCTCCCCCCAGTCAGTGGATGCCCTGACTACTACGTGGCCTCCGCTGATAACCCTTGGCCAGCCTGTTATCCTGGCCTTTAATGTCCCTGTATTATATATTGTTAACTCCCCGGTTAACAATGAATCGTGTGGATCAGTGTGCTGATTACTCCTATATAAAACCCAGAAACTAGGCTCCTCGCATAACACCCTCCTATAGGCTTTAAGCATATCTGGGCAGTCACCCCTGAACCCTGCTAGTACAGGGTCAGGCCCTCTAGGAGCAGCTGCAAGCCTGCCTGTAAGCCAGTCTACATTGTTGAATGTGCATGTAGGGGCTAGTGATTCTATGCGAATAGCTTCGTCTTCAAACAGACACCTCTCCTTCCCGACCATCTCAGGCCTCCTATACGCTATGAGCTCAAACGTGTAGTCCTCCCCCACGCCTAGAGCCCCAATGCCTGCTGTTGCCCCAATGATTCCACGGCCACCGTGATAGAGTGCCTGTGACTTATCGAGAATGCTCCTGACTATATCAACCGTGATAACGTCCCTCAAGGCCTTATGATAGAGCCATATTAGCCTAGGGTTGCTATGGGGATCGCCAGGGTAGACTATAACACCAGGCCTCTTAACATCCCAATCATCTCTATCCCTAGTGTACTCCTCCACCATCCACACAGCTAGCTCATATAATTCCCGTGGATCCCCATAATAGTCTAGATGGAGGGCTGTGGCAGCATTCCCCCGGGTCTTCCAGGGTATATTTGGGTTGAGCCTGACTAGGAGTGGATAGTCTAGGAGTCTTACTTTACTCCTTATATGATATAAGAAAAGCCCTGTTAGGTGTGTAGTACAGCCTCCCCACTCTGAGTCTATATCATCAAAACCTACTACTACACGAGTCATTATTACTTCTTCTTCCTCATAACAACTATACTAGTCAGGGTACTCTTAACCCCATCCATCCTCCTAATCTTCTCTGTTATCAGACTCCTGAGGGTGTCCATTGAGTCTGCCTCTATTATGGTTATTATATCGTGTATGCCGTAAACCATGTAGACCTCCTTAACCTCTGGGAGTTCGAATAACTGCTCGAATATCTCATTCTCCTTTCCAACGTCAGTGTTTATCATTACTATAGCCTGGGCTGCCATTATACTCACCTCATCCTCCTCTTTACCGATTATATTCATGTTATATAAAGGGATAATTAAATCTTTGTATCACAGGATCATTCTTAAAATAAATACAGGCTAAAAGTAGTGTTTAATATGGGTATAAAAATTTTATTAGCTAGAGAAATATTTATATCTTAACTGTTTTTATCCTAGAATTTACCTTGATTCTCCTTAAAGCTACTCCTCCTATTATTAATCCTGCCAGTGCCAGTATTAGTAGAGGTGTTACTAGTGAGTGTCCTCCCTCTATCGATCCTACTCCTCCTACTGCTAGTCTAGCGTTTAGCACTCCACTGAATATTGTTATAGGTGTTCCGGTTAGGTCTGCTAGTGACGGTGATG
>WAQN01000065.1 GCA_015520195.1 Desulfurococcales archaeon | reverse complement strand
GCTTCGAGCCCGGTAGCGCGAATAGTTTTAGGTCGTCCTCCTTCAGCGCCCCTGTCTCGGCGAGCCATGCGTAGAGGGCTGGCGAGCAATGACCCTTACTAATTACTACGAGCCTGTCGACCCCCTTCTCGACCCCTCTCGGCACCCAGTAACCATAGAGGTCAACCAGTATGTTAAGCGCCGTTAGCGAGGAGTGGGCATGCCAGCCATTTAATTCACGGAGGAGTCGCTCAAGATTCAGCCGGGCCCTTGCAGCTCTTTCTTCGAGCATCCTTAAGGAGGCTGAGACGGGATTCTCAATAAGCGAGCCCGAGGAGGTGCCCCTACCTAAATTTGATATTGGAACTCCATCACACCCGCACCTAACGATAGCGACTGCTGGGCTCCCATATAAAAGTCTTACGCCAGACTAAACTTTCAATAAAATACTATCTCATTAAAAAGCCTGAACGAAGGCTCTAAAATAAGCTTAAGGAGATACATTAAACTAAGCAGCTTAATAATACCGCTGAGGACACATCAACCAGAGAGACCGATGAATGACACCATATATCCAGCGATGAAGTACTGGTGGCCTCTTTTCTATTCTCCAGTCTGCGCCTATTGGCTCGTTTCAGTATAGTGTCGAGTATGGGCTGCCGTTCATGTAGAGGTTTGTGCCAGCTACTATCCTCCCGGAGAACTCGAATACACTAGGGCGTTGTACTCCCCAAACAAGCCTCTCCTGGCATTCACGGTTCTAAGGCCGACTATATGCATCCTCTCGATAGCTTCTTCATGAAGTCGTAGCACATAGGTCGTTAGCACAATCTAAGAGCGATGCTTGAGACTAGGAGACTCGATGTCATAATAACCTAATGACCCCATGCTATGGAATCTTTAAAAAGCCCTGCAAACATATACTCCACTAACAAAGAGCCCCCAAGATATCACCATAATAACTAAGGCAGAGTCATTAACGCATACTTCCAGACTTGTAGTAAGCTATAGTCTGTCTTAAGTATAGTAATTTAGTGTTTAAATTATTATCGCAACTCCAAGCTGGGATTTTGACTTATTTTCTGCTTCTTGATAAGGGTCTTTGAATCTAAGAATCTCATTAATACTAAGATTAAACCAGTTAGGATCTGAAATATTGATGCGACAGAAGTTTCATTTAGGATTTTATGCTTGTACGTAGCTCTAACTACGACTTTACCGGGGATTATTTCTATAAGCTGAACTAGTAGATCGGCTCTCCACGACTTAAAGTTCTCCTTGCCAGTAATTTCCTCGATAGTCTTACCCTCCGTGAGCCCCAGGAGTATCTCCTTAGCCTGCTCGCCGCTTAGGATTATCTCGCCATCGGGATGCCAGTAGCTCTCATACTGCTTCCATATTGTAAGCCATAGCTTAACCTCTTCCCAGCTTTTCTCACCTATTAATACTATTAACTCGGCTCCTTCAATATTATCGGTTAAATCCACAGCCTTACACGAATTATAAGCTCTCAGGTAGTACATGAGTGAAGATTCTAAGCCTTGCAGCCACTCGGGTCTCTTTAGGAGGTTATCAAGAGTCTCCTCGGGCTTAAGTACCTTGGATATACGGGCATAACTAGCGTTCAGGATATAGACCCTACAATTATTTACAGCGTTCCAGTCTATTTTTAATTCAACTAACTCTCCCGGATCATAAGGTACCCGTCCTACGTAGTCTACGTTTACTACCTGTACTATGGCAAGCGTGTTATTCCCCACCGTATAGGCTATGGGTGTACCTGCGAGCGGTATAGTTACTAGACTTCTATGGTAATGAGCGTCCACCTGGAGTACTAGGCCCGACAACCCTATAATTAATAATATTACTCCTAGAGCTACTATTAGGTCTCTTTTACGGTAACCCAAACTGAGGGAGGGCTCCCGTGGCTCCCATAGCCCCCACAGGATCCTAACCATGGAGATGTTAATTGCAAATATTAGAAGGGCGAACAATAAGGCCCCTATTAGTAGCGTTACCCTTTCAACTGCGATGGCCAGAAAGCCCGGGTAAAATAAGCCCAAGGGGAGAGTATATCCTAGGACCTCTGACTCCTCCAAGTTCTCGTAACCGAATAATTGTAGAAACACCAGTATAGGTAATATTAGGAAGTATAGTAGTAACACTAGGGATTTAGTTAGCCTACGCTTTAATCTACTGAATACCAAGAGCGACACGCCATAATGCTGGGCCGCCTGAATTGATATGATAGCTGATACAATTAACATTGCTGGCATGCCCAGTGGTCTATATGAGAGTGAGGTAAGCAATAGCATAGTTAAATTCACGATTAAAATCGTTGATAAATTCTTGAGATTAAGAGTTACACTATTCAAAGCCAGTCTAGCCGAGACTATAGAGGCCGGGGCAGTGGCTAGGACTAGTATTAATAGAGACTCTTGAAGATCCCGAGAACCCTTAGCATATAAATAAGGCAGATAAATCAATGGAGCTAAAACGTATATCATTAGCGATAGTGCCCTGGTATCGCGGCCTGTCCCAGTCTTTTCCATTCGTATCGCTGCCTCCGGGGATCCCCTTAATCTTTTCAATTCTAGTACTAATTTTATTAAGGATTATCAAGGAATTTTTTATAAGGCTTTTTCTCCTTAACCTCTAAAGCATCAAGTGCCATCAGAGTATATGAGATACCCTGCTCCCAGCTCTGCCTGGAGAGTTACTTATAAGGGCAATAGGTAAGCTTGAGAATTATAATATTAATATAATGATTTCGTGGAATAGTTCATAGTCACTTTCCTATAGCTTATCTCTTGTGGTGGTCTTGTAGACTTCTTTGTGTGGGGTTTCTACGTTATATAGCTTCAACTATTATAGGTACTATAACTTTGTATTTAATAGTGCCCCTAATTACTTCCAATTCTATTGCTTCTTCCTCTATTTTATCCTCTATAGCTTTCCTTAGATCACTAGGCTTCTTAATTTCCAGGCCTCCAGCCCTTACTATTATATCGCCTACTCTTAACCCTTTAAGGTGTGCTGGCGTGTTGGGCATAACATTCACTACTATTACGCCCTTATCCACGGGGAGATCGTATATTCTTGCTATTCCAGGCGTGATCTGTGCTACATATACGCCTATCCAGGCTACGACGGGCCTGCCGTACCTCTTTATTATCTCTAGGAATCTCTTCACTGTGTTTATGGGTATGGCGAACCCTATCCCCTGCGTGTAGGGTATAATCGCTGTGGTGACGCCTATAGCCTCCCCCTCAGCGTTAATTAGTGGGCCCCCGCTGTTACCCGGGTTTATGGCTGCATCAGTCTGTATGAGGT
>WAQN01000064.1 GCA_015520195.1 Desulfurococcales archaeon | reverse complement strand
TCCTCCTCTTTCTTCTCCTCACCCTCAGCCTTAGCCTCCTCAGCCGCAGGAGCAGCAGCAGGAGCGGCAGCTGGTATCTCCTCTATCCCTAGCTCCTTTGCTTTATCCCCTAGGGCTGCTATGACTGCTGCTTCCTCGGCTAACGCCTTTACCACGACGTATTCGGCTACGTCTGGTGTTAGGAATCCTGTCTCGCCTGCTATGGCGGCTATTGCTCTCTCAGCTGTTATTAGTGCCGTCTCCACTGCTTCTGGTATAGGCATGTATACTATCTCGGCTGCTAGCCCTAACGCCTCTCTGACTGCCTCCACTAGGTCTGATTTCATTTCTTCTAGGTCTACTAGGAGCTCTTCCCTGGGTATTATGACTCCCGAGTCGTATGCTGCGACGAGCCTTAATCCCACCTCGAATGGCATTATGCCGAGCTGCTGGAGTAGGCCTGCTAGCTCTAAGCTTATCGTGTCCCCTGGTTTAGCTACTACTGTGTCTTTCTTTACGTAGACTGAGCCCTTCCTTATCTCGTATGGAATCTTGAGCTTGCCGAATACGCTGAGCATGGGCCCTGGCTGTATTCCTGTGTCTCCCTCGGGTATGACTATCTCCTTATCCGTTACCTGGCCTGGTTTTGCGGGTATGGGTACTTTCTCTGACTCTATGAGTCTTGCTAGCTTGAATGGGTTCATATTGGTGAAGAGGAGCATAGGGCTGCCTACTATGTGTTTCTCGAACATAGCCTTGTCTATTCCAGCCTCCTCTAAGGCCTTTAATATCAGGTTTTTCTTGACAACCTTGAATACTATATCTCTCCTGAACTTCTTCCTTATGAGCTGTAACTGTTTAGTGGGCATCCCTGTCAGGTCTGCAATGCCGATGACTGGGTACTTCTTTATCATTTCAACTAGTTCTGCTACCTGCTTTTTCTTCCACTCAGGCACTTCCCTCTTCTTCAATGCATGGAGTGCTAGGGACACTACCAACACCCCTACCCATTATAATGCCACTTGGACTGGTATACCCATAGTCTTTTTAATATATAGCTTAGCTATCTTCTGCCTCCCCAGCTTCTCCTCTACAACTGATAGAACAGCCCTTATATTCTCTGCTATCTCCTCAGGCTTCATATCCTCAGTTCCTACCTTAACCATTATTTGAGGCTGATTCCTAGTCCTAACCCACACAGCCCTCTTGAACCTCTCAACGAAGTCTGCTATATTAGCCGCTGGCGGTACTGGTGTAGGCGCTTTACCCCTAGGACCCAGTGCTGGACCCAGTGTACCCCCAGCTAGCCCCATTAGATCCGCTCTAACTAGGACCCAGTCACATCTCTTCGCTATCTTCTTAGCCCTCTTCCTATCACCCCTCAACTGCTGTAGATCCTCCCTTGTTATTACCTCTAGGCCCATCTCTCTAGCCTTTAAAGCCATGTCACCTTCAGCAGCTACACATATCCTAGGCTCTTTTGTAGGCTTATGGGGCAGATATACTATCTCCCTTATCCTCCCCTCAGGGCTCTTCAAGTCTACGTCTCTTAACACTATTATAAGGTCGACTGACTGCTTGAATCTCCTAGGCTTACCTAAAGCCAGGGCTCTTCTAACACCCTCAACAAGCTCCTCTGAGACAGCCTGCATCACACCTAACACCCACTAAGCATTCGGGCCGTTAACTGGCCCTCCTCCACCCCATACCCCTTGGGGTGGAGTCCAAGAGGAGGATAGGAGTTGTTAGAGCCTATATATTAGTTGCCCTTCTATATAACGGTTATAGCATAATATAATGGCCAGCCCCCTAATATGGGATTTTAAAGACTTTCGTCGATTTACTGGCTATTCTTTCTCCCACTCGTCTTGGTATTTTGCTAGTACTGCGTCATAGAGTCCCTCATCTACCTCTCTAGTTACTATTTTTGGGTCTTTCCCATCCACTGTTATGCCTATTGATCTCGCTGAGCCTAGTATTGTCTTAACCGCTGCCTTGAGTGTTTTCGCTAGGAGTTGCGGCTTCTTTTGTAGTGTTATCTCTACTATCTTCTCGAATGGTAGGTCACCTATTTTCTGGTGTATAGGGTCTCCGCTTGGCTCCTTTGCTCCTACTGCTTTTAGGAGTAGGGCTGTAGTGGTGGGTATTCCCACCTCTATCTTGTATTTCTTTGTTGACACGTCTACTATGATCTTTACTGGTATCGTCATTCCCTCGAAAGCCTTGGTTTTCTCGTTTATCTCGTCTACGACTTGTTTGACGTTTAATCCTAGTGACGAGAGTGTGGGGCCCAGTGGGGGTCCTGGCCTTGCGCGTCCCCCTTCTATTTGAACCGTCACTACCTTCTCTCTAGCCATTTCTCCTCCGCCTTCCTATATCCATGTGTTAGGAGTAGAGGGGTATGGTTTACCCTTTAACGGTTACTTCTCCTCGATCGGCTTGACCTGGTCTAGCGGTATTGTTACCACCATCCTGAAGTCTGATTCTAGAAGTGTTAGGTCCACCTCTCCCCTGGTCTCGTGGACTTCTATAACCCTGCCCTTCATCCCCCTGAATGGTCCTGCTGTTATTTCAACAGTCTGTCCCCTCTGTAGCTCTGGTATCTCCACGACTGGCCTGGCTAGCCTTATTGCCTCCTCTTCCTCTACCGGTATAGGCCTCCTCCTCTTCACATTCCTTACTCCCCGTGTTAGGTCGAATAGATCCTTTGGGTCACCTATCTCTACTATGACAACACCCTTGAGCTGGGGTGATACTATTATGGACCTCACGTCTAATCCAAGGTTTCTAGCCCTCTCCGCCAGTACCAGTGCTACCCTCCTCTCAGCCCCGCCTGTTACCGATAAAGCATAGTACCTGGACTCAGGCCTCTTATCATCTCCATTTGTGCTCTCTTCACTCATACCCCCTTACCCCGTTAGTAGCACGTAGGCTAGGTGTATTATGTAGGCTATACCGCCTACTAGTGTGAATCCGAGTAGGTTTAGTCTGGCCAGTAGCCTGAACTCTTCCTCGTCTGGCCTCCTAGCTAGTATTAGTATTCTCTTCCACGCGTCGAGGTATTGCCTTATGAAGCTTCTTACCATGAATCTAGCCCCTCTCCATCCAGGAATTACTGGTTGTATCCTGGAGGTATATTATAGCTTATTCTAGCCTAGTAATCACTGGAGGATCGTACTCTATGCTTTCTAGTGAGCTCGTATACTATTAGGACAGAGGATATTGATAGGAGTATTGTGTTTATATAGAATATGTGGAGTATGGTTAGTGATTCCAGCTGGGGGGCTATGACTAGTATCATTAACCCACTGATACTCGTGGTAAAGGATATTATACCAGCTGCCGTGGCTTGCAGGTGGCTTGGCAGCCTTGTTGATATGGAGAGTGATAGTGCTACGTCGCGGAATGGGAATACTGGTAGTATCCATGCAGCGATGAGTGCTAATCCGTGCAGTACTGCTATAGCGTAGCTAAGCGTGATGTACGCTATATTAGTCGCCAGTAGTAGCCTCTCATGTCCTATTAGATCGGATGTCCTACCTGCTATGGGTCTTGTCAACGCGCCTAGGAAAGCCGTTATTGTAGAGAAAGCCACTCCGAATAGCAGGGGATTCTCTATCTCTGAGCTCAGCTTTAGCGAGGCAGCGCTGAAGAATAAGCCTAACGCCGTCTGGCCTATGATTATAGCCGTGATCAAGATGGAGGAGCGCCTTGAGGCTTCGACAACCTCTTTTACCCTGGGTTGCCTCTCAACCTCTAATCCCGCTATTATATGAATATATGCTATCATATAGGCTAACCCTATCAGGATAGCCGACACAGTAAAGGCTATTCTAGCACCAAACTCATAGAGGAAACCCCCTAATACTCCACCTAATCCCCAGCCCGCGCTCCCAGCAGCTGCTATTATACTGTACCTGTATCCGCTACCCTTTACTCCCGATAGCATAGCTCCTAGAAATGCTGAGTATCCTATTGCGTAGAAGAAAGCCGCTATCCCTGCTAATAGGGGCAAGTAGCCTATATCTACATACCCCATTGCTAGCACAGCTATAGACTCTCCTAGCCCGAATAGAGTAGCCTTGCGCCTCCCTAACTTATCAGCTAAGAATCCGAGCGCTACTGCCGCGATTAGTGGTGCCTCTTCGGCTCCTGTAAGCATTGAGACGAATGCGTAATCCTGGCCTCTGAACTCCTCTATATATCTCCTGGTAAACGTGTAGTATGCTCCATAGCCAGCCCAGAATGATAGCTGGGCTAGGAAGAATCCTCTAATCCAGTTACTGCCATGCGAACTTGTACTCTCGGCCAATTCTCTTATAGCACCACCAGGCAATAGAATTGACTAGCCAAGTCTACCTTTAAGGCGTTATCTCGACGGAAGAGGCTGGATTAGTACTTCATCCTTATCTAGGGAGGAACTTGCACT
>WAQN01000063.1 GCA_015520195.1 Desulfurococcales archaeon | reverse complement strand
TTGCTGCTACTGGTGCTAGTGTTGTTATTACTCAGAAGGGTATTGATGATGTTGCTCAGCATTTCCTTGCTAAGAGGGGTATTATGGCTGTTAGGAGGGTTAAGAGGAGTGATATAGAGAAGCTGGCAAGGGCAACAGGAGCAAAAATAGTAACCAACATAGAGGACCTAAGACCAGAGGATCTTGGATACGCAAAACTAGTAGAAGAAAGAAAAGTAGGAGAAGACAAAATGATATTCATAGAAGAAGCACAAAACCCAAGAAGCGTAACAATACTCATCAGAGGTGGATTCGAGAGACTAGTCGAGGAAGCCGATAGGGCACTACATGACGCACTAAGCGCTGTAGCCGATGCAGTAATGGATGGTAAAATAGTCGCTGGAGGTGGAGCCGTAGAGGCCGAAGTCGCCAAAACTCTGAGAGAATGGGCTAAAACCATTGCAGGAAAAGAGCAGTTGGCTGTAGAAGCTTACATTAAGGCCCTAGAAAGCCTACCACAGACACTGGCACACAATGCAGGTCATGATCCAATCGAGATATTAATGAAGCTAAGGAGCGCCCACGAGGAAGGGAAGAAGTGGGCTGGAATAGATATTGAAACTGGAGAAATAATAGACCTGTGGGAGGCTGGAGTATATGAGCCAGCAAGAGTAAAAATAAACGCCTTAAAGGCGGGAACTGAAGTAACATCATTAATACTGAGGATTGACGATGTGATAGCTGCTAAGAGGGAGGAGAAAGAGGAGACAAAGAAGCCTGGAGAAGAGAAAGAAGAGGAAGACTAGCCCTAAACCAAGCACCTTAATACACTCTTCATTAATTTATTGAAACATTCTTATAATCTTAATATTGTCAATGAAATATTAATATTTTAAATAGTTTTTTCTTGGCCAGCCAGCATTTAAGGGTCTATAATATTATTCCTTTCGACTTCTCCTCTAACTTAGAGGGTTTAGTTAGATGATTGATGTAGAAAGTAGCGTCTACATAACACTTGTAGTCGGAACACCCGGTACAGGCAAAACCCTCATAGGTGCTATGTTGTCGGAAGAGCTCCAATGTAGGTTTATGGATTCGTCGAGACTCTTTATAAAGGAGCAAATAGTGAAACCAGACCACACTGGTAGACATACTTATATAGTAGACTATGATAAGGCTCTGAAGGTCATAGTAAATTTGTTAAGAAACGCTGCTTGCTATGTAGTTGAGACGCATTATCCAAGTTTATGGATCGAGGCTGTAGAATCATATATACCCTTCATAATTTTATTGAGGACACATCCACTCTTACTCTATGACAGATTAAGAATGAAGGGCTGGCCCAAACCCAAGATCGTAGAGAATGCTGTTGCCGAGGCTACAAATGTTATTGCAGAGGAGTTATATGAGTGGAGGCACATGGTCCTAGAGGTTGATACCACAAATAGAGACCCCATAGGAGTAATGGATGATTTGTTCAATTCATTATACGAGTGGAGGACAGGTATCCGCATAGACTGGCTTTCAAGAGATGAGAGTCTTACTAGCATCGTCAGCAAATGGCTCATCGACCTCGATAGATATAAATACGGGTTCAGGGAGTGATGGTGCTTGAACCAGTGCTTCGCCTCTATAGAGTTTATCTAATCTAGAATATGCATCCTGCGATAGACTTAAAGTATCCGCTATGACATTCTTATCTCTAGCGCTCCTAAGTGCATGAATTATCTTTGTGTTTGTATTTAATAATACACTATTTGATATTAGTGACGGAGACTGAGTAGCTATAGCTATATACATCTCGTATTTCCTCGACTCTGCTATTAATTGATCCATGAATCCCAGATCGCTTGATTTCTTAAAGACGTTATGGGCCTCGTCTATAACAAATAATGTTCCATGGTTTCCGTCGTTATTTGACATTAATGCGAAACTATACGCAAGTAGTGTCATGACATACGCTGTTCTAGCCATTGTATTTCGTATACTATCTAATCTAATCACTGTTATACCTGTAAACTCGGGTAAGGACTGGTTCTTGAAGGCTATCCTAGCCGAACCCCGGGTTAATATTCCAAGTTTACGTAGTAATCCTCTTTTTACCTCTCTATCCCACTTAGAATCTTCGCTATAAGAGTTAACATAGTGCTCAAGTTCACTAATGTTGGATACCTGCCTAGACTCCAGTATCTTCATAAGCATATATGATTGAGGCTCACTGAGATCCAATGCTTTACTTATAACGTCAACCACTATATCTAGTCCATCGCTTTTTCCTAGAAGGGTCAGGGGATTTACAGATGCGTTGTCCAACGGATCGAACTCTCTATATGTGGCACCCATGCGTGATAATAAACGGCTGTACTCTCCACTCCAATCGAGTATAACTACATTTAGATCCAGGTAACGCCATGCTCTAGTTGATATAATGGATAGTGTAGTAGATTTGCCTGAACCAGTAGATCCAAATACACCGATATGGCCTATTATATCATCTTCGTAGAGATATACGTATTTTTCAGTGGGGGAATCAAGCATTCTTCCTAGTAGCATTCTTTTTCCTCCATAATGTTGACTTCCATTGGAGTGGCTAGTGAGGAGAAACGACATGAAGGGTGTATATCCTCTGCCTGAGGGGGATAGTCTCTCCACGGCATCTGCTATCATGGCTACTGCTGGATCATCGATCTCCCTTATCTTAACTCTTTTTATGGTGCTTGAGATTATAGTCTTTAACACTTCCTTTTCTACGTCTAGTTTTCCCTGGCTGCTAGATGATAAAATGAGTATATTCCTCTTCAAGTTCCCCTCAATGCTTAGTATAATATTATAGCGTACATCACCCATACTTGCCCTGTCATTTATTATATTAGCTAGGTGCTTGGAAGAATTCAAACGCTCCTCTTCTGTGCCAGAGAATTCTAGTTCAAAAGCTTTCCACACTCTACCTATCCGTTCACCGACGAGAGGTTCTTTACCCGCGTTAATACTAAATTTCCTATGTTTTGTTATTATAATTATTATAATTATTATAAAAATTATAATAAAAATATATGAGTTGATGTGTGTAATGTATAGAAGGTTAATATATCCTAAAGCATTAAGTGCTAGTAATACACCTAATATTGCGGGGACTACTCTTAGCACGGCTCTAAACTTGCTATTAACAATCATGCATCTCCCATACTTATATAAAAGACTCTTAAAGGAGGGGGCATGCCACATATATTAATAGATCAGGCGGTTGTAATCAGTGTGGTTATTTGAACTTTCTTATGCATAGATAATATTTCTTATTCTTCTCTAAACCTATTGGAGGTTTAAATCTATAGATCAATCCCCATATAGAAAAGATAGTCTTATCTTTGTCCTCGCTCACGAGGTATCCATGACCACAGAAGTCATATCTATCAAGTTCATCATCTGAAGGTTTATCATCCATAAATATTATGGATAGCTTGTCTCCAGGCTCTAAGGATAGTACTCCCCCCACTAAATCGAATCTTAAACTGCCACCTCCCTCAATGTCAGCTTCAACTATATACTGTCCTTTAAGCGCTCCTCTCTTAACCTCGCTAACTACGGCAGTGATCTCCACAACACTCCACCTCCACGGGCAGTCAATCCTAATTAACCGTTTCATAACCCTTTATATGAGAGGGGATAAAATATGGCATTGGCGGCTGAAGCGTCTAGAAGGTTTGCTTCGAAACTCAATAACCTACTCGATAAAAACGTCGTCATAAAACTTAATAATGGTAGCCTATATAAGGGCAAACTCTCTGGCATCGATGTTAACACGCTTAGCATAGCATTAGAAGAGGTTACAGACTCCAATAATAACAAGTGGCCTCTGGTCATACTGTATGGGGGGAGTATAACGGAGATCCTCGTAGAGGAGGAGTCTATATTTAACGCAAGGGAGTTTGCCGAGTACTTAGCTAGGTACGGAGGAATTGGATGGCATTTAATGAAGGTGTACGATGATATAAATGTTCTTGAAGTAGCGAAAACAATAAGGGTTAGTAAGGACGGCGTTGAGGGAGCTGGGCCAATGGCTCAAAAAATACACACCCTGTACGTGGAATACTTAAGAACTAAAGGTGCTTCTAGGTAGCCACTCTAAACTCCGTTATAAGCTAGCGGAGGATCCCTTATATGTTTGAGGTAAAAGACGTTGACTTAGCAGGAAGAATAGGGATCTTGAGCTCGCGAGGTAAAAGGATAGAGACTCCTGCCTTCATGCCTGTTGTAGATCCTATAAGACAGGAATTACCATTAGAACAAATAAGAAACGCGGGATTTGATCAAATAATAACAAATGCCTACCTAATCCTCAAGAGATTTGGAGAGCGTGCAGTTGAGGAGGGCATACACAGGATTTTAGGATTTAATGGAATGATAATGACCGATTCAGGGGCCTACCAGGTATTAGAGTATGGAAGCATAGATGTTAGCCAGGAAGAAATATTACATTATCAAATAGCTATTGGAAGCAATATAGGTGTTATATTGGATCATCCCACGGGAGACGTAGGCTTAGAGGAGGCTAGGAGGAGCGTCGAGATAACCCTTAACCGTGCAAAAGAAGCTGAGGATCTAATATCTGGGACAAACTTAATATGGGTACTTCCAATACAAGGTGGTAGACATTTCGACTTGGTTGAATACTCAGCCATGAAATCTAAGCATTTCAAGTCATATGGCATGTATGGCATAGGTAGTCCAACAGTATTTCTAGAAAGATACATGTATGACGTAGTTTTAGAAATAATTTATAGGGCAAAGAAGCACTTACCTCCGGGAAAGCCTGTTCATTTATTTGGAGCTGGTCATCCACTTATCCTGCCATTTGCCGTTGCGTTAGGGGTAGACACGTTTGACTCGGCGTCTTACATATTGTATGCAAGGGACGGAAGATACATGACAGAGTATGGAGTATATAGGATAGAGGATCTAGAATATCTGCCCTGCAATTGCCCCGTATGCTCGCGTTACTCGGCTAGCGAGTTTAGGGATATGCCTAGAGAGGAACGAACTCGCTTATTAGCCCTTCATAACTTATACACGATAAACCGAGTGATTAGACGCATAAAACAGTCTATCAGAGAGGGCAGGTTATGGGAGCTATTAGAAGAGGTATCCAAGAGGCACCCTCAAGCGTATAGTTCATTCCAGAAAATACTCAACTATAATGACTACATAGAAAGATTTACTCCAAGGGTTAAGGGCATTGTTAAGGGGCTTAGAGTGTATAATATAGAGAGCCTATATAATCCAAAAATATCTAGATTCAGGTTTAAACTCTTAAGATTGAAACCACCGCCTCCAAGCATCTATGAGGGTAAGGCTAGCTTCTATCCTTTAACAAGAAATACTGAATGCTCTAGGTCTGATAGAGAATTTACCGTATACTATGTACCATATATAGGCATAATCCCATCTCCGCTGTGTGGAGTGTATCCATCGACACAATTCGATTATCCACATACTGTGCCCAGCAATATAATAGAGGATCTAGCCTCTAACATAAGAAGCTATATTTCATTATTGAGATCAACGGGCTTCACCGATATAAACATATATTATGTAGAGAATATAGAATGGAGCGCTAGGATAGCTAGGTTGTTGAGAGACCAGATGGGCATCAATATTATATCCTTAAAAGTTTTAGGATAACACTGCCACCACATAGGTCATGATGGAAACGAATAATAAAAGAATCCCATAGGCTATATTGCCAGGATCGTCTATAGGGGCCCTGATCTGGGTATTATATCCCCTGGAATACAGTGAAACCGCGATCCCCTCACTCCTCCTCAAAGCCAACAATGTCACGGGAATAAACACGTGGTGCAGGCGCTTTCCCAACAAGCGCTGGGCAGCTAGAGCCTCAGCTATATCACCTACAGTGAGGGGTAGAACCCTATACGTTATCATAACTATATCATACAACACGGGGATCCTATGTAGGGCTGAGGTAAGCTTGGCAGGACTTGTAGTAGAGAATGTGAGTAGCGTGACGCTGGATAAACCATAAGTCCTAACTGCTAATGTTATCACCCTGGCAAGCCAATCTCCACTAAGAGGCTCATATGGTGATAGGATCGAGGCAGCCATGACTATAATCCCTGTAGGGATAGAGCTGGCAGTTACTGTGTGCCTGGTAAGCCACCACGGCGATAATAGGTGTAGTAAGACTGGGTATAGAACTGCTATCATTATTTTGGGAAATGATAGCTGTAATAGGGCTATCCAAGACACGGCTAGGGCAAGCAATTTTAGGTATACGTTAGATTTATAGATGAATAGATCCTCTTCTCTATAAGCTAGTAATGCCTCAACTCGCTTTATAATAGTCCATATCATTCCCTATATAACACCCCATCATCTATATAATATACTTCATCAGAATAACTGGCTAGTGTTTTATCATGTGTAGCCGCTATTATGCAATAACCCTTAGAAGAGAGATCTAATAGCGCCTCTATAACATCTGCCTTAACCTCAGGATCCAAGGCATGTGTAGGCTCGTCTAGCAATAAGATCCTAGCGCCTGTTGATGCTACTAGGATTAACGCTGCGAGTTGGAGTTGTCCTCTACTCAAATTCATTATAGGTTTATCGAGTATACTGGATACTCTTCCTACAAGTAGCTTAGACTCATTGATTGATAAGTATTTTATTTCATCTCCTAAAGTGGGCCTACTGAAGACCATAATAGGCTCAGGAGGCAGGTAAGCCCTCTTACCATAAACATTAACACTGCCTCTTGCAGGCTTAATGAAACCTGCTAGTAGCCTAAGTAGAGTCGTTTTGCCACTCCCGTTGTAACCTATAACTGATATCAAGGATCCATATCTAGCCATCAGGTTGATACCTTTTAAAACAGGTCTTCCGCCTGGATATGAGGCCCATATATTCCTAGCAAGTAATGCTAAATCACCGCTACTCTTAGCGGTATTTAGAGGGTTACGATTGACCCTGACATACCCGATACCATGCCATCTCCCCTGCCTTATCGAGCCCGATACAATGAATGATCTATCAGCTAACTCAACTACCCTAGGATCATGAGTTGCAGCGATCACGCCTACACCGTTATTTGAGAGTTTCTTCATTATATCCAGCACTATACCGGCACTAGGCTCGTCTAGGTGTGCAGTCGGCTCATCTAGGAGCATGTATTTAGGCTTCATACTTAACACGCCTGCTATAGATACCCTCTGAAGGATGCCACTGCTAAGTATGGCTGTTGAGTGTTTCATGATCCCTTCTAAGCCAACCTCAGATATAGCTTCTATAGCCCTTTCCCGGATTTCACTCGTACCCAGCCCTTGCATAGCTGGACCTAAAGCTGCCTCAGCGTATACTGTTACACCCACAATCTGAAGGCTGGGGTCTGGCTGTGTGTAGCCCACTAATCCGCTTAGACTGATAGGCCCTGTTAGGGGATTTATCCCATCAACTGAAACCTCTCCTGATACTTTAGCTTTATAGAAGCTTGGTATTAAGCCGGAGATTAACCTTAAAAGCGTGGTTTTGCCGCCGCCATTAGGCCCTGTCAGAGCAATAAACTCTCCTCTCCCAGCTGTGAAATCTGCTTCTCTGAGCCCCCAGCTGCCATCCTCATATAATACACTGGCCTTCCTAACCTCTATCAATACCAGCACCAGCCCTATAAACTGTGGAGACGATAAACACTGATATCACGGTGCCCACTAGAGCCTGACCTATATTTATAGGGATCTCAGCCGCCGCTGATATACCGTAACCCAGGATCGCATATTCATATATGAAGTAGCCAGCTACCATTTCAAGGCCTCCCAACATCATTGAGAGGACTGCTCCAGCAATTAGCGATTCCACCCTAAATGAAGTATATATTATAACTATCGTTACTATTACGCCAAGCATGACCCAAGCGGGTGCTGGTATGGTGAATTTATATGTTTTACCCCATAGTACAAGCTCGGTGTTTCCACCATAGAGGCCTCCATATAATATGAGGCCGGCGACTGAGATTCCCGCTCCCGTTATCAATGCTAGTATGATCGAGTATCTCTTCCATTTATCTCTAGGTATTCTGGATAGAGCCTTAAATAACAAGCCTACTAGGAAACCCTCTACACCCTTAATAATCAATGTGCCTGGAGCATAATCTCCATAGCCAAGGTAGATGTCTGCTAAAGAGCTCCCTAAACCCCCTGCTACAGCGCCTACTACGGGTCCTCCTATAATAGCTGCTGTATACACCATAGACTCTCCGAGATTAAAATAGCCCTTAGTAATCGGGGTACTAACGGAGATCAGTGTAGCCGTGAAGACGAGAGCCGAAAATACACTGGCTAACACTATAGACCTAACATTCACTACTATTCCCCGTTGGACAAGGATACTCCCTAGAGCCCCTTTTATTATGTCTCACATACATGCATATACACAGACAATATGAGGAAATGTTAAGGTATTTGTGGTTATGGTTAGCGCAGCATTAAAACTATACTCTAACCTAGGGGATCCTACATGTACATTCCCTTCTCCTCAGACTCCCTTTTACCCTCCTCGCTGAGCATCTGCATGATCCTTCTGACTTCCTCTTTTTGTCTTAATGCCATTTCCTCAAGCAGGGATGTATCTGGTTTAATTCCAAGGAGCTTCTCTGATATTACTTGAATTCCTCTAATTGATGCGTCGTAATCAACTTCTTCAACTACCGAGTATGGTAGTATCATTATGCTGGGAACTCTATAATAGTCTAGGTACATGTATAACATTGCTAGTGGCCCCATAACCCCTAATCCTACCTCCATCACGGGTGCATCTAGCCTAGGGCCCTCATAATAATCGTTTGCTATCCATCTATACCTGAATGCTTCATTCTCTGGCATGAAATCCCTGTTTAGGCCGCCTACGAGAACGGCAAACTTAAACTTTTTCTCTCTAGCCCAGCTTGCTATCCCTCGTGTGTACATACTCATATCCTCTCTTTCTGGGATGGCCCTGTTAACAATTATTGTAACATTAGCCTTCTCAGAGTGATATATCTCAAAGGGATATCCTACCCCGTCCTCCTCTACTAGGACTACAGGTGGAAGGTTGTCAGTTATAATGTAGCCTATTTTCGTTGCTTCTAATATAAATGCTATATGCTTGGAAACCATGTATCCAACCATACCGAATCCTCTAAACCCGGTTATCAGCACTGAACCTCTGAAGTCTACATCCTTCTTTATGACTATATCCACGTTTAAGCACCACTCTTCTTACGTACCCTAGCAATTTCTCCCTTTTCCAGGCCAATAAGCATTATGGGAGAGACTCTTAGCCTGCCAACACCAATAATGTTATCGTTGACATCTACAATAACCACCTCATCTCCAGGCCTTAAATCGGGGTCTACTTCAACGACATCCCTAGCTAAAACACTCCCCTTAAGCTCCCGGTCTCCCTTGACTATAATCCTGTACTTGGGCTTATTTGAGGTGGAGATGATGATTTGTGCAGCCCTTAAGCTTATAGAGAAAAACCCGTCGTTAGGTCGCCTAACTAGTAATAATTCGTCATCGAGCCATACCTCCTTAATTTTACCCTTTTTAGAATAGCGTATAGACACCCTATCTGGAGTGGGGAGCAAGGCCTCAGCAACTCTGTAGTCAAACTGGTATGCTAAAGCTAATCTAAGCTCGTGCAACACCTGCTCAGATACCTTATACCTCAATATACCAACCACCCCTTCCTGTAGAGAATAATATCGTCTTAAGCGAATCTAAACTCTTTATACTGAACACTAGGACATGGTTAATTAATAATAATTGATTATATGGATATGGATTGATTTAATCATAGTCATTCAGCTAAAACTGATACTAAATCCAGTCTTCTAAGCTTATACTAGATTATAGCCAGACTAGAAACTATAGATATTACAATTGGCGTCCAAAGCATAGAGTCAAGGAGTATATTAAGGCCAGGTAGTCTAGGCTCTAAATAACCTATGGCTCTTGCAGCGGTCTTACTAATTATATCAGCTAGAAGGTAGCCACTGTAGAATCCTATTCCTGTTGCTATCAGTATCGAGAGGAGTAGTTGAACTCCTATACCAGTTATAATCCAAGATCTCGAGACCCCTATTGCATTGTAGACCGCTATCTCCTTTATCCTACCAGTGACGTCTAGAATGGCGGTTCCAGTAATTACTATAACTGCTAAGAAGCCGCCTATAATAGAGATTGCGATCATTATCCCCTCTATCATTCTAGAGAAATCTTTTATAGATGATATAATCTGATTCTTGGTTATACCGCTAGCATCTATAAAGCCTGTAGCCTCTAACTGCTTAATTAGCTCTCTCATATACATGCTAGCACTTATGTTGTTAAATATTGAGTCAACATCTATTACTATATAGGCCTCTTTATAACCGGGTTCTACACCAGTAGCCTCAGCGTAGGTGATTTTGTCTACTATGGCGTAAAATCCATTATATTCTCTAGACTTAGATATACCTACAACTATAAGGTTCAATTCCCCTGTAAATGCCTTGACTTTTATTGTGTCGCCTAAACCTACGTCTAGATAAAGGGCCAGAGACCTAGATATTACAGCTTCACCTTTACCGCTAGGATACCTCCCCAATTCTAGTGGATATGCTACTGAGGGGTCACCTTCGAGTATCGTTATAAGACCAAACCTGTCACCTAGACCAAGTGCGTTTATTATAGCTAATTCGTCCCCTATCATCCAGTTAATAGAAGACCTACTTGCTAGTTCACGTAGAGTCTCCCATACAGGTCTTGGAGGTGATGGCAGCGTTGATGTGGCATATATGTATGCGTCGGCTGGTATATCGTGTTCATAAATACGGGCCACATTGTTTATACTTTGAACCTCTATTATAGATGATATACTCATAGTCATTACCACAAGAACCGAGACCACTAGGGCAAGCATTTTCCAAGGCCTGGTCAACACGTCTCTTATATGTATTGTAAGGGAGATGCTTGGAAGCCTAAGCCCTAAACCCCTCCTTCCCCTGAGGCCTATAAAATTCAAAGCATCTATAGTATTTAGCCTAGTAGCATATAATCCTGGTATTAATGACGCTAAAAGTATAAATCCTAAAATTTCTAATCCCGTAGTAGCTACCAGACCATAATAGGGCTTGAAGGGTACTACCTCGAACTGTAATTTAATTATATCAACATCCCTGACTATGACTTTTTCGATTAATAGCTTGGCTATCCACGGAGATACTAAGCCTCCTACAATAAAGCCCATAAGCGCTCTGATAATCCATGGTAGTGCATAATACATTACAAGCTGCCAGGAGCCAGTCCCTATGGCCTTTAAGACTCCAATCAATCTAACATCTCTAACCACGCTGGCAAGGCCAGCTGTAACTGGTATAATAGCTGCCAAAGCTATAGTGACGGCTGTAAGTGAAGATAAAAGGCTAATTCCGCTCTCAAATAAAACAACTATTGGGTTTTCCTCTTTCTTGTTAACGATGTACCATGAAACCTTGTACCTCTTATCCTCTAAGAGGCTGATAACATTACGCGATAAATTGTCTATGTCGGAGGGTTCATCACTGTCACCCAGAACCGAAAGCAACGTGTACATGCCTCCAGTAATGTTTTTAACTACGTGGTCGGGTACAACTAGTGATTGCGGAGCACCACCTAGGAATGCGTATCCTTTTGCAACACCACTAATTTTAAATGTTAACGTTTCAGGCACGCCTCTACTAGTAAATATCCTCACACTAACCTCATCTCCAATAGTGTAATTTAGCTTAACCATCCCAGGAACAGTAGTTACAACGTGGTAGTATACCGCCTCTCCTTCTACAGGAACCCTACCGTTTAATACGAATACTGTGGTTCTAGACGCCAGGCTCCACCCCACTAGGGGTATAGACTTGCTTTCGTTCCCCAATGAGATCATTCCAAACCATACTGGATAAAGCCTTACTTCAACAACCCCTGGAAGCCTGGATATAGAATTTACTACCTCTTCATCAAATATTCCAGCTACTAGTATATGTCCAGCTGTATCTTTCATCTGAATATAAACTTGATTCTTCATATTCTCTTTCATAACTTGCAAACTCGAATTGGCAATGACTATACCAGCGACTAGAACTAATAATATTATAGTCTCAAGCTTCCTTTTATAGACTATTCTTAACGAGCCCCTAAGGAGCTTCATAGTCTAACCCTCTATTCTGCCGTCACGTAACCTTAGGATTCTATCAGCTAACTCGGCCACCTCCAAGTCATGCGTAGTATATAAAATAGTCTTGCCTCTGTCATTAGCTTTCTTCAAAAGCTCCATTACTTTCATTTTATTTTCACTATCAAGGTTAGCTGTAGGTTCATCAGCTAGTATTATAGGTGGGTCGGCAGCTAAAGCCCTGGCTATAGCAACTCTCTGTTGCTCACCTCCACTTAACTCTGAGGGAAATCTATTTATCTTATCCTCTAAACCTATAAACCTAAGGAGCTCTATAGCTCTAGTTTTCCTAATCTCTCTTGGGATCCCAGCCAACTCCATAGGAAATATTATGTTTTCGATGACAGTCAATACGGGGATCAAGTGGAGAAACTGGAATACTATACCTATATTCTTTCTCCTCCATCTAACCCTCCAAGAATCACTCTTATTCGAGATCTCAACTCCATCCACCCTTACAGTTCCTCTAGTCGGGACGCTTATACCCGCTATTACATGAATCAGCGTAGACTTACCGCTACCACTTGGCCCTACTATAGCTATGAATTCGCCTTTATTTACATCTAGATCTACACCTCTTAAAGCTGGATATAAGGTCCTTCCTAGTTTATACTCCATGAAGACATCTTTCAATTCTATAAATGCCAACTCTTACACCCGCAAGTAAGCCCCTTATTAAATCGGAAAACACTGTAAATACTTAATTTATATTAATATTAACATGGATCCTCTAGACGTTTGAATTAACTTAATTT
>WAQN01000062.1 GCA_015520195.1 Desulfurococcales archaeon | reverse complement strand
TTAATTTTATGTTCAATGTAACTTATTAGAATATTTAATAGTATCCTTAAGGGGGCTCCGGTGGGGCCTCTGAGGTAGCCTTTGTTTAGGATCCATTTCGCCCAGCGTATACTATGCAATGCAGCCTTTCGCAGCGCCTCTATGTGATACTCCTTTATATGATTCCTTTTGAAGGCTTCCTTATCCCTTAATGCGCCTAGAGGTACGAAGAACATCGGGACTATTAGGCTTGGGTAGGATTCAAGCCTGTCAAGTAACTCGATAGTTGCGTATACGTCGTCTTCCCGTTCGCCTGGTAAGCCTAATATGAAGGTGGCTGCGGGGAATATGTTGTTAGAGCTCATGATAGCGAAGGCCTCCTCCACGACGTCGGGGTAATCCTCTGGCTTATATGGTGCTACCTTGGCTGGCATTAATTCCCTTACGAGTCGAGTGGATCCCGTCTCTAACCCTACTTCTACACCCAAGAATCTTCGTACGTCACCGTCAAGTATTAAATCTACTATCTTGGAGATTATCCTCCCATGCTCCTCAGCATACCTTATTGAGGCTAAGCTAGCGTGGCTCCAAGAGAACCCGGCATTATATTTGAATAGATACTTAGATATCATGGAGTGTAGCTTAATGAGAGGTTCACTCCGAGGCCTAATTCCCTGCGCCCCATATAATAATACGTCTTCGCTATGCAGTACTATATTCCCGACACCGCTCTCTAGGTTTAACTCGATCTCCCTCATTATATGATCGAGGGGCAGGAATCTCAGTGGCCTAAGTGTTACGCTACAGAATTTGCATCCCCTGGGGCAACCGCGCATTATCTCGACTAGGCCGTTAACGCTGGCGCCTTTTATTACTGGTATCTCCTCTATAGAGGGGGCTTCGCTAGGGGGCACTCTTATGATCCGAGGCAGACCCTCATCGTTAAGTATCTTATCTGCCAGCTTTACTACGATCCTCTCGGCCTCGCCTTCTACTATGGTATCGACAGGCCATAGCTTGAGTGCCTCAGGCCAAGCTAGCCACTGCCAGGCGGCAGGGCCGCCCACAACTACACGGAAGCGCCTCTCTCTTTTCGCCTCCCAGATCTCCTTCATGCTGATGAATTCGATGAAGCTGCGCCTGTTTATAGGCTCTTTTCCGGTTATCATCCACCACTCATTACTAGGAGGCCCAAACGCAAAGTAGTCGTGGTGCCCTATCATTAGGGCTTTAGCGCCGCGTTTGATGTAATAGGCTACATAGTCTGGGTCTATAATGTAAGCGTTATAGCCAGCTTCTTGGAGGACTGCCTCAATCTTTCTAAGGCCATATGGTGCCTGCCAGGGTCTCCCCCGACTATCAGTCTTCATCTTAGGACAGGCTATCCAGCGCCATATGCGATCCGGGATACCTATAGCTGGCCCCGTGGCCATAAAGCCGAGGAACTCCCTCGAGTGATGATTGCTCATAAGGCACCTATCAACGGAAATAATTATATCAACATCCAGGGGATCTCTAGGCCTAAGCTTAAAGTGGAGAGGACCTGTAATATCGTGTAGCCCCCGGCTCACTTTGGGTCACCGGGGATCCTCTTTCTTAAACGCTGTTCATCGCCAAAGCTCTAGTTGTGATTGAGGGTAATACCTTGAAAGGTATTATATTTTTGGAGATCATAAATCTCTTAATAACAAATTCTTTAAAATAACAAGAGGAGGCTAACCGGTTGCTTGTTTTTTAATTTTTAATTACAATAATTAATCTAAATATTTATAATAATTATATGGTGGATGAGCTGTGCGTCGCAAATCTAATATTAACCCTACAAAAAGAGCATTACTAAAAGGATTGGTGATAGTTCCATGGCATCGCTTAGGCTTAAGGTGTCGGAGGCCTATCCGGGGGATGTTGGCAGGAAGATAGCGCGTATAGATAGGTCTTCTATGAAGGAACTGGGGGTATCAACGGGGGATTTCATACAGATAGATGGGTCACAGGGCACAGTAGCAGCTGTAGTATGGCCTCTCAGGCATGACGACGAGGGTAGAGGCATAATCAGGATAGACGGGTATATGAGAGAGAGCTTGGGAGTGGGAGTAGGGGATTATGTCGATGTCTATAAGGCTGAGAGGGTAGAGCCAGCGAGAAGCGTGATCTTAGCGCCTATAGAGGAGATAAGGTTTGGCAGGGACTTCGTGGAGTACGTCAAGGAGCATCTAAAGGGTAAACCACTGGCTCGAGGAGA
>WAQN01000061.1 GCA_015520195.1 Desulfurococcales archaeon | reverse complement strand
GTCCACTATAACTATTATTAATGTTTTTATTTATTATAAATATATTATATATTATTTAGTTTATTTAGGAGGGGATGTGTTGTGTCTGAGTATGTGCAATGTTTAGTTTGTGGTAAGATGACGCCGACCAGGAAGGGTATATGCTATCATTGTAACTCTCCCCTACCATCTAATATAAAGCTACCACCAGGCATGATTGTATGCCCCAATTGTCTTAGAGTAACACCAGCTGACACTGGTTACTGTAGGCGTTGTCTTTCTCCCTTGCCATTAGATGCTGTGAGGGAAGCTCAATCAAGGAGGCTGGAGTTGCAGGTCGACCAGTCTATCAGGGGTATGGTGGTCAAGCCCGGCCCATTTGGCAGGGTGATACGTATGGGTGGATCACAGTGATCGTGGGGGATAATACAGGTATACATCCTATATATACGGTATGCCCTAACTGTGGGAGGACCACAGCCACCGACACCAGTTATTGCAGACATTGTAAGGCACCTCTATATGATGCATATATAGACGTGCTTACACCACCAATCGATTATAATTGGGACATTAGTATAGGTGTTGATAGAAATGGTAACCAGGTCGGATTTAACAGCGCCGATCTAAGCAGGCACACTGTTATAATGGGTAATGTGGGTAGCGGGAAGACCACCCTGGCTAAAAAGATGCTTCTGGAGGCCAACAAGTTAGGAATTAATTTCGCCGTATTAGATATTGAAGGGGAGTATAAGGATCTAGGATACGCCACTGGAGCCAGGATACTAGGTGGCCCTCACTCAAAGAATCCCATAAAGATAAACCTATTTGACCCAGGAGAGGCCCCTATACATGAGTACTCAGAACATGTATACAGCGTGTTCGTAGAGGTAATAAAGGAGGATTGGACAGATTTTAGACCTCAGATGAGCGCTATATTAAGGGATTCCTGTTTGATGGCCGTCGAGAAACGTGCTAGTATCGATGAATTCATGAATATTATAGATTATGTAGCGTCAAACTACCACCAGCCCAAAGTCTCGGCAACAGCCTTGAAATCTAGGCTCTCAAACTTGACAAAGGGACCAATTTCTAGGGTTTTTACTAATGATAACGACTCACTGGAGAATGTGTTGAATGAGAGGACAATAATAGACTTATCGTGGCTGTCTAAGATATCACTCAGCACGGTTCCAACGATGGGTAGGTTAATTAGTCTTAAGATATTTTATCATGTGTTAAATCAACCGTTGACTAATAAAACAAGGTTTATATTTCTAATAGATGAAGCTGAAAGGATCATATCAACAAATCATCCGCCAAGGTTTATGAGCTCAACGTCGCAGATGATGTTTAATACACGTAAAAGAGGTACAGGTATTATAATGGCATTTCATAGTCCATCATTAATCGACCAAAGCATACTTAGACCTGTCGGTAATGTAGCTGTATTTAACTTAAGTCACCCTGGAGACGCTAAAATAGCAGCTGGCATGTTGGGCTCCGAACATCTATTCTCCGAGATTCAGCGCCTAGGTGTTGGCGAGGCTATAGTGAAGCCAGCTGGAGCTATAAACCCATTCTATGTAAGAGTAGTCAAGACTGATATGGAGAGGTATAACAGTACTAATATGAAGCTTTTAGCAAGTATACGTGAGCGTCCATACCTTACGCAGAGGGAGAGGAGAGCATATCTTGGGATCGATGGAAGAACCTATAGCAGAGCCTTGGCAGAACTCGTAGAGGAGGGTTTAATAGAGATAGTTACGGTGTATACAGGACGTGGTAGACCTGTAAAACTGGTTCAGATCAAGGGAATGAATCCAGGAGTGGATCATGAGTTTCTCGCTCACAGAGCGTCCGAGATTGTCAATGAGTATCTCGGAGTAAAGCCAAAACCGAGCCGCAGAGGCCCAGACATAGTATTTGGGATTAATGGTAGAATAATCTGTATAGAGGCTGAAACAGGCTCTAATATTATAAGAGGGAAGTATATGGCATACATGGAAAAATGCGATGTACTAATAATATTATGCGGCTCTAAGAAATGCTTAAAACGAGCTAATAGAATTTTAACCAGTTTAACTTTGAATGGAGTATTTCAAGTGACGACTTTATATAAGTTATCATCAGTGTTAAAGAGAATACTCTAAACCAGCATCATTTAGTTGTAATCTACTTAATTACTCAATCTAGGTTACTAAAGAAAGTGAATATTTTACTTTAATAGAAGTACTGAAAACTATGGAATAATACCCTAAGGGAAAGTACAGGATGGGAGTAACAGAATAAGAACACTGAGAAACCCAACACCAGCCAGGATATAAACATCCTTGAACCATAAATAAACGATGAGAGTAGACTTGAAGATTCCGGAGGAGACCCTCAAATTAATAAAACAGGTGGTACTGGAAGAAGCAGGAAAACTAAGGATAGAAGTAGAAAAATAATACTATTCGGATCAAGAGCAAGAGGAGACCACAAAGAAGAAAGCGACTACGACATACTAATTGTTGTGAAGAACAAGCTAGACTGGAGGATGAGGAAGCTCCTCTGGAGAAACATCTATATAAGACTGTGCCCGCTACTTAGAGCTCCAATAGACCTTATAATAGAGGATACAAGTTATTATTCTCAGATGATCAGGGACGATCTATCATTTGAGGCAATAATAACGGGTGAGGGAATACATGCCTAGCAACACAATCTGCAAATGGCTCAGGAAAGCACTTGACGACCCAAAACTAGCGCGAGTAGACATGGAATTAGGAGTAGACCCAAGCCTAGCAGCATTCCATGCATAACAGGCAGTTGAGAAGGCACTGAAAGCCCTACTAGTAGCAAACCGAGTAAAATCACCGAAAACACACGACCTATGGGACCTTATAAGACTACTAAGCAAGAAGATAGACGTGAGTTATATACGTGAAATACAGGTAGAGGACCTAACATACTATGCAATAGAGGCAAGATACCCAGGACCCATAATAACAGAGGAAGAAGCAGAAGACGCCATAGAAAAGGCAGACAAAACAATGGAATGAGTTAGGGGGCAGCTTTCCACGATGGGAGTGAAATGCTGGTAACCACAATCTCCTAGAATCCCTACTATACCAACCAGAATATAAACACCCCCGAATAATTATTCTAGTAATGGGGGAAACCGTGGCAACTAAGAAGATTACTATTGAAGTGGAGGTTCCTGAGGGGCTTGAAGAGGTTGATGAGGAGCTGCTTGCAGGCATTGCCCGTTCTGCCATTGAGAGGAGACTACTCCTACTCAAGGAACTGGAAGAACTCATACCAGAACCAATAGCAACGGAGGAGGAGATAAAAGAGATAGACAAGGAAATCAAGAGGGCAATAGCCAGGAGGCTCGAAGATGAGACCACAGAAAATAACGATTGACACAAACAAAATACTAGCAGCAGTACTAAAACCAGGAAAAGTCAGGGAAAGACTGTTCAACACACCAACAATAATAATAACACCAAAACACGCCTGGCAGGAGGCAAGCAAGCACATAGAAAGGCTAGCAGCCAGAAAGGGAGTAGAAAAGGACAAGCTAAAAGAAATACTGGAGGAGATCAAACGGGAGATAATAGTAGAGCTAGACCCCAAACAACCCTACATAACAACGGCCAAAGGGATCGCCTCAAGATTCGACCCAGACGACTGGCCCTTCATAGCGCTAGCACTCCAACACAACACACCAATATGGACAAACGACTCGGAGCTAATAAGAGATTCGCTGAAGACAGAAAAATACAAGGCAATAGACACACAAGCCCTCGAAATGCTCCTGGAAGGAAAACCCTGGAATAAGATAGAGAAGTACCTGAAGGAGAAATACGGGGAGAGAAGGAAAACACAACAAGCATAACTCTATCCTTACCCACCCAACATATAAACACCCCCAAACATAATTCTACACCTGGGAGAAGCATTGGCTACAAAGAAGATCACTATTGAAGTGGAAGTTCCTGAGGGGGTTGATGAGAGGCTTTTTAAGATGGAGGTAGAAAGGCAGCTGGCCAGGATAGCCCTTCTAACAACCCTAGAAACACTCCAGAAGAGGACCCCCAGCCCCGGAGAGGTGGAGGATCTAGCAAGGGAGATAAAGAAGAGGGCATACCGGGGTCATGAATGATAAAAATAGTAATAGACACAAACATACTAATCTCAGCCATCCTAACACCGGGTAGAGTTAGAAACACCCTACTGAACCCACAAACACACCCCCACGCACCAAAACGAATCATAACAGAAACAATAAAACATGCAGATAAGATAAGCAGATACACCGGCATAGAAGCTGGAATATTGAAACCACTACTCCAACAAACCCTACCAAGATGGATCGCAACACACAACGAAGAACAAATACCCCCTGGGGTGAGGGAAAGGGCTAAGAGGCTAGTTAAGGACGTAGACCCTGACGACTGGCCCTTCGTAGCATTATCCATGCACCTGGGGATACCACTATGGACTGGGGACAAGGAGTTGATCAAACTCGCAGTCAGGACGGAGTTCCAGCATTTTAAGGCCCTGGATACTAGGGGGGTGGAGATGCTACTAGAGGGGAAACCCTGGAGTGAGGTGGAGGAGTATCTAAGGAGGGAGTATGGGAGGGAGGAGGTGGGGTAGGGAGCACCCCTACCCAGCCAGGATATAAACACCCCCCGATAATTATTTTGGTATGGTGGAGACTGTGACTACTAAGAAGATTACACTAGAGGTTGAGGTTCCTGAGGAGCTTGTTGGTGACAGAGAAAGGGTTGAGAGGCTTGTTAGGGCGTTTGAGGCGTGGATCTCAATGGTTATGATAAGGGAGGAGCTGAGCGAAGAGGAGCTGGAGGAACTGTTCGCCAGGGTGGAGGAAAACGTATGGAGGAGGCACCAGTCGTCGTAGACCTAAACGTCCTACTGGCATCAATACTCAAACCCCTAGGATACACATCCTCCCACCTAATCCAGCTATACATGAAGGGGAGGAGACTCCACATACCAGCATACACCCGCGAGGAATTCGAGAGGGTTGCGGCTGAAATAGCCCGGAGGAAGGGGTTGAATCCAAGAACCCTCACAAGCAGATTCAACTCAATACTAAACCTCCTAAAGGAGGTAAGGGTGGAGGAGTACAGGGAATACATAAAAGAGGCGGAGGAACTCGTAAACGACCCTAAGGACGCACCGTACGTAGCACTAGCTCTACACCTGGCAGGGAAACACGGGAAGGCAGTAATACTGACATGCAACCAGGAAGACTACAAAACAGGTGAACTAGAAGGCAGGAACATCATAGTAGCAAGACCAGGAGATCCCAGGATTACCGTCCAAAAATAAACAAGATAATAGGTAATCCCATGCACATAAAATGCGTTTCCATGAATACATCAAATACCCCACATCAAAAATCTCACCTTACCCACCCAACATATAAACACACTGGATGATTATTTTGGTATGGTGAAAGCATTGGTAACCAGGAAGATTACTGTGGAAGTGGAGGTTCCTGAGGGGGTTAGTGAGAAGGATGTGAGGGTCTACCTGGAAAAGACCCTCAGGAAGCTTAAGGCCCCCCAGAAATGGAGGGATCGGAGGAACCAGTATACACCGAAGAGGTTGAGGAGCTGTTGAGGCAAATCAAGAAGGAGGTAGCCAAGAGGAGCCGATAGGATGGAGATCATAGTAGACACAAACATACTCTTCCCGGCACTCCTAGGCGGAAGGGTTGCGAGAATCTTCTCAAGAGCGGTTAAAAACATGAAAATACACACAGTACAAACACTACCAGCAGAGCTGAAGAGACACCTAGACAGGATAGCCAGGCACTCAACACTAAACAAAGAAACCATAAAACACTCGTGAAGGAAATTTAAATAGAGAGGCAGGATCCAGTAGATCCCACAACGACAGGTGGCCCACTACAACCTTAAAGCTGAATGAAAGCCTTCTATTAAAATGCGACTGGTGGATCCTCATGGAGTCCAGAGGCCCTCTTACTGGTGTTAGAGTGTTAGATTTGACTCATACGCTTGCTGGCCCATTCGCTACAATGATCCTAGCCGACCTGGGAGCCGAGGTTATTAAAGTTGAGCCTCCTAACGGCGATGAGACTAGGTCTTGGTCTCCGAGGATAGATGGTGAAAGCGTCTACTTCATGTCGGTGAATAGGGGGAAGAAGAGTATAGTCGTGGATTTAAAGACCAGGGAAGGTGTCGATATAGTTCGTAGGATAGCGTCTAGGAGTCATATTGTCATGGAGAATTATAGGCCTGGCGTTAGGGAGAGGTTGGGTGTGGGGCCTAATGATTTGTTCAGGCAGAATCCCAGGCTAGTCTATGTCAGTATAAAGGGGTTTAGGCCTGGGTCTAAGTATGAGCCCAAGCCAGCCTATGATATAATAATTCAGGGTATGAGCGGGTTGATGTCTTCTACAGGCGAGGAGGGGAGGCCTCCTGTAAGGGTTAGCTTTGCATTGTTCGATATAATAACTGGACTGCTAGCCTTGACCTATGCATTATCGGGTCTGCTCCAGGAGGAGAAGCCTTACTATGCAGAAGTCTATCTATATGATGCAGCCGTGTTTGCAATGAGCTACATACCAATGATATATCTAGCTACAGGTAGGAAACCTAGGAGGATGGGATCTGCCCATCCTAGCATAGCTCCCTACCAGGCTTTCAGGGCTGGTGATGGCAAGTGGTTTATAGTCGCAGCAGCTAACGACAGGCTTTGGGCTAGGCTGTGTGAGGCTATAGGTAGAAGAGACCTTTTAGACGATGAGAGGTTCAAATCAAACCCTGATAGAGTGAAGAACAGGGATGACCTGGTTAAGATATTGGAGGAGATATTCGCCACTATGCCCCGTGGTCACTGGATTAGACTGCTCGACGAAGCCGGAGTTCCAGTGGCTCCAGTATATGAACTAGATGAAGTGTTTAGTGACCAATATGGAAGAGAGCTTGTATACGAGGTGCCTCACCCACTATTAGGCATGTTAAAACAGTTAAGAGAGCCAGCTAGGATAAACTCCATAAATCCTACAGCGAAGACCCATCCCCCACTACTAGGGGAGCATACAATTGATATACTAAAATGGCTGGGATACAGTGATGGCGAAATAAAACAATTACTCTCTAAGAGGATAATCTTTACCAGTAAAACAGATAACCCTAAGTCGCCAGAAAGATAACAAAGCTAACCAGACTATTGCAAAGAGTAAATATAGGCTATATGATGCACTCCTAACATTATTAATAGACGAGATACTAACCGAAGACATAACCCTACACAACACCCAATAAATACTCCCGAAGGCAAGGGATAATGCAAGAGATCTTGCTAGGGAGGTAGACCCGGATAACTTCGTTAAACATGTCCTGGAATACGTAAACGATCCTAAAGACGCACCATACGTAGCCCTAGCCCTCCACCTCAAAGAAAAAACAGGCAGGTAACAATCCTAACCCACAACAACAACGACTAAGAGAAACTAGTATAGATGGGATAAGAGAACACTAAGAGAAATTTAAGCAAAAACACATCACAGTATAGAGAGAGGCTACGCATTCCCAGCAGAACTGAGAGAAGAACTGCGCAAACATACCTCGAAATTACAAAGACACCATAGAATTAACGAAAGAAGAACACAAAGCACAACAAACAACCTACTAGAAGAGTACAACAACACTCCACAACAAAAACAATTATAGAAAGCACCTACTCATGAGAGATTCATGGGATGAGACTTGTTTAGAAGGATTAACATTAAAGACAATAGAAGTATCGATATGCTCATCAGGGAATGGGAAGAGAAAATGGCCGAGAGGCAGCCTATACCCGAGGAGGAGGCACTCCTAAGGGAGATAAAGAAGGGGATAGCTAAGAAAGCGGATGAGTGATAAAACCTATTCTCTATAAGCCAAAGGAGAGAATACCGCTATGATGCATACGCTGAATCACACGGTAATAAGGGTTAGAGAAATATGAGACGATATTGATTAAATGTACTAGTAGCTTAGGCATTTCTAATTCTTAAGATTTATTAAGAATGAGTTTAAACAAGATTTCTATAACTGGAGTCTTCTTTTCCCTTAGATAGCTGTAGCTGTAACGGTATGTATCACTACAGCTTTAAATAGAATAGGGTGTCTGAAAGTAACGGGCTGGTTGTCATGGGTGATAGGGTAGTAGTTATGGGTGGGGGTAGTAGTGGGACTAGCGTCTTCTATCACCTAGCTAAGTTTGGATTTAAGGATGTAGTCCTAGTGGAGGAGAGGTGCCTTGGCTGTGGCCAGACGGGATATAGTAGTGCTATCATAAGGACACAATACAGCCACGATGAGACGAGGAAGATGGCTGTCTATAGCTGGAGGTTTCTACGTGAGAGATTCAATGAAGAAACCGGGTGTGAGTCTCCGGTATTCCACGAGATAGGGGTAGCCTATGGGGCTGGAGACGATCAATACGAGGAGGTTAAAGGTCTAGTCTCTAAGTTGGTCGAAGAGGGGGTCCCCGTAGAGCTTCTGGATCCCAGCGAGTTCTCAGAGAAGATACATCCTATAGATACAAGTGGGCTGAGGGCTGTGAGCTGGGAGCCTCAGGGAGGTTATGGTGAGCCCCACACACTGGTCTCATGCTTCTCCAAGGCTGGAGTGGAGCTTGGAGGCACGATAACCAATGACTCCATAGTAGGACTAGACCTGGATCACAGTGGGAGGGTTAGGGGAGTCAGGCTATTAAGTGGGTCCACTATTAAAGCGTCATACGTAGTAAATGCGTTGAATGTATGGTCAAATAGGCTATTGGGAAAATATGGCCTAGAAGTCCCCCTAACCATAGCAAGGGAGGACGTTGTAGTATTCTCACACCCACACCACAGGTCAGGCCCTGCATGGGCAGACCTGGTACTAGGCTTCTACTCTAGAGGGGAGGGAGAGACATCAACACTAGTAGGAGGACTAGAACCAGAGCAACTCGAAAAAACAGCAAACATAGAGCCAGGAGTATACGATCCAATACCACATGACATAATAATAGCAAGAGGCATAGCTTCGAAGAGATTCAAATACATAGAAAACTCAACGCCAAAAGCAGCATGGTACGGCTTCTACGACATAACCCCAGACTGGATGCCAATCCTAGGAGAAGACCCAAGAGCAGAAGGACTAATACACGTAGTAGGACTAAGCGGGCACGGATTCAAACTATCACCAGCACTAGGAAAAATAACAGCAGACATAATAGCCAGAGGACACACAGACCTAGTAAACATAGAGACATACAGCATAACAAGATTCACAAAAACCAGACAAGAATCAAAATTCAAATACAAGATACTAGGATAACAAATAATAAATGGAAGGCCGCGGCCCCGCTAGCCCGGCTAACATAACCCCCATACGGGGGCTTATGGGCCGGGTACTTCCTCCGCGGCCTACATTGTGATCCCCTAAGGAGGGGACGCCGATCCCTGCATTCTTAAAAGGACAGAGGCTTTCAGTTGTAAGAGAGACTCTTAGATTCTAGACACTTAGGCTAATTTAAAATAGTTGTAACGCTTATTATAAAGTAATGATTTTATCGGCTCACGTCCTATATAAACCCTAATTGGGACTCCTCTCTATGGATGGGTGGTATGGTTGTCTACAAGTAGTAGCGGTCAAAGACGGCAGAGAGAGGCTTCGCTGAGGGTCGCGGAGGCTAGACCAAGGGATACTGGGAGGAGGAGAGTTAGGATAGACATCTCCGTTATGAAGACCCTGGGTATAGAGGCTGGAGATATTGTGGAGATAGAGGGTAGGAAGAAGACCGTGGCCATAGCATGGCCAGCCCTGCCCGAGGATCAGGGACTGGACATAATAAGGATGGATGGGATACTGAGGAGGAATGCAGATGTCAATATAGGGGAGAAGGTTATAGTTAGGAAAGCCCAGGTCAAGCCTGCTACGAAGATAAAGCTAGCCCCCATGACCCAGTCCATGTCTGTTGATGAGGGCTTCAAGAAGTACGTTAAGAAGAAGCTGATCGGCACCCCAGTAGTCGAGGGGGACATAGTAGTAGTCCCGGTGATAGGCCAGGCCGTCCAGCTAAACGTGCTACTAACCAGGCCACGTGGAGCAGTCATAGTGACTGAAAACACTATAGTGGAGGTGTTAGAGAAACCCGTCTCACAGATATCAGTCCCCAAGGTGACGTATGAGGACATAGGAGGCCTAAGGAACGTCATAATGAAGGTAAGAGAGCTTATAGAGCTCCCCCTGAGGCACCCAGAGCTATTCAAGAGGCTAGGCATAGAGCCCCCAAAGGGGGTCCTACTCTATGGCCCCCCAGGTACTGGTAAGACCCTATTAGCCAAGGCCGTGGCTAACGAGAGCGATGCACACTTCATCGCAATAAACGGGCCAGAGATAATGAGTAAGTTCTATGGGGAGAGCGAGCAGAGGCTTAGAGAGATATTCGAGGAGGCGAAGAAGAATGCACCAAGCATAATATTCATAGACGAGATAGACGCCATAGCCCCGAAGAGAGATGAAGTGGTAGGAGAAGTGGAGAGGAGGGTAGTAGCACAGCTACTAGCACTGATGGACGGCCTAGAGAGTAGAGGCCAGGTTATAGTTATAGCGGCTACAAACAGGCCCAACGCCGTAGACCCCGCTCTTAGGAGGCCAGGAAGGTTCGATAGAGAGCTTGAGGTACCACTACCAGACAAACAGGGGAGACTGGAGATACTACAGATCCACACGAGGCACATGCCATTAGCAGATGACGTGGATCTAGAGAAGCTAGCCGAGATGACTAAGGGGTACACGGGAGCGGATCTAGCGGCTCTGGTAAGAGAGGCTGCAATGCATGCCCTAAGGAGATATCTGCCAGAGATAGATATAGAGCAGGAGAAGATACCAGCAGAGCTCCTAGAGAGGATGGTAGTTAAGATGGAGGACTTCATAGCGGCATTCAAGGACATAACACCCAGCGGGCTCAGGGAGATCCAAGTAGAGATCCCAGAAGTTAGATGGGACGAGATAGGCGGCTTAAGCGAGGTAAAACAGGAGCTAAGGGAAGTAGTCGAATGGCCACTGAAGTATCCAAGGGTATTCGCTAAGATAGGAGTGAAGCCTCCAAAGGGTATACTATTATTCGGTCCCCCCGGTACTGGTAAGACGCTGTTGGCAAAGGCCGTAGCAACTGAGAGTGGAGCCAACTTCATAGCCGTTAGGGGGCCAGAGATACTGAGTAAGTGGGTAGGAGAGAGCGAGAGGGCCATAAGGGAGATATTCAAGAAGGCAAGACAATACGCTCCAGCCATAATATTCTTCGACGAGATAGACGCCATAGCCTACATGAGGGGTACAGACGTGGGTAGCAGGGTAGGAGAGAGGATAGTGAGCCAGCTACTAACAGAGATAGACGGGATAACAGACCTACACGACGTAACAGTAATAGCTGCTACAAACAGGCCAGATATACTAGATCCCGCATTATTAAGGCCGGGAAGGCTAGAGAAGCTAATCTACGTCCCACCACCAGACGAGCAGGGAAGGATGGAGATACTAAAAATACATACACGCACAATGCCGTTAGCAGATGACGTAGACTTAAGAGAGCTGGCAAGGATCACTGAGGGATATACAGGAGCAGATATAGCAGCACTAGTCAGGGAAGCGGCAATGATAGCACTGAGGGAGAGTCTAGAAAACAACGTGGTCAGCTGGAGACACTTCGAGGAGGCACTGAGGAAAGTCAAGCCAAGCGTTACAAGACAAATGATTGAATACTACCAGAGATGGCTTGAAACTGCAAGGCAGATGAGTGTAGGTGAGAGGAGAGCAGAGCCGATGACTATAAGCTTATAGCCTAGCTGGGGGTGAACCCTCAAATGGATGTCTGGCTTGAGGTGCCCTTGATAAACACCGTCATGGACGCCCTCAAGAGGCTCTCCAAGAATGGCGAAGTACCAGTTAATGAGTCAGACCTATACATATACTTTGAGAGGACCAAGTCCCCGCTATCAACGAGGGATATAGTCAAGAGCCTAATAGTACTTGAAACCCTAGGCTATATATCAGTGGTATCAAGCACGAAGGAGGAGAGGCTTATTAGAGTTCTAAAGACGGCTTAGCCCACCATGGCTATCTCTCGTCTTGACTAATCCTTATCCCTGGCCTCTGTAGGGACAAAGCGGCTAAATGAACCATGGCTATCTCTCTATTACCGGGTTCAATATAGCTGGGTTCAGGCTGCTGTCTAAAGAATTCATACGGCTTCCTAAGGAAATATGCTTCAATAGCGTCATCACCCATCACTGTAACTACAAGTCCAGGTTTATCCCTTCTCCCAGCACGGCCAGCCCTCTGTACGTAGCTTGAATAGCTTCTAGGTAGATTAGCCATTACAACTGCGTCTAAGTCGCCTAGGTCAACGCCGAGCTCCATGGTGGGGGTTGAGACGACAGCCATTAATCTTCCTTCCCTAAAATCTTCTTCGACCCTCCTCCTCTCAGAAGCCTCTATACCAGCCCTATGGACTCCGACCCTAACACCATAACTCTTCTTAGCTATACGTGCTACCAGCTCTGCCATTTGCTGGGAGTCCGTGAAGGCGAGAGTCTTAATCCCCCTCCTCGCTAGCACAGCTATTATACCAGCAGTGAGGCTCCACCTACTCATGCTTCCGGAGTCGATGAATACGTGTATAGCAGTGCCCTTCCTCCTAGGAGGCCCCTCTACCACCCTAACACTCCTTCCGAAAAGCTTTGCTCCTAGATCTCCAGGATTACCTATCGTGGCTCCAGAACCAATAACCACGACATCATCACTCATCTCTAGGAGCATCCTGTAGACTACCCACTTGACGTGGCTACCGAAAACTCCTCTGTATACGTGTAACTCATCTAACACTAGAACCCTGGATTCACGTATAAGCCTCCTGATCCTATCGGAGAACGCCAATCCCACATGCATCATGTCAGGGTTAGTGATCAATATGTGAGGCGGGCTGGCATATATACTCGTCCTCTCATCTCTAGGAGTGTCTCCATCTAGTACAGCAACCCTTAAGCCGAGCATCCCTTCTGCCAGCACCCTAATCCTATACAACTGGTCCCTTGCCAGAGCCTTTGTCGGGTAGACGAGTATAGCGTAGGGCCTTGGTGCACCTACTCCATGCTTCAGGATCGAGTCTAAAATGGGAATCATGAATGCCTCTGTTTTACCAGTTCCTGTACCAGATACTACAACAAACGACTCTCCCCTTCTATAGGCTTGCAGAGCGTCGTACTGGAACTTATAGAGCCTCTCGATACCTATCCTCCTAAGCGCTTCAACCAGTCTACTCTCCAGGCCGGCATCATCAATGTATGGACCGAATTCAGGATCCCCATACTCCTCCACATGCTTGTAAGCCAGTCTACCACCTCCCCTTCTAGCCAGCATATCCAGTTCGGCTAAGACACCGTCATAGTAGCCAGAGCTCAAGTCCTCACACCGGTACCCCAGTTATATCTCCTAATGAAATCACCTAGGCCTAGATACTCTATGACCCTCTCTACAATCCAGGAATAGCTAGGGTCGCCGCGTGATAACCTTATCTTCCTCCTCCTTATGACCGCTTCAAGGATTATATCACCTTTATGACTGTAGACCGTTATGGCCCCCTTAACATGACCCCTATTATTCTTCACAAGTCTGACTTGGACCCCGAACTCTCCGGGTTTAAGCTCTACCTTAATTCTCCTACTATACCCCCTGCTATAAACCCTATCACTAGGAGCCCCTACTCTCTCATCAACACGCCTCACCCTGCCACCAGCCTCAACTATTAAAGCCAGTTTCCTCTCAGCATGCAGCCCACTCCTGCTTTTGCTAGCTTCAACGATTAATTCTAATCTCGCCAAGCCTGTACCACTCCATGACAAATGACTTATAG
>WAQN01000060.1 GCA_015520195.1 Desulfurococcales archaeon | reverse complement strand
TCAGATGTGTATAAGAGACAGGCTACAGAATGGCTACAGTCAACGAGCTAATAGGTGTTCGATAATATGGGTGTGGAGCCGCCGCCGGGATTTGAACCCGGGGCCTCCGCCTTACCAGGGCGGCGCTCTACCGAGCTAAGCTACGGCGGCTTTGGTTTCCTGGGTATATGGATTAGTTGAGTGTGGGTTATAAATATTCGAGGTTCTGGGGGTTTTTATTTACTCTATTTTTATCATTATTGTGTATTTGTCTTCTTCTTTTCTGGATTCAAGGACTTTGTAGCCGAGTGTTTCTCCTAGTTGTGTGAATGCGTACCATGTATCGGCGTCTCCTACTATTACTTCTAATGTTTCTCCGGGTCTTGCATTGTTTAGTATGTATGTTTGCAGGGCTTCTATTTTTGGGAGGTTGCATTTCTCCTCTATCTTCCTGAAGTCAACTATTCTTGCTTCCATCAACCTCCTTCACCGGTCTCGATTGGTGCTCCTACCATGTTGCCCCATTCGCTCCATGAACCGTCATAAACCCTGACCTTCGGGTATCCTAGTAGCTCCTTTAGGACGAAGAATGTGTGTGCCGCTCTCTCGCCTATCCTACAGTACACTATGACTTCTTTATCTGGTGTGACGCCTTTTGACTCGTATAGTTGTTTTAGCTCCTCTATTGATTTGAATGTTCCATCCTTATTCACGGCCTGAGCCCATGGTATGTTGACTGCTCCGGGTATATGTCCTCCACGCTGTGCTGCCTCATTGGGGTACTCTGGTGGTGCAGTAATCTTTCCAGTAAATTCATCAGGGCTCCTAACGTCTACTAGCACAACACCGGGATCTCTAAGCCTTTTGAGCACATCCAGGAAGAATGCCCTAAGCGTCAAATCTACTTTGAGAATCTTATACTTTGATGGGCTTATATTCTCTGGTACTTCCTTGACGAGGGGATAACCTAGCTCTATCCATTTAATCCTGCCGCCGTTAAGCAGTTTAACGTTGTCATGACCGTACATCTTGAAGATCCAGTAGGCGAACGCGGCGAACCAGTTATTATAGTCTCCGTAGAGTATAACTGTGTCGTCGTTTGAAATGCCCAGCCTGGACATAAGCGATTCAAACTCCTCAGGCCCTACTATGTCGCGTTCTGGATATTTGTTTAAATCCCTCTTCCAGTCTATGAGGAGGGCTCCAGGTATGTGGCCAATATTATATGCAGTCTGCGGATCATAGTCTACTTCGATGACCTTAATGTCTTTAGAGCCAAGCCTCTCCTTAAGCCATTCAGGCTCTACTAAAGGTAGCTCTCTACCAGTCATCTTCGATCACCATTCGGTAACAAGTATCCTTTACCAAGGGGATTATACTTGAATAAGTGTTTTAACTTGTATAACGATAAATTATTGGTAAATGAATAGCTAAGGCAATGAGGAGCAGGCGCTAGCGACCTTTAATGGGGATGAAGTGCGCTGGGTTAACTGAGCCCTAATTGTTAATGTATCAAGCTAATTAGGCTAGATGCGCCATAGCGGTTCCCTGGGTGTACTATGGGGCCTTGGATGTAGCTGAGGCTATCCTATTCGGCGTCATTCAAGGTATACTGGAGTGGCTTCCAGTCAGTAGCAGCGGGCAGTTGACTATATTTTACACGAAGGCCTTCGGGTTGGATCCCATATATGCGTATAGGCTAAGCCTGGCTTCGCACCTTGGAACAACGCTCTCGGCTATAATCTATTATAGAAACACGCTAGCTAGAATCACCAGAGAAAAGGTATGGCTCAAGATAATGGCGATACCAACACTGACTGCTCTCCCAGTAGGCTATCTCCTCTACAATTACATAGTAGGCGTAGATCCTGTCTTGCTAGAGGCATCTATTGGATTATTCCTCATAATCACAGGGGTTGTGCTAAACCTAAGGAGTCAGGGGAAGGTTAGATCTATAGTTAAAGTGAGGGTCAGAGAGCTAATTCTGGCAGGACTCCTTGAGGGGTTCTCAGTCGTGCCAGGTATATCTAGGAGTGCAGTGACTATATCGGCCTTAGCCATCAGAGGATATAGGGCTATAGATTCAGTCAAAGCATCGTTTCTAATGGCAATTCCAGTAACGCTAATTGCATCGCTGTATGAAGCATTTGAATTAATGAATACAAGGTCCACGGCCATTGATTTAGCTGGTTTCGCGATAATACTGGTATCAAGTTTTATAGCTGGCTTAGCCTCTATAAAGTTCATGATGGAAATTGCAGGTAGGCTTTCATCAAAGGTTTCATTATTCTTGATTATACTCGGCCTCATTATTCTTGCACTATACATGCCTATGCTAGCCTAATCTATTCTAGCAACATCGTACTCCTCGATCTTTTCAATGACCTTGTGGAATGTGTTCCTCTTGCAATATCTACAGTAATAGTATATGGTTCCCATAGAGTTTAGGTCAAAGCTTACCGGGAGAATCCACTCTCTATTACACTCTAGGCATCTCAACCTCCACATAGTCAAACTGCCATCACCAATTTAAGGATTATTGGTATAGGTCTAGGATATTATTAGGATTATCATTTACGTATGATCCATAATTCACCTAACTGCTAATGATATTATGAGCTATTAAGAGACCTGTGCTTTAGCCTGCTTCATATTTGATATATACATTAGCTTCTCTGATATAAGTCTAATCTCCGGCTGGAATAAATAGCGTAGCATGTAAAATGCTTTAACTGGCAATATAACCCTCTTCTCCTCGCCATACCCGCATATATTGCATGTAATGCTTACATGTACATCTATCACTGTTGGATCATCGTCTCTAGGACCTGTTATCGTGTATGTGTACTTTGATATACCTCCACATGAAGGACATATACCCACCTCTTCATGCCTACTCTTTACAGCCACTGTACACACCCTTCCATGCATTTAAATGAGCATAGATTATTCCAGGCTACCCCAGTGCATAGGATTCATAATAACTAGGTGGTATTAAGGGGGCAGACCGCCTCCCTCGAGGTTTAACTTATGATAAATTATTTCAGGTAGCGAGTTAATTATTAAACATTAATAATTTAAATAATTTATCTTTACTTGAAAACTAGCTTGTGGCTACGCATTAATTCACGTCAATCTTTCCCTGCTAATAACTCAATTATATACCTTCTTGTAGAATATGCATCTTTACCGTGAATATTCCATTCCGGTCTAGAATATTTATTTAATACTAATAATTCTGATGCCTCTATCTCGCTTGAAGTATAACTACTTTCAATAGGTGTCCCAATGAGCTCTGAGACGGTGTCTATTAATATCTCAATTATCTCATCAACGCTTATATGTATGAAGTCTGAAAGGTTTCTAGGCCTATATTTTGCAGGGGTGACTTCACCTCTAGCTACCCTATCTAAGCGTGGTTTTAACAATTCATTAAGTCTATTGATGTTAGATGATATCAGTAAGGTTGAGTGAAATAGTGAGGCACAATTGGATACGTAAGCCGCGGAGCCAGAAACTTTCCATCCATGTACGATCAGATCATTTGTATTCTCTATCCAAGCATTTAATCCAAGCTTCTTAAGTACTGTAATTAATATAAATAATCCCTCCTTGTAGACCTCGTTTACGGGCATTCTCTTATTCCTAGGAGTTATTAGTGAAAAATTTATGTTTCCTGGATCATGATATACAGCTCCTCCACCAGTTATTCTCCTTATTACAGGCACCTTATAGTAGCTGGCTAGTTTAATGTTAACTTCGTCATGCATCCTTAGGCTCCTCCCAATTATTATTGATTCATCATTAATCCAGATCCTGACTATGGGTCTTTCTCTTAGCTTTAGACATGCAGATGATAGTAGTACCTCTTCCAGTGCTAAGTTCTTGTAGGGATCTTTATAGTAGTCTATAACTAGATCTATCATGGACTTATAGCACCATACATTGTATTTAGATACTCTATTTGGATTCCTTTCATATTCCATTCATCACGTGAGTATTTCAGATTGTATAATCTATAAGCCATGGCCAGTTCAGCTGGAGTAATGCTGGAGTAAGCTGGAGTCATATTCAGTATCTTCGAGAACCCATTTATAAGTGATTCAAGAACCCGATCCAAGGTGGCATCAACACCCAAGTCCTGGAGGCTTGTTATTGCTAATCTTAATTCTTTTATTCCAAAAGAGGTTTTTATGACGTCGATCCAGTCGGAATAGTCCATATCAATGAGGAGTGTTCCGTGCTGTAGTAAGCCATTGGCGGTTCTAACCTGTGCACTACCAGAGATCTTCCTTCCATTTACAGTAATATCGCTTGCACCAACTCTAAGGTAGCATAAATTCTTCTCGTTAAACCCAGCAAATCCCCCTATCCGTGCATTGATGCCTAGACGCTCCAAGGCCATTGCTATGCCCATAGCTATTCTAGATGCTGATTCTTCTATGCTAAGAGAATATAGCTCATTACTCTTAGGGACCACAAGGCTGTATGTGACTTCTCTTCCTTCTCCATGTAGTAGAGCAGCACCTCCTGTAGGTCTTCTCACCAAGACATAGCCCTTCTCCTCGATTCTGTCTATATTAACAGTCTCACGGGGATCCTGCTTTCTCCCAATGCTAACACCAGTAGGCTTCCACATGTAAAGCCTTAATATGGGCCTACTGTGACGCTTAATAGATAATAATAATGCTTCATCTATGGCCATATTAAATCGTGGATCCATGGGCCCGTGTATGATCACTCTAAACTCCACTAAATACCACCTCTGATAGCGTGATAATATGCCTCCCTAGCCTTATAGGAAGTCCTGGCGAGTGGATGGGCAACTACGTATTTGAAGCCTATCTTATAACCTATATCTGCCAGTCTCTTGAATTCGCTCATAGAGTACATCTTAGCTACGGGTAAATGCTTCTTACTGGGCCTAAGATACTGGGATAATACCAATATGTCTACTCCTACACTCCTCAAGTCTTTCATAGCCTCTATCACTTCCTCAAAATCCTCTCCAAATCCTAGAAGTATTGATGACTTAGTCACTATTCTAGGATTAATATCCTTAATTGACTTTAAAACGAATAAACTCTGTTCATATCCAGCCCTTCTATCCCTAACTTTAGGCGTTAATCTCCTAACGGTCTCTATATTATGCGCTACAACTTCTGGTCCTGCATTTACAATTTCCCTAATGGCGCTAAGTGAACCCTGGAAGTCAGGTATTAACACTTCTACTATAGTGCTTGGATTAAACTTCTTCACAGCTCTTATAGTAGCTGCAAAATGCGACGCACCTCCATCTGGTAGGTCGTCGCGGTCCACGCTGGTTATAGTTACATAGTCTAAGTTCATTTCCTTAACAGACCTAGCTACCTTAAGGGGTTCTAGGGGATCCAAGGGTTCAGGCTTACCGGATTTAACATAGCAGAACCTACATCCCCTAGTGCATGTATCTCCCATTATCATGAATGTAGCTGTGCCAGAACCCCAACACTCCCCTATATTAGGGCATAGTGCTTCCTCACATACAGTAGCTATCCCGTATCCCTCTACAACCCTGGATACGTTATAGAATTTCTTGTTAAGGTTGACACGAAGTCTAATCTTTCCAGCTAACCTGCTACACCCCCTAATGGTTTTATCGATGCAATAACCATACCAGGCTTTATTAGGGATCCTACCCTAACATTGACGCCAGTGACTATCCCGTCGATAGGCGATTCTATGACTAAGACAGCCTTCTCTATCTCAACTTCTGCTATGGGTTCCCCCATCGACACTCTGTCGCCGGGTTTCTTATATACTGCTAGTACCCTACCCTCCCAGTCACCCCTTCTAGGCCAGAGCTCTCTAGGAAGTTTAACCTCTAGAACCATATCCTATAACCTCCTATGCCTATCCCGGAGGTATCCGGATTAAATATTATTATAGGGGTTTCTCTTGGATAAGCGTTATGTTTTAACCATAATTAGGCTCTCGGATCTAAAAGCCCTGGCAGCTATATACAAGAATATAAGCCATGACAAGGCTAGTATAGCTCCGTTTAGCATGGCATCAATCAGTCTTCCTAAAGCATAGTTGTGGATCATTAGGGCTGCGTGGGTGAAGGGAATTAATTGTAGGATGAACGATATTGAGGGGGGAAGCTTTGAGAGATCCACTACAAGTGCAGCGAAGTATATGGATAGGGCTATCATGACTATAAGGAATGACGCGTTCTGTGCTGCTCTAATAGTGCTACTCCTGGAAGCTACTATGGCTACTATAGCTGATGTACTAAACACGAGGCCTATAACAGCTAGCAGCCATACCAATATTATGGATGAGGATAGGGAGAATGATATACCGGATAGCATGAAGTATACCATAATGCCTATTCCATCCGCCACAGCAGATATCAGGCCTAAAAACCCCGCTGCAACCATCTTGCCAGCAAGGATCTGCCTCCTCAACACAGGAGCTACCAATAGCCTCTCAATGGTCTTCCTCTCCCTCTCCCCTACTATCGAGTCTGAAATGAACACGACGGTTGGATTCACGACGAAGAATAGGCTAAACTCTAGTATCTTAGCAGCTTCAGCCACAGATGCTTCAAACTTAGATACTGGCGCTCCACTGGCCGCGTGGAATCCCTTCTGTATACTTATCGGATTCAGTAAACCGTAGGGGTCTACTTCAATGCTGGCCATGGAGGCAAGCTCCTCTATCCTATTGACTATAACCTTGCCTGACAAACTGTAAAACGCTGATTCAACGCCTCTCACAGCCAAATCGCTTGCCGGGGATCCTACTAACGTGCTGATCACGATGCGTGCTGTTCTATCTATTGATGTCAGATTAGTGTAGAATCCTTTCGGTATGAATACTAGTATATCGACTCCCCTAGCCTTATCTATATTCTCAAATATACTCATGTAGGCTTGTATGCCTAGATTGGCTACATTACTCCTAATGGAGCTCATAACTTCCTCTAGTAGGGCTTTACCGTCACCTATGTAAAGTTTTTCGTCATCTACCACTATCCCAATAGAGACGTATTGGGATGATACTAGTGCACCTGTAAGCAGTGCTAGACCGGGAAGCCCGATCAAAGGGAGTATCACTACGGATATGAGGGTTCTATAGTCCCTTGATAGATCCTTAATCTCCTTCCAGGCAATAGCCCTGACTCTACCATCTGTAATCACGGCTGAACGCCCTCACAAAAGCCTCTTCAAGGGTCTCTGCATTATACATGTCTAAGGCTTCCCCGGGTTCTCCTTCAAACACGATCCTACCTTCATGTATGAAACCTACCCTGGAAGCTAGCTCTTCAGCTTCCTTCATATCATGGGTTGTTATAAGGAATGTGGTGCCCTTCCTCGCTAGCTCCTTTATGAGCCTCTTTACTCTATAGGCTGTGAAGACATCCAAGCCACTCGTGGGCTCATCCATGATGACTAGTTCTGGTTCATGCATGAGGACCTGACCCAGTAATAGCCTCCTCTTCATACCCTTACTGTAACTACTAGTCCTTCTGGATAAGTCACTCCTAGACAACCCGCTTATCTCAATAGCCTTGTTAACATAGTTAAGGGCTTTACTACGGTCACCGTCAGCATATAAGAGCGCTGTAAATAGTAGGTTCTCCCATCCACTAAGCCTCTCATAGGGACTTGCATCCTCAGGTAAATAGCCTATTTTACTCTTAACTTTATCCCATTCTGGGCTTTGAGGTTCAACCCCTAGAACCTCTACCTTACCAGAATCGCGTGATATGAGTCCAACTAATATCCTTATAGTAGTTGTCTTTCCAGCGCCATTAGGTCCTGCCAGGACGTATATCGATCCTTTAGGAACATAGATGCTAACTCCATCTAGTATTTTCTTCTTCTTAATGGATTTAGTTACGCCATCCGCCTTTATAGCGGGAGTCTCGTCTGTCCCCTTCATCTAGTATTACCGTGTTTCCATGCTATGTGGCTGGAGGGTAATAACAGTGTCTAACAATACATTAGCTTAACTCCCCGGTAAATATTGTCTACTGGAAGCATTACCAGGAGAATAATGCTGGTAAAACGTATTAGCTATCGAGGCAATACACTATGATCGACGCATGTGACTACAGCCTACTAATGATTAAAAGCCAGTTATGGCAGGGATAGAATATTGGCGAGTTATAAGAGTTTGACAGAATTTATAGGGAAATACGGTGAAAGAGGGTATATACTATTAAGAGCTATGCTTGAAGAGGCTGATTCTAACTGGGCAAATCCCGTACTTGGTGATTTCAACTTTAAAGGGATTAAGAATAGGCTTAGAAGCTATGGCATAGACTATAACCCCTCTCCCCTTCTATCAAGGCTTGAAAAAGAATACGGTGTGATAGAGACTTCATATAAGTCTAGTAGCCAACACTGGTGGAGAATTACGGATAGAGATGCTATAGAGGAGGTTGTTAGACTGAAGGAGGGTAAGCCGCCTAGAGATGAAGAAGATCCTAGGATGAGAATGCTCAGGATACAATTCTACAGTTTAGAACCAGAGAGAATATTGGAGGTTGTGAAGAGGGCATCGAGGAGCAGTAGATTAAATGAATACATTAAGAAGCAATTGAGGAAGATAGTATTCGAGGATCTACCATTATTAGTTGATTTCCTTGAGAGGGCTAAGAGCGAGTATCCAGAGGATCTATTAAGGGAGATTACGCTAACTGAGACTATAATAGAATCGCTTGAAAAGGCTATAATCAAACATGGATATAAGAGACATACGAGTCTATATGAGGCCCTTCCTAGAGGCCTCGTTGAGTCTGGAGAATATGACCCTGAAAGAGGCCTTTAACGCTTCCACGTTGTCATAATTCTTCTTGATATTCTCTAGCTCCTCTTTACTCATTTTGCCTAGAGTCTTAGCCATCTTAATCATGTTATTCGTAGCTCTTAAGGCTTCATCAACAATAGTGATGTCAGCTGTTTGAGCGGTTCTACTGAAGGGATTCAAGTCTATAGCTGATACTATCTTCCCCATCCTTTTAATAGCCTCAGTCCTATCCCCATCCTCCATGGCTAGTAAAACGAAGTCTGCCGACCATATACCATCGCGGCAGACTATGCCCCTAGGACTCTCTAAACCGGAGATCCTTTCCTTCTCACAGTCAGCGTCTAGAACAGAGTCAACACCGTTCTGTTTTAGGAAATCAACTATCCTAGCTACTCTATCCTCTGTTCGATAGAAGAGGTTAACCTCAACTATAGCTCCAGTAAGCCGGGCTAGTTCTCCAATCTCCCTAGCAGCTAAAGCAGCGTAATTTCCATTAACCGATATTACTGGCTTACTAGCTGTTAAAAGCCATGCAACTGTAGCCTTCTCGGCCTCTATAGCGAAGTCCCAGCTCTTCTCTCCTAGTATGTAGTCAAATGCTTCGCCGCGTCCATGGGCTATCAATCCTTCAGGTACGACTATGCCTCTCCTAAATCCATCTACGACCTTCTCTCTTATTATGAGAGACCTATACCTTGGATGACTCTTTGGAATCTCCAATTCTTTCAACCCATACTTTAGGGGGGGACACTGAGGGTTCAAGTATCCTTGGTATTAACTTATAATTAGCTAAGTATTCTATGGAGTCTCTTATGTAGTTATCCTCTACGAAGATGATAGTTACCGTCTTTTTTGTGTAAAATCCTATGAGTCCAGGAGTCCTCTTTATGATGTCTCTATTCCTTCCCAGTATGCCATGTGATTTAGTGGCCTCCGAGAATCTTTCCGCCTCTTCTATGAACACTTCAAACGACATGTGTTCAATCAACCTCTCCAGCGACTTCTCCGCCTCTCTTGAATATCCCTTTAAAGCATCGATTAACCTTGCAGTATGCATCCTACCCCATTCAAGTGATAGGATAGAAATGGAACCTGGTATTTGGAAACAGTCCACAGACCCAACGCCTGGTGCACCAGGTCTAATTCTGACAGCTATACCCACGCCACATGATATAGCTAGTACGTCACCTAGACCAGTCGATAGCTCGACTTCAGCTATATGGGCCGCCTGTAGAGACTTAATTATACTAGAACCGGTGTGTACTGATATAGCTAGACTAGCTGAAATGGCTGTTGCAGCGCTTGAAGCATATCCAACTCCTACTGGTAAGGGTTCTCTTATATAGACCCCATTTTTATAATTAAGAAGCTTTAACGCTTTTCTAGCCGTATCAGTGGGTATTTTCGTTTCTCCACCCGTACATGCGGTTACACCTGGTTCTACTACTATGCCTGCGCCTATGGAGCCTGTGGTTAGCGTGTCTCCTGGGGTATATTTTGGGGAGAAGAATGCTGTTACATGGTGTGGGGAGTAGGCGCAGTACTTATACTTCATTATAATATTCACCGGTTAAGCATTAGATCCTGTATAACCTTCAACTCGGGGGAAGGCGGCATTCGTCTCTTATGTTCGGAGCGTCTGTGCATCTCCATTACTCTATCTACTATATCCCTAGAAATTCCAGTAACCTCTGGAACCTGACTAGGCGCTAATCCTCTATCGAATACTGCGTGGAGGATTACGTCTATGGTCTCATATGTTATGCCTAGTTCTTTCTCGGCCTCATGACCTCTCCACAGTCTAGGACTGCTAGGCTTAAACGCTATCTTATCTGGGACACCCAGTTGCTTAGCTAGCTTCCTAACCTGTGTCTTGTATAGGACGGCTAGTGGTAGTAGATCCACGGCTCCGTCACCATATTTTGTATAGTATCCTATTAGTATCTCACTCCTATCCCCTGTACCTAGGACAAGAAGGTTATACCTATTTGCATAATAGTATAATAGCGACATCCTTATCCTAGCCCTTAAGTTGCCGACGGGAATCCTGTCTTCTCCCTCCTCACTCGCATATATAGGTATAGTAGACTTGTAGACGTCAACTATAGGGGCAATGTCTATAACGTGAAACTCTACTCCAGCAATTGATGCCAGAGACTTAGCATCCTCAACGTCCTCCTCAGGGGTTATAGTGGAGTCAGGCATTATAAGCCCCATGACCCTGGAGGGGCCTAAGGCGTCTACAGCAAGCATGAAAGAGGTTGATGAATCGACGCCACCGCTAAGTCCTACAACTACTCCCTCAGCATTGGCATTAGATACTATTCTCTTTATAAAGCTAGTTAAGTGTGATTTAACTACGTTATAATTTATATTAACCAAATCATCTATACTGATCGATATTCTATCCCCATCCATGTGTGCTCCACACCCGGAAACCGTTATCGTATAATAGCCCCTAGAGTTCCCGGTTTTAATGGTTTTTAATAATGTATTCTCTCTGAGGGACTCCCTCGCAAGGGGTTGTTAGGTGTTTCTGAGTGAACGTTTGATCAGGTCAATTATTATTCGTGCTAGAATTTCCTTGTGGGTCTTCCCCTTGAAGTGTATCGATCTTTCCTTATCTATTATTATAGCTCTGCTATACTCGCTCCCGAATCCGGCATCGGGAACTCCAACTATGTTAGCCACGACATAGTCTGCATTATATTTATCGAGTTTCTCTAAAGCAAGTTTTTCAAGTTCTTCAAGATTATTGGTTGTTTCAGCTGCAAAAGCAACTAGTACAATGGGTCTAGAGCGTATGGCTTCAATGACTTTAGGGGTAGGCTTAAACTCCACCTCAACTGAGATTCCACTCTTTAACTTACCAGTAAAACGCTTAGATGGTGTAAAATCTACTGGTGCTGCTGATGCCACAAATGCATCATATCTATCAGTAGTGAGCTCTCTCACTTTGCTAGCCATATCACTCGTTGACTCGGTCTTATAACGGTTAAACACGTGAGGTACATCTATTCCCATTACTCCATGGACTAAATCGACTATAGATCCTCTAGCCCAAGCCTCTAACCCGACTTCTACACCCATTCTACCACTGCTTGGGTTAGATAGGAATCTAACCTTGTCTAGCCACTCTCTTGTAGCTCCAGCAGTGACTAGTATCCTGGTGCCTAGCATGTCTCTTCCATTATATGTTAATGCAGCGGTTATCCTACCTACAATCCAGGGTTCGGGGTACCTAGCTACTCCGGATTCAATTTTTGGAGGTATAATTACTGCTCCCACTTCTTCAAGCCTATTAATTACATGTTTATAGTGGGGTGTAGAATACATATTGCCATGCATAGCTGGAACCAGTAGAAGGGGTTTCCCATAGCCTAGAATAGAGATCGCGGTCAACGCGACTGGATTGTCTACGATGCCATAAGCAATTTTGGAAAGAGTTGACAGTGTCGCAGGGGCTACGAGCATCGAATCACACTCTCTGGCTAGTCCTATGTGCTCTGTGTCACCGCTAAACTCTACTAGAGGTTTTTCTCCTGTTGCCCAGTGGAACAGTTGAGGTGTGACTAGTTTTGCAGCCTCGCTGGTCATTACAGTTTTTACATATGCACCCCTCCTTATAAGCCACCTAGCCGTGTCTATAGCCCTATATATCGCTACACTACCCGTTACACCTAGAATTACGCATTTGCCTTCTAGATAATTGTTGATTTCCCCTTTGATATCCATTGTTGGATGTCTATAGCTCAATGTTACTATCATCACCTCATCATATAGCCGATATACATGCCCCCGTGTTGTGAGGAGGTATTGAGTGAATTAATAGGCGTCGCTTGTAAATCTATGTATTAAACTGGGGTTTAACTTGCTGGAGAGACCTGCAAGGGAGTTTACGATTAGAAGAGCCACTCACAACGATATACCAGCAGTTATGGATGTCAACTTGAAATCTCTGCCAGAGAATTACTGGTACGGATTCTATGTTCATATGCTTGAAAGATGGGGAGAGGCATTTCTAGTAGCAGAGGTTGATGGAAGAGTAGTCGGGTATGCTATGAGCAGAGTGGAGGAGACAGGAGACCCGGTTCTTCTAGGCTTGGCAAGTGAATTAGAGGATAGGGGTAGTGGGCTTCTGGGGAAACTAATAAGCTTACTTAAAGAGATGGCTTCTGAGTGGAGGTCAGTGGGTCACCTTGTATCCATAGCTGTTTTAAGGGAGTATAGGGGTAGAGGTATTGGTAGTTCCCTTCTATCTGAAACGATAAGAGTAATGCGTAATGTTTACAAGGTTGAGTCTATATTCCTTGAGGTGAGAGTGTCCAATGAAGTTGCTATAAGATTATATGAACGTTATGGATTTAAGAAGGTGCGTTTAATTAAGGGTTATTATAAGGATGGTGAGGATGCTTTTGTCATGGTTAAGAGGCTGATTTAGTGAGTACACAGGTTAGCAGCCTCTATCTGGCCCACTATATATGTTAATTTAGATGTTACAGTTCCTTTGATAAAGGGGGATTTGACGTAGATGATAGATGCGTTTAGCCTCTTTGAATTCTCCTCCAGCCACTCTCCAACTTTAGATATAGGTTTTCCATCACCATCTATGGTCACTACAGCTACACCACCATTTGCCAAAACCTCTTCAGCTCTCCTCAATAAACTAGGCTTAATGTACTGTGACGAAACCTCGCCTGATGGCGAAAGGATTATTTTCACCCTGAGGCCTAACCATTCAATAGCGTATTGTGCTGGAGGCAGATCTACTACACTTTGGATACCTGCTGCACAACTTTTATATGCCATTAATTCATTTATCCTTTCATGTAGTGTATCTATATAAGACTTATAGAGGTTAATGCAGTAGTTGCATTGAGTATTGTCTATGCATTTGCTATTTTGTACATTTATTTTATATTTAATTAGGTTTTCCATAAATAAGAGATAATTCTGGGGATCATATATAGGAAAATGCACATTAGTAACGTTATATATTGGTATAGTCTTTAGCGTTAATCCCTTTATCCCCGTTATATTTATTATAATTCCTCTAGCAATGTTCCTCGACTTTATATCCGCAGGAGTGTGACCTCCTATAATGACTATGTCGGCATCTTTGATCACGCGTATCTTCTCAGGGGATAACTGGGCTTCATGAGGATCTACCCCTGATGGTATAACTTCCTCTACGATCTCGTAGCCATCGCAGCTATATTGTTTAACGTCATCAGCAATCCCTGGAAATACGACCGCAACCATTAAACTCTTTTCACTGGCAAGTTCCTTTGGTGTAGGGAAGGGACCAATAGAGTTAGTAATTACTACTGCAATAGTGGCAACGATCAAGATTAATGCCACAACACTCCAGATTCTGTGCACTCTTCACACCCAATTTTATATATTATGTGCATGAGGCCTAAAACGTGTTATACCTCGATTTATGTATACTCTAAATATTTATTATATCTCTTGATATTATATTCTAATTAAATCGGAGTGTGCTTACATATAGATGAATATAATGGTGAGTGTGCATGAATTTAAGAGAGGAAAATAGAACTTTTGTACTTGAGGTGAGAGAACTAACAGTAGCCTATAACCATAAGACTGCTATAGAGGATGTAGAGTTCAGACTTGAAAGTCCGGGTCTAATTCAGATCATAGGGCCGAATGGGGCTGGTAAAACAACCCTACTCAAAGCTATTCTTGGCCTAGTTAGACCGATAAAAGGGGAGGTATTAGTTGACGGTTTAAATGTCACTGGGTCTCCAGGTAAAATAGGTAAATTTGCAGGCTATTTACCTCAGAACCCTCATATTTCAATGTTATCGCCGATAACGGTATGGGAACTTGTTGAAGGAGGCCTTCTTATGAGAATGCAATGGCCTAGGAGAAGAACCCGGTTAGTTGCCGATATGGTCGAGAAAACCCTAATCAATGTTGGCCTAGACAAGGCACTGTGGGATAAAAGGTTATGGGAGCTCAGCGGAGGACAGAGACAGAGAGCTTTCCTAGCCAGAGCCATAGTGCATGATCCCATAATTCTAGTCCTCGATGAGCCGTTGGCAGCAGTTGATCCGAAGGGAAGGTCGGAAATTGCGTCTCTCATCGGGAAGCTCGCGCGAGAGAGACTAGTTATCGTAGCAGTTCACGAGCCACAATTGTTACTTCCATATACAAAAGAAATTATACTTATTGATAGAAGGGTAGTAGCCAGGGGTAGGCCATCTGAGGTTCTTAGAGAGGAGTTGCTGGCTAGGGTCTATGGAGGATCGATTATTCAGGGCATATTAGTTGGAGAAGGAGGTGCGCATGGATGAGAATTAACATGTATTATACTGCACTAGTAGCAGTTTCACTAACCTCGGGATACATAGTAGCCAGCAAGTATTCGCCGTTATGGGCAGCAGCTATGATAGGCGCTGGCTTGGGTTATGGAGCCCTGAGCCCTGTACTCCATGCCAGGAGACTATTGTTCCTTGCTGGAGCTTCCCCACACGCAGCACTTGCTGCTGCGTCTATAGCTACAATAGCTGCTTATAAATTCAGTGTAGACTATTCGATTGCCTCGCTCATGATAGGTGCTTTATTGATCTATATAGCTGGATACATGAATTATCGAGGCGTGGATCCCGATGTGTCCGCGTCAATTCTAGCATCACTATCCAGCGCTCTCGGGGTATTAGCGTTGTATTATGCATTTAATATGGGAGTGTCTGGTGTCTCTGCTATAATAGTAGGGGATCCTTTACTAGCGTCTAATGAAGATGCTCTAATAGCCTTGGGATTTGGAGTTTTTATAATATTCGTGTCTTTAGTAGGAGCCCTTGAGTATATGTATGTGGGGCTCGATCCAGAGGATGCCAGGTTATCTGGAGCTAGGGTCTGGTTTTACGATTTAATATTATATACTATACTTGCAGTAGCTACTGTTGGAATGATTAGAATTGTAGGCTTCATACTTGAACACGTACTCTTACTACTACCCGGGGCTATAGCTGTTGCAGTGAGTAGAGGTGCTAGGCTATCAGTCATTAGTGGAGGCTTTATCGGTCTATCTACATCTCTTCTGGGTTTAGTTATAGGCATATACGTAGATGCGCCTCCCCCAGCTATAACTGGTTTGATTCTGGTTTTGTGGTATTCAATGTTGTGGTATAAGAGGTGAGTGATTGTGGTTAAGAGGAGATTTGGGATAAGCATCCCAGAAGCTATGGCATCGGATCTAGATAGATTAGCTTCTCGACTGGGGATTGATAGGAGCAAGCTTGTGGAAAGGGCTATCAAAGCGTTCTTAGACGACTATACTCACCTGATGGTCCCACATACATGCAGCGGGATACTTATACTTTCATGCGATGATGTAGATGAAAAGATCGTGTCTAGGGTTATCGAGGAGTATAGAGATATAGCCTCGGCCAGGCTACATACCCACGTTGAAGCCAGATGCATTGAGACGTTAGTAGTTTATGGAGACTCGTCTAGGATAGCAGAGATACACTCAGCTCTAGAGAAGGCTGGATGCAACGTCAGATATGTACCTTTACCCAGCTGATGCCGCCAGGCACTATATTATAACACGTGTTATAACAATGTTTATAAAAGGTATATTAAGTATCATTTCGTCAAGGTGTAGAATGTATGATAGCCAGGACTATGCCTTTTATTAAAGACTCACCTAGTTATGGTAGAACTATTTTATCTAGGAGAAATGAGACAGTTGATATAGCAAAAAGGCTTGGATTTATAAAACCCGACGATTTAAGGCTTTTAAACGCGTCATCCAGGAAGGTTGTAGCAGTCTTTAATGGAGCAATCCACATGACCAGGAATACTATGAGATTCTATGTTAGGGTAGTGATAGGCTACTATAAGTATGTCAGTGCTATTGCATCGATCGAACTGGATGCATCCGATGTACTATCCAGTTTTGGAGAGTTATCCAGGGTAGTTAACGCGAACTTAGAGGTGCTGCCTGATTCCTGGATAGACTTCTGGGGAGCAGAAGATCCCAGATTTTCAATAGTCGATGAACATGAGACCCTAATCTACACAGGCAGGACGTTAGCGTATTTCACGGCTAGGGAGTATACGCCAGGCAGGACATTTCCAGTTGTGGCTATCAAGATTAACGGTGTATGGAAGAAGACCTCGTATATAGCATTACCTCACGGATTCGAGGCACTGATACAAAGTGATAAGGACGCCTTTATAGTGGAATCAGGCTATGGAGACTACCTAGTGTTTCATAGACCTCATGAGGTTTCAGGTAAGTATTATGTACTTATAAGCAGGACAAGGAAACTCCCTAAGGATTCTGAGCTAACCCCACTAGTTCTTGAAGAGTCCTGGAGAGTTATGGATAGTGCCCCCTTTGAAGAGAAAATAGGCTGGGGTCCTACAGCCATACCATTATCTAAGGGAGAGTACCTAGCTCTATTACATGGTGTTGAGGCTAAAACACAGATCTATAGAGTTTTTGCTGTTATTGTAAAACGCGATGGTAATGGATCCTATAGGGTGAGTGCTGTCACCCCATTTTATGTGATGGAGCCTAAAACCCCTGAAGAGATCTATGGTGATAGACCCATGGTCGTATTTCCATGTGGAAATACCGTGATCGATGATAAACTCGTAGTAACGTATGGGGCAGCTGATACAGCACTGGGTGTGGCTGAGATAGATTTAAGCGAATTACTACATATACTGGATAATAACCCTATAGAATAGCCTAGATACACACGGAATAACAATTTAACCTATACTTAAAAGAGGACTCAATGTAACAGATTGGGTTGGGTGCTCGTGTCTTGATGGGATTGAATCCACGTGATCTAAGGAGAGCTTTAAAGAGGATGGGTATTCAGATGGAGGATTTGAACGCAGTCTCTGTTAACATAGAGCTTGACGATGGCTCCAGGCTCTATGTTGAGTCGCCACAGGTAATGATCGTGAGGGCCAAAGGACAGCCACCCATGATATATGTAATTGGTGATATCAAGAGGGTAGAAGCGGTAGAAGAGGCGCCAGAGGCCCCAGCGATAAGTGAGGAGGACGTAAGACTAGTGGCTGAGCAGGCTGGAGTTAGTCTGGAGGAGGCTAGGAAGGCGTTGGAAGAGGCTGGAGGCGATATAGCGTCTGCTATACTTAAGCTACAGGAAGCGAAAAGCTAGTATACCCAGACATTGCTCTAAGCCTCTTTACTATATCATCCACACTCTCGGCCAGGCTGAGTATGAGAGGCACACCATCAAGCCTTGCTAGCTCAACGGCTAGAGGATCTATGAATCTACGCGGACCATGTATTACTATAACGCCTGGCTTAACGGGTGAAACCCTCACAGCAACCATTGGGCTCCTCCCGGTTTGGACACCCGTAAATATTACTGCCCTTTCAGGTGTAGCACCCAGTAGCGCGTAGAACTGCATTCCACTCAGCGACGCTATAGCTCTGAGGCTATCGACTATCGTATAGCCGTATATCTGCCTGTCAGCATCTATATTAGGTGTTAGTATAACTCCTTTAACTAGATCTACAAGTTCAGCTATAGTCACTTTTCTGTCGAATTCCCTCATGTCTATGACCGCCTCTGGTGGTATACCTATAGTTCTCATTAGTTGTCTAACTCTAGTCCATCCTCTTAACTGGTCTATTGCAAGGAGAGCTGACACATACCTTTTAATAAAGCCTGCACCTGGCCTCCTACGCCCTTTTTCATAGTCGCTGACAACGCTTGGCGCTATCTTCATACTTCTTGCTATCTCGTTTTGGCTTATGTCGAAGTATTCACGCCATTTTTTGAGGGCAGCTCCAGGATCCTGGCTGAATACTATGTCGCCAGCTATTCTTTTAGCTATAAGTTCTATAATGTAATCCTTAGGGGTGCTATTAGCCAATAGTCGAATTCACCCGGAATAGTATTGATGAATTAAGACTAATATATGCTTATCGCGATGCATTATAGAGTTTATTAAATTAACTATATTATGCTACTAGTATAACTAGCGTGACAAATCTTTAATAATATATAGGCTTAACTATAGCAGTAATTCGATGTTAGAGTTAGCAGGTGGGTTAACCATGGGGATAATGGTGGAAAAGAGGCAGTTCCCATGCAGCGGGTTAAAGTGTAGCGGTATACTTTATAAACCCGATGTGGAGGGTAAAGCTCCTGCTATAGTTATGGCCCATGGCCTTGGAGCCGTTAAAGAGATGCACTCAGATGTCTACGCTAGATTATGGGCTGAGAACGGGTTTAACGTGTTTGTATTCGATTATAGAAGGTTTGGAGAAAGCGAGGGTGAGCCTAGACAAGCGCTTTACCCCGAGGATCAAGTGGCCGATTATAGGTGTGCTATAAGCTATGTTAGATCACTTGAATTCGTAGATCCAGATAGGATCTGTGTCTGGGGCACGAGTTTTAGTGGAGGCCACGTGGTCACGTTATTAGCGTTTCCCTCTCCAGGGGTTAAATGTGGAGTAGCACAGGTTCCAAACCTGTATTCGTATAGAACGGCCCTGAAGTATTTTGGCAGCTTAGAGCCAGTTCTATCACTAGCTGAGAGTGGTAGGGATGAGTGCTGTAGAGGAAAACCATTATCAATACCCATAGTGTCTAGGGACGGTATATCGCTAATAACGAGTGAGGAAGCATATGAATTCTATACTACATATGCATCTCGATTCCCTACATTCAAAAACTATATAACGTTAGATAGCATAGATAGGATAATTCAATATAATCCAGGGTTCTATGCAGAGCTCGTCTCAAAACCAATACTATTTGTCGTTGCGGAAAAGGATGCAACCACACCACCAGAAGTAGTGGACGAGGTTTCGTCTAGAATAAAGGGGGAGGTTAGAGTAGTAAAGTATCCTGTAGGGCACTTTGAAGTCTATGAGCCGCCATTAGTTAACGAGATAGCTAGATTGGAGATGGAGTGGTTTAAAGAGAAGTTGGGTTAACTTAGAGGTGATTCTGGATTGAAATCATGGAAGGGTGGTATAAGGGAAATAGATGATGGCATCTATGCATATATAGATCCTGAGGGGACATGGTTTAAGAATAATGTAGGTATAATTGTAGGTGATGTATATACGATATTAGTGGATACACAGTACAACGAACCTAGAATGAGGAAACTCCTTGATGAATTAACTAAAATAAATATAAGTAAAATAAGATTGATAATAAATACTCATCATCATGGAGATCATGTATGGGCTAATCATATAGTAGAAGATTCAATAACATTATCTCATAAAAGGGCTAAGGATATTATTGAAACGTTACTGACAATAGATCCAGGCATATATAAAGCGTTATTTCCGGATCTAGACTTCACGGGATCCAAATATACTATACCTCATGTAGCTTTTAATGGTGAAGAAATAGAGTTAAATCCTCCAGGAGCTCCAAGAATTAAATTAATGTATTTCGGTCCAGCACATACACCAGGAGACGTAATAGTCTATCTACAAGACTATAAAATATTGTTCGCTGGAGACATAGTTTTCTATAGGGTAACGCCTCTTGCATTAGACGGATATATAACTGGATGGATAGATAGATTAGAGGCCATAGAAGATATGGACGTTGACGTAGTTATACCTGGCCACGGGCCTCCTACAACTACTAAAGGGGTTAGAGAGCTCAAGGAATACCTACTACTAGTAATGAAGGAAGCCGAGAGACTTCAAAACATCGATGACCCATTAGAAATAGCCCTTAGGATAAACCTAGGCAAATTTAGTGAATGGAGAGATCCAGAGAGAATTGTACCTAATATTGAAAGAGCATTAATGGAAATCAGAGGAGAAGAGCCTGCTAAACCTCTTCCAGATCCCATGAGCACTGCTATGAAAATGCTGAAATACAAGTCATTAATTGAGGGACGGACTTAGAAGTGAATTCCCACGTCATGCTATACTTAAAGGAAGTCAGGTAGTGATATTAGTGTGCTCCTAAGGCATAATTAAACGGGTTTACATGCCTGTTAAATGAGTTTTAAGGGTGTAATAAGTGGATGCAGTAGTACTTGCTGGAGGGACTGGTAAAAGGTTACTACCGTTGACTAAGTATACCCCAAAACCGTTTTTAAGGATCGCAGGTAAACGTCTCTATAGGTACTCTATAGATCAATTAGCTAGTGTTAGGTCAAGCATTGATAGAGCTGTGCTGATAACTCCACCCGGAGTTGACGGGCTAGCGAATGATTTGCCTGAGTGGATGTTTAGCGTGGAGCAGGTTGGCGATGGAATAGAGGGTGGCATTGAAACAGGACTTAAAGCATTGGAAGGTGGGTCACAGGAGATAATCGTATCATTTACAGGCTATCTAGCATGGCCAGTTGATATAGTCAGGCAGACTCTGGACTTCTATAGTGTAAGTGGATATCAAGTTGTCATGTCCATAGCCCCTGTAGCAACTGGCGTAGAGACATACGGTTTTGTCAAGATGGGGGTTATGGGTAGGGTGGAAGAGCTCAGAGAAGAGCCTGAGGAGGAGTGGCTATATGGAAGGGGGTATGTATTTGCAGGAGTCATGATCGGTGATAGAAGAGCACTCATGGAAATAGTTAAAAGGGGATATATAGCAGGGCTAAACTACCTAGCAAGAAATGGCCTCCTAGGAGCAACTATCTGGGGAGGAGAATGGGCTGAAATAGGTTATCCCTGGGATATACTAGAAGTCCCTAATATACTCTTTAAGTCGACTCCAGCAATGATATCTCCCTCAGCAGTTATTGAGAGAACAGCTACAATAACAGGAAGAGTCTATATAGGGGCAAATGCGTATATAGGCGATAACGTGGTTATCAAGGGTCCAGCATATATAGGTAGGGACTCGAAGATCGGTGATGGAACGGTGATTAAGCCTGGAAGCTTGATAGAGGATGGAGCCTTAATAGGCCCAAATTGCGTTATAGAGTCGAGTGTTATAATGGAGAACGCTGTAGTATCAGCGTTAAGCCATTTAGAGAAGAGTATAGTAGGTGAAGGAGCACAGATAAAGGCGCTCTCAATACTTGAGGCGGGAGAGCCGAAGGAACTACCAGAGCGGCTAGAGGGGGTAGCTAGGTTCATGGCTAAGAAGCCCACACTGGGGGCTATAATAGCTCCCAGAGCTGTTCTAGGCCCAAGAGCATATCATGGATATGGAGAAATAGTGGATTAGCGGGGGCCTCAAAGCTTTGGCCCGTCATCAAAGCTAATGACGCTACAGTAAGGCCCTCCCCTTGTGCTAGAGAGGGGAGGGTTATGCTTCATCGACCCCCATGGGTGGTGTTTGTTGGGTAAGCCTAATAATAGCAAACGTAGGGTTAAGAAGCAGTTTATAGGCCGTCATCTCATGATTAAAGGGGAGCATGCGGATAAGCTGCTTAGAGGGATTAAAGAGACGACTATACGTCTTGGCGTGGTTAAACCAAAATATGATGAAGTCATCATACATGGTTATGGGAGGCCTTTGGCTAAAGCTAAGATAGTCTCAGTAAGAGTTAAGAAGGTGAAGGAGCTTACAATCGATGATGCCAGGAGAGACGGGTTTAAGACTGTAGAGGAACTCTTAGACGCTCTGGAGAGCGCATATGGTAAAATCAAAGAAGACGATCCAGTAACTATTATAACCTTAAAGGTGATAAAAAGGTTAGATAACCTAGAGCCTTCTCATCCCTACCTTGGACTAGACCCTGTAGATATTGCAAGACTAGCCCTAAGGTATATACCCAACGAGCTTGCAAAAGAAGAAGTGGAGATCATGAAGATACTAACGGCGACTAATAGCATTAGAAGGACTGCTATAAGGCTTTATGGGGACTTAGAGAAAAGGTGGAGGATAAGGAGAGTGTTGAAACGTGCATTAAGACTCCTAATAGAGAAGGGAATAATTAATCCCTAGAGTACACATAGTGTATTCGGCTTCAGCAAAGGCCAATCAATTCATCCCTTTAGTTAGGGTCATGCCAAACCGGTTCATCATCCGTATGCTTAATTTACATCTCCTTTATGTATTCTATCAGTTCTTTTGTATACTCACTCGTCTTTAAAGGTTCTACGCCTGGCATATGCCTGGCTAGGTCGTATGTAACCTTCTTATCAGCTATAGCTTTCCTTATTGCTTCCTCTATTAAACTTGAAGCCTCTCTCCATCCCATGAAATTTCCTATGAGAAGTGCACCACTTAGTATTTCGGCTGTAGGGTTTATGACGTCTTTACCAGCATATTTAGGAGCTGTTCCATGGACTGGCTCAGCGACAGCTATCCCGTCTCCCATGTTCATTCCAGCTGCCATGCCTATCCCTCCTACAAGAGCGTTTGCCGCGTCACTTATGTAGTCTCCGTTAAGGTTTGGTGCAACGATTATCTCATAGTCCCAAGGTCTAGTTATTATCTGCTGAAGCATGTTATCGGCTATCCTATCATTAACTAGAATCTTACCCTCTGGAATCTCACCATTATATTTCTCCCAAAGCTCCTGTTCTGTTATTATATATTCTCTGTATTCATTAATAGCTACTTCATATCCCCATTGCATAAAAGCGCCTTCAGTATACTTCATAATGTTACCTTTATGCATTAAAGTTATCCGCTTATTGCCATTCCTTATAGCCCACTCAACCGCTCTCCTCATTAACCTTTGCGTAGCGAACTTGCTTATTGGCTTTAACCCTATGCCAGCATCTTCTCTAACCTTAACTCCTAGTTCTCTCTCAAGGAATGACCTTATCTTGGCAGCCTCGGGGCTATCCCATGGCCACTCGATACCAGCGTACACATCTTCTGTGTTCTCCCTAAATATAACGAAGTTTACTTTATCAGCGTACTTGTGTGGTGCAGGTTGACCATAGAATTTGACTGGCCTTATATTAGCATAGAGGTCTAGGGCCTGTCTAATCGATACATTTAAACTTCTATAACCGCTACCAACAGGGGTTGTTAATGGCCCCTTAAGCGCTAATCTAACCATCTTTATAGCCTCAAGAGTAGCCTTTGGTAGGAGATCCCCGCAAACCTCCTGGGCTTTGCTCCCTGCTGCAAGTTCCCACCACACGATCCTCCTGGATCCCCCATAAGCCTTCTCAACAGCAGCGTCTAGAACCATCCTTGCACTCCTAACTACCTCAGGCCCTATTCCATCACCCTCTATATATGCAATAACAGGATTATTGGGAACATTTAGAGCACCATTACTCCAAGTTGCTAAGGAACCCTCACTTGGAGGCTTAAGCTCCTCAACACTACAAGGAATACCCATTACGCTTCCCCCGCTATTAGAGGCGTAATAACCGAGAATATATATCAATGATGATATAGCCGCTTAATGGAGTAGAACGATAAACTATAAAACCATAGTAACTCATTGTTAGAGAGAACCGCTTACTAAACTATGCCTTTAGTACCTAGCAATAACAGTTACAGCTCTTCATCATTCTTATTATAATGATTTCCGGAAACTTGAATTCACTAACCGAATAACTTGGTGATTTTTATTATTAAAAAGTACATAGTTTTAGTGCAGGAAGCAGTAATTTAGTATTTCAGTTAAAAGTCCGATCTCGTTGATTTAATGAATTCTTATCTATACTTAAAATTTTGTC
>WAQN01000059.1 GCA_015520195.1 Desulfurococcales archaeon | reverse complement strand
TATCATATTGTATCAGGCACGGCTGGGTTCATCACGGCTTCTCCATCCCCCTTCCCCCGCCTACGGGAGCTGGGCTCCCTTCGGCGAAGAGGGGTTCATCCCATAGTCCCCCTCGCCTAGCTCATCGAGCTCATCCCTATCCCTCTAATATATTCTACAGAAATACTTATATACTTTCTATGGATACTTATGGTCAACGTACCTAATAGCCCTACGTGGCATAGAAAAACACAATCAAATACAGAAAATTACAGTTTAACGTATCTGCCCCATAATTGTGGGGGCTAGAGTTATTATTATAGAGGAGCCCGAGAATCACATGCATCCTGGATTGGTGGAGAGGTATACTAGTGTTATGCTAGATTCATTGATGCAAGGAGTACAGTGTATCATTACTACTCATAGCCTTGAATTATTAGAGCTCCTATTGGATACTGCATCTCAGAAGGAGTTGCTGGATTACGTATCGATAATTAGAACATATAGAATGCCGGATGGCGATGTGGACTACGAGGTCTTAAAGGGTAAGGAGGCTCTGGAGGAGCTAAGCGAGATCGGGGGAGACCTACGTGGGCCTTAACCCGAAGAGCCGCCAATCTTGATATTGTGTGAGGGGGACAATGATTATAGATTTCTACAAGGGATTGTTAAAAGAAAATTATATAGATCAAACTATAGGTTTAAGGACAAAGTAATAAGGTCAATTTATAGGGATAAAGGGGTATTTATTGTCGTTGAAGAGGGTAAAGAGAGGTTAATAAAGAACCTACGTATACTGCTATCTAAGCTTAGGAGCATAAGGAAGCCTTTAGTCGTGGTGGCATTAATAGACTCTAATTATGATAAACCATAAACCAGAGCATATAACGGAAAGATTGCTAAGCAGTTTGAGGAGTGTGTCTGAGAATAAAGCGAAGTTTCCAAAGAGAAAGCCCCATTGTAAGGTTAGAATCACAACGTGGTAAATATCATTATAGTATTATGATAGAGTATCCTACAGGAATACATGTGAGATTGCATTTAATTATAATAGATCATAGTCTTGAATATTGGTTGGATAGAGCAAAGGATAGTCCAGGAATATTAGAGGATAGTGAGTGGTACAAGAATCTTGTTAAATTACTTGACGAAGTTGAATTAATATAGTAATAATTAAAATCAGTAGGCTTATCCTGCAAAGGGGTCTTCGATTTCCAGGGTTTATACTATCTTACTTGATTACTGGTTCATATTTGACTAATATTCATGGTATACTAGTTTTCTCCGTGCGTACATATATACTCGGTGGACGACGGGAGTGCGGGATTCAAGGGTTACAGGCTATTACATAGTATTGCTGGTTGGAGTGTTTGGGGCTAGTGTTGGTTTTGGGCTTTCTAGGCTTGCCCTGGCTAAGATGCTTAGGGACGACCTGGGTGCATCTGTATTAGTTGTTTCAAGCCTTACCACCTGGTTCATGCTTGCTCGTGCAGTAGCTAGTACCCTCTCAGGCTTCCTTGCTCAGTACTCTGAGACCGCGTGGAGGCTCTTAATGTCCCTTCCCCTCCCTATGGTGTCCCTGATAGTCTATGTTATTAGCGGTACAGATAGTATAGCTGCCATAATTGCATTGAACTCTGCATGGGGTTTCATGAACGGGCTACTATGGCCCCAGGCTCAGGCCGCCGCAAGCGTTCTACTAAGGGGTCTAAGTGGCTCTGGTATAGCGTTGTACTTTGCTGTTGGCACCCTGGGGATAAGCCTTGGCCAGTATCTATATGCGGTGACTAGCCTGTCTAACCCAGATATTGTCAAAGCGTCCTCGCTGGCATTCCTAGTAGCCTCAATACCCTTAATCTCCGTGGCAGGTAGGACTACCTTAACGCCTAAACGCGTTAATCGGGGTGGTAGGCTAGGGCTTAGAGGGCTTAGAATAGGAGTTGTCCCAGCCTGGATAATACTAGCTGCCTACACTACTGGTTATAGTAGTGGTATTCTAAGGGAGTTCCTCTACATATACCTAGGTGAGGTATTCAATCTAGGCAGGACGGAACTAGGCTCTATACTTGCATTGTCAGGTGTCGTAGGCCTTATTGCGGGTGTGCTGGTCGGGCCTGCCTCCGACAAGTGGGGTACAACTAGGATACTCGCACTTGTGTTATTAATGGGCTTTCTAGGTAATTTAACGCTCGGCCTAGCCCACTCGCCTCTACAGGCATTTGTAGGCCTCACACTAGCATACTCTGCCGGGAGGAGCAGCATGCCTCTAACAAGGAACCTCCAAGCATTCAACCACCCGCAAGCACTAGCCCTCCTAGGCCTCTCCAATACATTCTCTAACATAGGGCAAATGACTGGGCCACTAGCCGCGGGAAAACTATACGACACCTTCCATGGGAAGACCCTATTAGGATTGCCCGGAGAGGCTACACCATTCATAATGGCTGCAATACTCTTAGCAGCAACGCTAACTGTCTATAAGATTAAGATAGCGGGGATCTAAAGGTCTTTACTTAAGTGGTCTTCAGCGGATAGCGTCTGTTTTAAGCCTCAATGAATGCATATGTCTATGAGGGCGTCGTAATTGTGAGTTCTAGACGCCTTAAGCTGAACAGTGTATTGTCAGGCCTGAGAGGGGTTGACTGGGAGTCTCTAGGGGTTGAGTGGGCTGTATTGTTTGGTGGTACGGCTAAGAGGGGGGAAGGTAGAGATATCGATCTCCTAGTCATGTATGGTGGGGAGGCTGGGTTAGATGATGTCTTAAGGGTGGCTGATGAGGTCTCTAGGGTTTTAGGCGTTGAACCTGATCAAGTCGACGTAGTCATTGCAGGCCGTGCGCCATGTGCCATAGTAGTTGATGCATGGCGTTATGGCATAACTGTTTACTCCAAGAGGCCTAAGGCTCCTAGGGAATGGCTTCTAACCAGGATAATAATATGCCATGACTATGAGATCTCAAGGAGGAAACTGGAAATAATAGCAGCTGCCATAAAGGGTGTTGAGAGGAGGTGGGGGAGACATAGGCATCCTATCAAGACTTGAAACAATCCTAGCAGAGGCAACATCACGGTTAGACCTATTAGCTTCGAGTAGATTGAGAAACTGGATAGAGGAGTTAGCGGCATTACATGCCCTGCAAGTGCAAGCCCAGAGCCTCCTGGATATGGTTATGAGGATAGCCGCCGAACTCGGCTATGCTCCAGAATCGCCTGAGGAAGCCGCTAGAACCCTGCTAAATGAAGGTATCATAACAGAGGATGACTACAATTTCATTAGAAGGGTGATTGGATTCAGAAACGTGATAGTACATGTCTACATGGATGTTGACATGAACATGGTAGAGAGGATAATCGAGTACAGGGAGTATCACAGGGTTTCTCTACTAGCATCTAAATTATTGAAGAAGGCTGTGGAGAAGGGCATAGATCCCTAAGCCATTAAGGCGGTTTTGGTCTAGGCGGAATCCTGCCATGCTGGAGCATGTATTTAAGCGCGCTCATATAGGGTTCAGGTACTCCTAGCTCCATGAGGGCTTTAACTGTCCTTCCTACATCATATTTTACCCTGTACAATTCTATGGCCTCTCTAGTTGTATCTATTATCATGTACCCAGCACGAGGATCCCCATCGCGTGGCTGGCCAACGCTACCTGGATTAGCTACTATAGCTCCATCAACCACCCTGTAAAACTGATAGTGAGTATGGCCGACTAGGTATAATCCCTGGGGGCATCCGCCGCCTCTATCCCCTGATAGTCTTAGTGGGCCATGGCTTTTGAGTAGCTTGCAGACCTGGCTGTTGTCCAGCCATGGGTAGAGGTAGGCGTATAATGGGTTGCTCGGGGCTGCATGCACTATATGAATATTCAAGCCGTCTATCTCTAGATCCAGCTTAAGGGGTAGGCTGGCCAAATACCTCCTCTGGTTATCTCCTAATAGTCTGAGCGTTACGTTCTCCCGGAACCATACGCTGAGCCAGTGGGTTCTCTCGCCACATCTACAGTCAACGCCAAAGGCTACTGCATGGTCATGGTTACCCCTCACCATTCTAGCATCATATCCTCTTAGAACATCTATTACTTCATCCGGATGAGGGCCGTAATCCACCAGGTCTCCAAGCACTACGAGCTCATCCCAGCCTTTAGCATGCTCTAACACCGCACTGAGAGAGTAGAGGTTCCCGTGGATATCGCTTATGACCAGTAATCTAGCCATCTCAGTGGACCACCGTATCAACAAGGAAATAGTTGCTGGGAATTAAGTTTCCTTATTTCCCTCCTTTAGCATAGTAAGGTCTTATACCTGTTTGATGTTTTTATTAATTTTCAAGAGAGACTTATATTTAATACTAAATATGAATATTGCTGTTAGTGATATAATTGATAAAAGAGAAAGGGTATATATAAAGTTGATGCTAGTTCTGCTTTCCTTAGTGATAGTGGTGGATGATGCTGTAATCGTGTACTTCAAAACGTTAATATTTTTTATCGTTAAATTTTCTATATTATATAAGTATAAGATAAGTGAAAAGTAATATTGGGAATCGCCTAGGGGGGTACGACCAGTTATATATGCTCCAGGAATTACAAACGTTAATTTACTAGGCGGAGTTTCCCAACGTGTTCTGCCATTATTTGTAGCATTTATTAAGAATTCGATAGCCGCTGGCGGTTCCTCTATAAATGAGGGTATCCTTTTTATTGCGGGATATATGTAAAGAGGCTGAATTTTATCTTTCTTAGTCATATTGAGGGTTACATCTATTAATAATATATCATTTGGCTTGACTGTTTGACTAGTTATTATGATTAGTGTATAATCCGCGTGACTTATTTCTCTGCGACTCTCTCTATTACTATGGTCTCCCTTTATTAGAGAATATGCTACTTGCAGGTTTGACCTAGTCATTGTCACTTTGTGTTTAGGGATAAGCTTAATGGGTATCGAGGTTTTAAGCATATAATTAGAGGTTTTCTTGACTGTTATATTTATTAATCCGTCTATTATATCATTAGCTGCCATATACACTGTTATTTTGGACATGTTTTGACGCGATTCAAGAATCCCCGCAATTATAGAGAGAGGGAGGGCATTGTTAAGTGGCGTATAACTTATAGAC
>WAQN01000058.1 GCA_015520195.1 Desulfurococcales archaeon | reverse complement strand
TGATGTAGATGAGGAGCGCGTTAAATTATTATGGAAGGATAGTATTCACAACGAGAGGTATTGGGCTGGCGAGGTAAGTGATATATTATATGATCCAGTTAACGACAGGCTACTCATAGCCCGGGGAGATGGCCATGAAAAGCTTGGCATATATGGTTTAGATTATAGAAGGGGCAAGGCGTCTCTCATTGACTCCTCAGTAGCGTTGAAGGGAGAGTTATACATGGACTATGCATGCTTCGGATTAAGGTTAACCCCCGAGTCAGGTGAACGTTTAAGGGAGAACCCCCATATTACATGCATTGATCTAGTTGAAGATACTATTCATAAGGTTAAGTTAAATGAGAGGGGATATATTGACGGTGGAGGGCCTAGAACGCCTGATGTTGTTCTAACTGCATCTGCTTATTCAAAGTTCTATGCTTTCCAGAGAGGTGGCATGGTTTATGGGGATCCTATTGAAGGCGATCTGCTCTTCACAAGATTATATGATTTACCTGGGGCTCCTATGGGCCCTGTAAGGACGTCTATGATTTACCTTAATGGTGGTATCCTGGTTCCATATAATTATTTCAGTGAATCGACAATTGGTGAGAGGAAGATATGTTCCCCTAGTATATTATTGTATATTACGCCTCCTACGGCTAGAGTCGTCGGAGTATTTGGTGCAAGAATAACATCCATAGAGGCTATTGGCGATAAGGTGCTTCTAGCCACAAATACAAATGCTAACCTGACGCGTAAAGAGTCCACACCCATAGATATAGGAGTAAGAGGGTTCACCGTGCTAAACCATGATTCCATACTATCGGCTACACCACAGCCTTATAGATTAAGGCTTGAATTACCCAAGCTGCTTAAGGAGAGTAAGTGGGGGATGCCAAGTATTTATGGAGGTATACCTATGAGTGGGTATAAGAGTACCATTTTAAGGTTCAAGTGTGAAGGTGAATGTCGTGTTACAGTCTATAGTTATGACCTATCTACATATCCAGGAGAAGAGGAGAGGGATGTTTACAGGGTAGATAACGGCAATGGCATGAATAAGTTGATCTTGGAGGGATACGGTTCTTCTATAATATCGTTTGAGTTTAAGGGGAGGCTCAAGAGTGACGTTGTGATAGATGTAATTTAATAAGTCTAGCCGTTAAGGTACTAGTACTCCTCTACCTATGATCCTGCCCTCCATTATATCACTATAGGCTCTATTCACGTCATCTAAACTATACTTTTTATAGAATGCCTTAATTAAACCATCACCAACAAGCTTAATCGCATACCTATATTCGTCTATTGAGTATGCAGCCGATCCAATAACCCTAAGTTGCCTCATTATGAATAGTGCTGGCCTATCGATAACTAGAGGCTCTCCAGTGACATTGCCTACTAGAATTAGTGTTCCCTCGAACCTGAGTGAACGCATAGACCTATTTATCGTTGGCCCTCCAGCTATTTCCACTACATAATCCATTCTACCGATCTTCTTATAGAAGTCGAGGCTATCGACCACATTCACTCCAAGCCCACGTAGCACACGGGCAGCCTCAGGTCGCCTAGTGTATCCATAAACATTAGCCCCTAACATGGAGAGGTACTGTACTCCATGTATTCCCACACCCCCTCCTGCCCCCGTAACTAAAACCCTATCACAGCAACCTATACCGCTAATTCTAGCGACATGAATCATTGTAGCTACGCCGCATACTGCTGCTGCGTATTTTTCATAGTCTCGTGTAGGCAACTCTACTATATTACCGTAGGGAGCATCTACATACTCCGCATATCCTCCTGGAAGATCCTCGCCCAGTATAAATGGCTTCTGGTTCTCGCTAACCGTGAACCCAGGGTAGATGCCTACAGGCTTGCCATCAAGTTCCCCAAATACCTCATGCCCTAGGATTAAAGGTGGTTTTAGATTCTTGAATCCACCTCTCCACACTACAATATCTCTACCGCATATACCAGTGGCCTTGACCCTCACTCTCCTCCATCCTTCCTTAACATCCCCCTTTTCCAGTGTCTCAATTGCGAATGGCTTCGAGAATTCTTTGAGAACTGCTGATTTAACTTTAACCATGCCAAGCACCACTATATGTTATACCAGCCTTTCCCTTAAAGTATTATAAGTATTAGACTCGCCTTCCTCGCATTCTCCTATACTTGATGCTATTTGGTATAAATATACCCTTAACCTAGGGATCAACGTTACTATGACGATGCCCGGTAATAGCGATGCTATTACGAATAGAGTTCTCCACTCCACAGTCATAGTAGGGGTTAGCACTATGTTTAACCCGAGCTCAAAGAGTAGTGCTCCGCCTGGAGTTGGAGTCATAGTCATTACATATGATGTTTCGAGCACCATTAACCACCATATCAATCCCTGACTCCAGTCTAATATCACGCCTATCGCAAGTGATTCTATTGAATGAGCTAGTAGTGTTAGTGTCATTGATGTAGTTATAAGCCTCTGGTCCATATTTGATTTGAGAGTCTCAAGAAATAGAATTCTCTGTCTCCGGGCAAAGCACCATAGGTCTCTTCTACCAGTATACCGTGCTACAGCCTCTTCTACACCAGGAGTCCTGGCATAGGAGAGGCCCGCTGCCCAAAGACCCGCTATTATAACTGATATCGCTAGTATAGGCCAGGTATCTGGCAGCCCTATAATCCCAAGACTCATGGCTATAAGTACTGGAATGAATGTATCATAGAGGGTCTCTGATATGCTTATAGCTACTGACTCTCCTAGACTCAAGCCAGTATAGGATCCTATGACGCCAGCCCTGACTGGAGTGCTTGCCATAGATGCTGGTGTAAGTATACCAGCAAACCTGCCTAAGAGTCTAGCTATTAAGGCCCCAGTGAGGGGTATACTAGCATTTCTTACCCTGGCTATGAGCTTTAATCTACCCGCTCTTACAGTCTCTCCTAGTATTATAAATATAACGCCTAGAGCGAGTTTTAATGGATCCATGTTTCTCAGGATGACGAGTACCTCTCTTATACCCCCGATTATCATGTAAACTCCGATTAGAGATAAAACTACTAATAGTAAACCACCCGCTAGTAGATATCTTATAGCTCTAGCCTCGTCTACTTCAATCACTCTAGCTGTCTTCATTTAACCCTAGTCGACCCCCCATTGCCCGTGAGGCGGGCCTAGACTAATATTACCATTAACACTGCCAGCGTGATCATTAAACTATTTTATAACCATCAATATACCTACTACTATTAGAACGCCTCCTATGAATTGACTAGCTGATAGGGGCTCTCCAAGCAATACTAGTCCTAGGCTTGTAGCTACTAGAGGAACGCATGGTATGAACACGGCTGACTTGGTGGGTCCAGCCTTCTCGACTCCTATGTTCCAGGCTAGGTAGCCTAAGGCCCCTGGTACAGCGGCTATGTATAGTATTAATGATATTATAATCGGGTCTGTGTATAGTAGTTTCTCGTTAACCGTGGCGGGGGTTAGCATTATTGTCCCTGTGATAGTAGCCCAGACTAGTATCTGTAGCGGATTATACTTTGACGACAGAATCTTAACTAGGATAGTGTATCCACTCCATGATAATGCTGCTATTAATGCATAGAGTACACCCTTGACGCTATATACTCCTATTCCATTAGCTAGGAGAATATAGAGTCCTGTAATAGATAGTATGACGCCAGTGATTGGCTTAAGCTCCGCCTTCTCTAGCCCTGCTACCACAAGAATGATGTATGTTATAGGACTGCTCATCGATGCTAGAAAGGCCGATGTTGATGCTGTTATATACTCAAGGCTTGAGTACAACATTACGTTAAATAATGCTACACCCAGGAGTCCTCCTACGCCTAGTAGTGGCAGATCCTTTGCGTTTATCTTAGCCACTCTGCTATTCATAGTTACTATAGCTAATGCTAGGAGCATTGGCGCAGCTAGTAGGAATCTTAGATAAGAAAGGGCTATGCCACTAACACCATGTGTATAAACAAGGAACCTCCCTGCCACTATATTAGTACCCCACGTGGTGACTGCAAACAATGGATATAAGAGTGCTAGTGTCCCGGACTTAACCCGCACCAGATACACCGTTACAGAAGACAATTAAATGATTTGGATTTTATCTTAATCTTCCTGTATCATAGTGGGATTATAGTGCTATTTATTACGTGAAAATACATATTACCTGTGGTTTATAATGGCTGTAAGGGTTTCTTTAAAGGGTTTCTCAGCCACTCCTCTTTCAGTTATAATACCTGAGATTAGCTCTGGCGGTGTTACGTCGAATGCGGGGTTGTATGCATCTACACCATCAAGCGTTAATGGGTATTTTCCCATGATTTTTCTAATCTCATCGTGGCTCCTCTCCTCGATAACTATAGCTGAGGGGTCATTAACTGGTTGTATAGTGCTTGTAGGTGCTGCTACATAGAATGGCTTGTTATTATGCCATGCAGATAATGCTACAACATATGTACCTATCTTATTAGCTACATGCCCTGTGAGGATTATCCTGTCTGCCCCGACAATGGCTTTATTAGCTAAATTCTGCCTGAATACTATGCCTACTGCACTATCTACTATGAGCTTGAATGGTATTCCCTCCTTCTTCAGCTCCCAGACATTTAACCTAGCTCCCTGAAGCACTGGCCTAGTCTCTGTTGTTATGACTCTTATATTCTTACCCTCATACCACGCGTATCTTATAACTCCTAGGGCCGTGCCGAATCCGGCTGTTGCCAGGGCACCTGTGTTGCAGTGGGTCAGTATGGTGTCATTTTCTTCTATTAGTTTTGAACCATGCCTCCCTATCATTATGTTATTCTTAATATCCTCAATGTATATACGTAAGGCTTCGTCTAAGACTCCATCTACTATCTTATCAAACCCTCTACTCCTCTCGGATTCAACCCTTGCCATGACTCTATCCAGTGCCCAGAATAGGTTAAACGCTGTTGGCCGTGTAGATGCTAATTCCCTTCTAGCCTTCTCTAGATGTGCTATTAGCTCTTCCTCATCACCTGCATTATTATAGAGGGCTGCCAGGGCCATGCCAAAGGCAGCCGCCACCCCTATTGCAGGTGCACCACGAATCTCCATGTCCCTTATAGCCTTGGCTACCCTTGAATAATCTCTTGTTCTCCTGTAAACTTCTTCAAATGGTATGAGTCTTGTGTCTAGCCAGACAAATTCGCCTCTATCCTGATCCCAGTATAAAGGCTTTATCCTTAGATACTCCCTTAACCTGCCTAATTCTTGTTCTAAATTCAACACGATCTATCCCACCCTACGATTATCCTGTACTTTATTTATTTCTAGTGTCTCAAACTGCATTAATATAGGCTAGGGAGTAGACGGATTTATAACGGGATATAAATCTCGTGATTGCGATCAGCTTTGGTGATGGCTGGTATGGCTAAGGCTAGAGCTATTATAAGAGATGGAAAAGTAAGGATTGTTGAGTGCTTTGAGAAGGAATTCTGTAAGGCGCTCATCCTTCAAGGCTATATAAAGGATGGCTATTTAGACGAGCTAGAAGCTGCATATCAAGCTTCCAGGGGGTACTTATCCATAGATAGTGCTGATGGATGGAATGCGGTGTTTCACCTCCTCGATAGGTGTGGTGTAAGACTATCATTCTTCCTGGTATACCTGGATCTAAGAGGTAGGGGTAGAAGGGTTTATAGGGGGCTTAGGCATGGTACACTGTACGTTAGAATAGGTAAGGGACTAGAGGTTTTGGTATTAGAGGAGGGAACCCCCGTTACGCTAAGATCACTTGTTGACTGGAGCCGCCAGGTTGTTGCCGATGGATTCGAGCCTATAATAGCAGTTGTAGATAGGAATGGAGGGGTTACCTACTATGAAGCACGTGTGGTCGAGGATCTCTCATAGAGCTCCTATTACATAGAGTGATGCTAGGAGGGAGGCTAGGCTTGGTAGCAGGCTGGGCAGCCACCCTCTATGGACTATTGCTGCTGGTAGTGGTGCTAGAACTGCTGATGCGGTCAGGATCCCCTTTATCAAGTTGACACTGCTAGTGTCTACCAGTAGGTCGGCTGCTGTTGATGCAGCGTTCTCTATGAATTTTATAGCGTAAAGTGCTATGGGTGGTGCTGCTACTGATATTGCCATCATTAGGAGTGCTTGGACTTTAGCTGTTTTGACGGAGTTAACTGCCTCCTCCACTACCTGGTAGAGCCTGGATATGGCTTCTCCTACTCCAAGCCTCCCAGCTATGGTTGCAGATTGTATTATAGCCTTAACCACTCCTGAAGCTGCATTTTCTGCTTTTCTTAGAGTCTCCTCGAAGTCCATGCCATACCTCGACCTTTCAGATGCCGCTCTTAGTGCTCTCATGCCTTCTTCAAATGTCCTTCTATACTTATGGGTTAGAGTCTCACTGGCTAATGCTGCTATAGCCAGTATAGCTAGTGAGGGTATTATTATCTCGTTCAGGAGTAGTACGCTTATAATTAATGGGAGTATTAGTAGGGGTATGTATATTCTCGGGCTTGGCTTGATGTCTCCTATCACTGGCCTGGTTAGTAGGAGTCCTAGGCCGCCTATTAGCGGGGTTAGTATGGAGAATATTGACACTAGTGCAGCGTTGCCCCCTGCTAGCATTGTTATTGGAGTCATGGCTGAGCCAGCTATTATAGCAGTTGCTGTCAGCTCGGCTACTATACTGCCAGCCTCGACGTGTGACTTCCACTTCATCCTAACCATTGTTATTGCGTGGTTTAATAATAGTAGTGTCGTCTGGCTTCTCGGAGCGCCTAGGCTTTGGGCTGTAGCGTAGTCTAGTATGACTTCCCTAAGCCTCCTTGAGGGTGTGGTTTCCGCTAGGATTCTAAGTGCTGATAGGGGGTCGTGGCCTTCCTCTAGTAGTATCTTAAGCCTCTCCGACTCGTTCCTCGTCCACTTAAATATATCTTTGGGTAGTTCCATTACCAGGTCTGCAATGTGTCTTGGGGTATGGGAGTAAGGGAGTATGTATGATAGTAGTGCTGGTAGCTCCTGCTCTATGCCTGACGCTAATATGCTCCTCCATAGCCTTACTGTTATTGGGATAAGTATTGTTAGGGTTATCCCAGTTATTAATAGAAGGGAGGATAAGGCTTTGTTCATGAATAATATTGGGATAGAGAATGCGGTTATCGAGAGGCCAGTTATAGATAAGGGTTTTGCGAGTTTCTTAACTAGCTTGTATGGGCGGGGTCCTAGGATCTGTGGTTCTATCCTACCCACTAGTAGCTTCTCTACGTTTAACTCCAAAGAGGAGCACCCTTTCATATTCCCATCTTAGCAGTGTAGTACATGGCTATCCTGGAGTAGAACTCTTCTGGTGTGAGCCCAGCAGCGGCTTCTAATAGTTTAGCCCTCTCATCTAACTCGTCTATTACACTCTCATGTGGTGCTCCCAGCTTCTTCCATGCCTCTTCAAGTTTTATGCTCTTCTCGGCCACCTCATCTGGCTTGTTCGGCGTGAAACTATCTGCGTGTGGTTCCCATGTGAATATGTCTATGAGCTCGTCTCCGTCTACCTCGGTTACGGCTATTATCCTTCTCTTGGCTTTTCCCCCATATACAGGGATCCTCCTTACATGTATGAAGCCCGTTATTATTCTTAGGAATAATGGTGGTAGATTTATTGGGTCTAGTCTTAATCTTAATATTGCGCCTTCGGGGCTATCGGCGTGGAATGTGGTCATAGATCCGTGGCCACTTGCTGCTGCCTGTGCTAGTAGCTTAGCCTCTCTACCCCTGACCTCCCCTACTATGATGTATTCTGCCCTCCGCCTTAAAGCAAACTTCAATAATGCTTCTAAATCTACTTCCTCTATCTCCTCTCCTGGAGGTCTGGGCCTTGTTATTAGGGAGTCCCAGTGAGGGTTCATTAGGCGTAGTTCTGGTGTGTCTTCTATCGTTATCACCCTATTGAATGGCGGTATTAGTCCCGCTATGGACTGGAGTAGCGTCGTCTTGCCTGCCCCCATATTGCCTATTATTATCAGGAATGATTGTGCTTCTACCAGGATCCAGAGGTATGCAGCCATTAGGGGTGATAGTACTCGTGAGGCTATGAGGTCTGCTATGGTAACTGGCTTGTCAGGGTACTTCCTTATTACCAGGCTGCTACCGAATCTTGATATCTCTCTTGAGAATGATATCGCTACTCTATGCCCCTCTTCAGTTATGCCCTCAGCATAAGGAACTGCAATGCTTATCATCCTTCTAGCTTTCCTAGCCACTTGTATTGCTAGTGAATCTGCTTCCTGGCTTGTTAGTACCATGTCAACATCTATCCACCTGGATGGGTAGAGTTTATGCATGACGGCTATGGTCCTACCAGGTCCCTCTACTGCTATCTCTTCTATGTGGGGGTCTATTATTAGCGGGTAGAGGGGGCCGTATCCGCTTTTCTTCTTGTTTATATAGTATTCCTCCTCGGGGGTTCTAGGTTCTCTCAGGTTTGCTATTATCTCGTTTATAGCGTCTTTTGATGGCTCTCTGGGTTCTTTAAATACTAACCTCGGTTTCCTCCCTTCATCCAGGTATATCATATAGTGTACATGCCCTACTTTGTATCTGGCGAGTATCCTGTCGTCTTCAACGCGTATTTCTTGCCTTATAGGTCTAGTGAGCTCCTGTCGCTCTGCGTGTCTTCTAGATATTATTTTCCTTGTTAGCATGCTTTTCACCTTACATAAATTTAATAAATATTTAAATTATAAAAAAGAAATTGAGAGAGAAGGGGTTTATCCTATTTTAACTGGTTCTGTGGTTGCTTCTCTCCCATCTACCTGGTATACTAGGGATACAGCTATTACGTCGGGGTTGTCTACTATTGCGTTTATGCTTATCTTGTCTCCTGGTTTCATTGTTAATGGTAGTTGGCCTTGTACCGTTATGTTGGTTGTTGTCCCATTGGTGAAGAATCCCTTTACACCTGTAAGCAGTACTGGCTTGTCATAGTTGTTAGTAGCCTCTATATAGACTAGTCTTGTGGTGTCGGTTATGTACATTGATCTAGCAGTAACTACCAGGTTTTCACCCATCCCCTGTAGCCTTCCCACACTATCCTGGAAGTAGTTGTATATCAGCATGCCACCTATAACGGTTGCACTTATCAATACAACTGTTGCAACCAGTGGTGAAAGCCCCTTTCTTGCTTTGGTTCTCCCCAACTAGCCACTCACCCCGGTGTTCTTCACTAAGTATCTTATGTTGGGAGATGGTGAATTCGATTTCAATGATTAAATACTTAAATACCCCTACTATCCTTCCCCTGGGTGTTCTTCCATGGAGCTTGAGAAGGTGGTAGATGAAGGAATACATGGTGACTATGACATATGCAGGCTCATAGAGTACTATAGGGATATTCATGGATTCATGGCTGGCCACTTATATAGGGCTATAGAGATACTCACACAGACGCTGGAGAAGTCTAGGCTTAGAGTGTTGTCATTCACTGGCAATCTGGTTGCTACAGGGCTTAGGGGGGTGTTAGCTCAACTAGTGGGTTCTGGTTTATTCGATATAGTCATAACTACAACTGGAGCGGTAGACCATGATATAGCTAAGGGTAGTGGTGGAGTTTACTATAAAGGGTTCTTTGAGTCTGATGATGTAGACCTTTATAGGAAGGGTTACCACAGGCTGGGCAACATCTATATACCCCTAGATTCTTATGGTCCAGTTATAGAGGATTTCGTTAGAAGGCTACTAGATGAGGCATATTCTAGGGGTATGCAGGGTAGGGTTGGAGTGTCTGATCTACTCAATGTTTCTGGAAGTATGATTAATGATAATAATAGTATATTGAGGCGTGCATGGGAGAAGGGGGTTCAAGTATTTCTACCTGGATGGCCGGATGGAGCCTTTGGAACTACCCTCTTCACAGAGCTCCAGACCCGAAGCTATAATTTAACAGTAGATTACATGGTTGACATGAAGAAGCTAGCAGAATTCTTCTTCACTAGAAAAGGGGAGTCAACTGCATTGATTATTGGTGGTGGTATAAGCAAGCACCATACAATATGGTGGGCTCAGTTTAGAGGGGGATACGATTACGCAGTATATATTACAACCGCCGTTGAATACGATGGTAGTTTAAGTGGTGCTCATCCACGGGAGGCTATTACATGGGGCAAATTAAAGACAGGCTCCAAGAGTGTTGTAGTCTACGCCGACGCGACGCTGGTTCTCCCCATAATAACTGCTGGTGTACTTAACAAATGCATTAAATAAAGCTTTAATTAAAATAAAATAATTATACACTATTCGAAGATTTACTGAAAAAATACTTATATCCATCAGAGACAATTCTTTTACTCAGACTCATCCTCTGGGGTGTCGCTGTTGGATCAAGAGATCCTCGGAGAAATAGTAGATTTCGCTCTGTCTTCGGGGGCTAGTTATGCCGAAGCCAGATATCACTCTATAAGATCCTTCACAACTTATATACTGAATAATCAGGTATTGGGTGCCTCATATGGCGATTCAGAGGGAGTATCTATAAGGGTATTAGTCAATGGGGGCTTAGGGTTTGCCAGTACATCAATAATTAACAAGGAGAATTTGATTGATACAGTTAAAAAAGCCATCTCGGCTGCCAGGGCCTCCTCAATGTCCAGAAGGAAACCAATCACACTTAGTCCTGAAAGGCCTAGTAGAATAAAGTATAGGGTGCTGGAGAAAATACCCCTTAATAGCATTCCGGACGAGGATAAAATAGATGAGCTTAAGGATATAGTTAAATCTGTGGAGCTAAACAGAGGGCCTATGAAGGTAACCTCATATACTGTTAGCTATGAAGACAACGTAGAGGAGAAGATGATTATTAATAGTGAAGGCGCCCTTGTAGAGAGTATAATACCACGCGTAGAAGTTTTCTATAATATATCAGCTTCAGCTGGGGATAGAAACGCTAATAGATGGAATCAACTAGGCGTGACAGGTGGTTTAGAGGCGCTGAAAAATATGAATCTTCATGATGTTATAGATGACGACGTAAACAGTTTATACATAAACATAGTCAAAGCTCAACAATTACCCTCTAAGTCCAGAATGGACGTTGTACTATCTCCAGAGATAGTCGCTCTTTCCACTCATGAAGCAGCTGGACATCCAAGTGAGGCTGACCGGGTGCTTGGCAGAGAGGCTGCTCAGGCTGGTTTAAGTTATAGGAGAGAACTTAAAGAGGGTTATAAGATAGGCAGTGAGCACGTAACTATAATAGATGACCCCACAATACCTGGTAGCTACGGATTCTATCTTGTAGATGATGAGGGTGTACAGGCTAGACCTAAAGTTCTAATAGAGAAGGGTGTATTGAAGGAGTTACTCCACAATAGAGAGACTGCTAGTGTATTTGGGGTTAATAGTAATGCCTCGGCAAGGGCTATGGACTACAGGAGTGAACCCATAGTGAGGATGTCAAATACGTACCTAGCTCCTAGAGATTATGACTTTGAGGAGTTGGTCGAGGATGTGAATGAGGGAATTTACATGAAGAAGTACATGGAGTGGAATATAGACGATTATAGATGGGGCGCACGATACGTGGGGTTGGAAGCATATTATATTAAGAATGGGAGAATAATGCATCCCCTCAGAAATGTTGTATTAGAAATAACAACTAAGGAGTACTACTCTAGCATAGATGCAGTAGGTAAGGACTTAACTTTCTACGCAGGTACATGCGGTAAAGGAGAGCCTCCACAGCCTCTTCCAGTATGGATGGGAGGGCCTCACGTAAGGCTTAAGAATGTAGAGGTGAAGTAGGGAAATGAGCCTAGTTGATGATATAGTGAAGTCTGTTAGAGATAAAGTAGATGAGTACTTAGTATCTGTGAGAGAATCTAAGAAGTTCATGGTTAAACTTTCTAATAGTGAAGTGACAGTTGTTCAATCATGGATTGAATATGACGTATCACTCTACATAACAAAGAATGAGAGAATAGCTGTAACGTCTTACACTTCCCGTGATCCTAGAGAGGCTATAGCTAAGACGGCAACGCTCATAGACAAGCTAGAGAAGAGTCCCTTATATGCAAAGCTGCCAGAACCCAACGGAGAGACTCTCAATTACATGGATGAAGATATAATAGATATAATAGAGAATGGCGATATAGAGAATGTCATAGGGGGTCTAGAGCTAAATAACTATCAGGGTTTGTCTGGCGCAATCGATCTTACAGCATGGAAATCTACTTTAAAGGGAAGCAATGGAGCTGAGTTCAATCAAATGGGAACTTCGTTTAATGGCTACGTAAGGATATTTAGAGGGGAGGTTAGTGGTCAGTGGGCATGGACGTCTACAAGCTATGATTTAAATATGGCTAAGAGAGCGATACAAGTAGCTTTTGAGCTTGCTGATGAGTGCTCCAAGCTACCTATGGAGAAAGTAGACCCAGGTAGGTATAGGGTACTCCTCTCGCCTATGGTTGTAGCCAACTTAATTAGTCATGTAGTCGCCTCAGCTAGCGCTGGAAGTGTTATTCTAGGATTCAGCTTCCTCCACGGGTATAAGCCTGGTGATTCAGTAGCCTCACATGTCCTGACTCTACGTGACGCTCCAAGAGATAGAAGCATGCCTGACTTCTCAGGTCATGATGATGAAGGTATAATCACGCGCGATAAAGCCATAATAGAAAATGGGGTATTCAAGGGATTCCTGCATAATACTAAAACCGCTAGGTTAATGAAGGAGGAGACAACCGGTAATGCAGGCTGGATCTTGCCAAGGCCTTTCAATGTTCTAGTTGAGCCGGGAAGCTTAAAGCCTAGTGAGATGCTTGAGGCTCTAGGTGATGGATTATACATAACTAACAACTGGTATACAAGGTTTCAGAACTACCTTGAAGGGAGATTCTCAAGCGTGACTAGAGACGCATTATTTATAGTTAAAAACGGGAGAGCAACAGCATGTTCTAGTAGAGTTAGAATAAGCGATTTAATGCCAAACCTGCTGTATGCAATTGAAGACCTTGGTAGTGAAGTGTGGCCTATACAATGGTGGGAGGTAGAAACACCATCTAAGGTGCCCTTCATGCTAGTTTCGGAGCTAGGGATCACTAGACCAGAAATATAGAAATGTTCCTGGGTCTCAGAGATGCGGGGCATCTTCACCGCATCAGTAGATCTGGGGTTCTACTTCATCGACCCAAACCACATATAAATATTTAAAAATTCGAGAGTCCTATTTACTATTTATCCGTTCATATTGTATTTATTAAATTTCTCTACCATGGCGTGGCATAATAATATGTTTTCTGCGACCTCTAGGAGCCTAGCTATGTCTATTATTCTAGCTAGTATATAGCCGAAGGCTGGAGAAGCATTATTAAGTATATCATCTATATGTCCTTCAAGATCTAGTATATTTTTAATTTTCCAGTATGAATCTTCATTCTTCTTAACACTAGGCGGATTTAGGCTGGATGAAATTGTTGATGATACGACTTCCAGTATTTCAAGGAGAAGAGTTAATCTATGTTTCTCCTCCTCAGTTAACTTCTTCTTCAAGCTCAATAAATCTATTGAAAGTTTATATGATGCATCTGCAACTAATCCTATAAGGTTTATGGCTGACGAGAGATACCTCACTTTCACGCTTTCAAGGCTATCAATAGGCTTTATACTATTAGTTAGTCGCAGTAAAGAGTAGTTCCTTCTTAAAAGCTCTATATATAACTCCTCTAAATATGCCCTATCTAGATCCTTCTCGTCCTTAAGATACAAGACGAGGCTACCTAAGAGGCTGGATACGGATTTACCATATCTATGTATCAACTCTTCTATTTTAGCATCATCAATGGTATACATTAATGAAACAGACTTCTGATCACTAGACATCTCCATACTAGCATGCTCCAACCAACTGACAGCGTTTTCTATTCTACTAAGATACTCACCTTTAATAGGCCTAGTAAACTTGACTTCAACGCCGTCAAATCCAAATACATATGAGAACAGGATCAACCTACCTATATGCCTCGATACATTGAACTTGGATAAGTCAAATGATAACGACAACGACCTCTCTCTATTCTTTGGAGCTATAACCAGTTTATCCCCTTCATCATGTATTAACACATTATCCCCAACACTAATACCATGTCTTCTAGTCCACTCCCTAGGTAATGTAACTATCAGAGAGGATGCTCCAAGCTTCTGAACCTTCCTGACAAGAAGAGACCCGTGAATCCCGTCTTTTCCATTCTTCTTAGCCATTACAATTCACCACAATCGTTTAGTAATAATAGTAATATAGGTATATTTATATATTAGGATCCTTTTAAAGGAGCCATGATGTAAGATATATACACTGTTAATATG
>WAQN01000057.1 GCA_015520195.1 Desulfurococcales archaeon | reverse complement strand
CTTAACAGCAGCGCCTGCATCAAGGACTAGGCCCACACTCGTCTGCGATCCCTAAACTCCCTGATAACCTCGGCCAGAGGCCTGCTGGGCCTAGCTTTGCGGGAGATCTCCTCCATAACCCTGAGGGCCCACCTAACCTCCGACTTCCTCTCCACGAACCTCCTCCTCCATAGCCCCACGAATAACCTCACCCCAGTTAACACAGCTAAACCTATCCATCCGCCCCCTAAGCTCCCCTGGGATCCCAACAGTCAACCTAACAAAATAACACCATCGAACAAAATACATGCAGACAAAACATATAGGACCTACCCACATAAGGATGCTATCAATCTATAGTTTAACAGGGTTAGGCTCTATTGAAACAATCCTATATGCATAATTGGATGCCACCAAGAAGTAGAGACCTACATGGGCCCCTACATCGATTACCGTAAAACCTTTGAGGTTCTCGAGTCTGAACAGCGGTATATACTCGTATCCTCTATCCAGCAGAACATCCTTTATGCTTCCCTAGCATTCATCGTCGGATTGTGTGGGCTAATGCGAATGCTGCTTTGGCGGCTTAGGGCAGGAACATTAGATTGTAGTTTTCTGTATTGATTCGTATCTTTTTATGGCTCAGTAGGATTTATATGCGTCGTCGGCTACAGCGTCTCCAGGGCCCTGTGGGGCCTAGCCTAGATGGGAGCAGAGCGATACGGCTAGAGAAAGCGGTGGCTAGTAAATATCCTCCTTCGGGTGATATTTCCTCTAGTTCCCCGGTTCTCGGGTTCACCTTGAAGCCTAGTGTTTCTAGCGCGTAGACTCCTAGTAGTGGTGTCGGCGTTTCTAGTTCTGCCACGAGTGCGGGCCCCCTTCTGCCCCTAACCTCTACCTCGGCTAGATAGAGGTTCGCCTTAACCCTCCTCTTATCGGCTAGGGTGAGTTCAACCGAGTATGGGGTTTTATAGAGGCCTAGCTCCCTGATTATGGCGGGGCTGAGGACTATATACGTTGAGCCTGTATCCACCAGCATTCTAATGATCTTCGAGCCCCTAATACCATGCACGGTTACATCCACGTAGACGAACCCCAACCCACTACCCCTCACGCCTCCCTACAGCACATCGTCCCCCACCGAGCTCGTATCGTGTATAATCAAGCCCCATACAGCCTCATTAGCCTCTCCTTCTCCCTATCCTCGAGCCCCTTCCAGTCGATAGGCTCCAGCCTATCCACCAGATCCTCCTCCCTCACGCCGAGGATCCTCCTAAGAACACTCACTGGCACGCTGCCCTCTAGTCTCTCCCCGGATCCCCCTGACAACCCTCTCAACCTCCTCGTTACTAACCCACTACGGCACTGGAGGCGTATGACTACTACGCGGACCACAATCAGCGCTCCAGCCAGGTAAACCATAATACCAGCGGCACCTTAAAACCCAAATCATAAGTCATTCACTCCCCGAGCCTGAGTGCACGGGGACACCCGGCACCAGGGTATACTAGCGCAGCCGCGCCATAGCAGCCAGTAAACCGTAATCAAAGGGCAAGGGCGCCCCTACCCCCGGAGCCTGGACCCCCTATTAACTGGGGGGTTAAGGGTGGCGTCTCCGGGGTGTGGTGCTTGTGAATGAGGGGCTCATGGCTCTGGTGGGAAGCTAGGATTTGGAGAGCAGCTTTCTGTAGGAGTATATCTTGATCTTATACTCCCTCTCGAGATTATGGGCGACTGCGTGTATGTCCTTGTCCTCCGTTACGAGGGGCTCTTCTAGGGCAATGGCTGTTGCGGCGATGACCGCGTCTATATAGTCTTTAAGGAGTGTCCTCCTTAGATGGAGCGATACCTCCACTATCCTGGGTGCCGTGAAGGGTATTACCGGGAACGCCCTCTCTATCGCCTCGATGGCCATGATAACCCTATCCACTGGTACGTCGTACTTAGCCGCCTTGGCCTGAAGCTCAAAGAGGGATACCAGGCTCACCTTCACATCACTCAGGCTTAGGGGGGCCCTACCCTCAACTATGCTCCTCAATAGGTCCACATCAACACCTATACCCACCAGTGGAAGGAGGTATGTAGTATCTAGTATCATCGCTCCTCAAACTCCTTGGAGAGTCTCTTACGGAACTCCTCAAACTCCCCCGTAGTAACCCTAGCGTAGCGCTCCGCATAAATCAACCTAACAATATCCCCCACATCCCTCAAAGCCCTACGCAGCAACTCATTAGCAACCCTCGACAGAGCCCTCGAAGACCCATACCTCCTTATACTCTCCCTCAACAACATCTCATACACATCATCATCCAAAACAAGAGTCGTACGCCTGGGCATACAAACACCCAGACATACAAGCATACAAACACCCCTTATAAATCACTCGCCCACCATGCATAGATAATATACGGTGTGAGGCGTTACCCTACAACTAACTATACACAGCACAACCTCAGGGATTTAGGATACTTATGGACAATGTTCTTGAAAGGCGATGTAGCAAGCTATTTTATGATAAGCAATGATCTGGTTTTTCATTCTAATATATTAAAATATAAAATATTGTAGAATGCTAGTGATAGTAATCGCTATTAAGCTATATGACGTTAATTATTTTGGCGGAAATGAGGAATCTAATGTCTCAGTTAACGGTGTAAACGCCTTGTCCCTCAGATTAGTCATTAAGGGCTTCAAATCGATAGAACAAGCAGAACTTGAACTGCGCCCGCTCACAATTCTAATAGGCCCGCCAGGCTCAGGTAAGTCCAACACCCTAGAGGCTTTAGGGTCATTCACCTACTTCACTTATGGAGGCAGGCTAGAGGACTATTTTAGATGGGAGTCACTAGCCGCTCTAAGCCACGAGCTAGTATACCCAGAAGCCTACGTCGGGATATATGAAGCCGATAAAAAACTGGCTAGTTTGAGAATGGGTTTCGGGGATGAAAGAGTAAATGTAATAGTAGAGGTAATGCAGAGCAAGATTGATACTGCTTATTATTATAACGGGAACATGGTTACATATCCAAGTAAGCCTCCTGAGGAGCTAGAGGCACTGCTTAGGATAAGATTTTATAGATATATACCTAAGCCCTCCTCTGCTCACGTACAGAGATATGACGGGTACATTACGCGAGGAATAAGTAGTCACGACATAAAATTGTATGAAGAACTATTAGGTAGTATACTAATGCCCCCGGCTGGTGATAATTTAATCGGGTTAGCCAAGGCTAATAGAGAGGTCTCTAAATTAATTAGCGAGATCCTAGAAGGTAAGCTCGGATATACAGGCATAGCTGTAATGAAGGTTCCCATTCCTAGCGGGCCTCCTATTGAGCAGATAGTGGTGCTGGATAAACGTGATGACATGACTACTCTGATCCCGCTTAATCTCCTCTCGGATGGCATAATTCAGTACCTACTCGTAGCTATAGCTCTTAAGGCGAGGCCTCCAGAGAGGATCCCAACTATTATACCTGACATTATAGTGCTAGAGGAGCCTGAATCCCACCTATTCCCCTACCTAGTAAATACTATGGCTGAGGACCTTGCCAAGGCCGCCCAGAACGGAACCTATGTGATGCTATCCACGCATAATCCCTACCTTCTCGTGGCCCTACTCGAGAAGGCTCCGAAGGACAAGCTCGCGTTATACTACGTGTATATGGACGAGGAAAGAAGGAAGACCCGCTTCGCTAGGGTAGGAGATGACCTTATAGGGGAGATACTCGATTACGAGTACGCCTCACTATTCACTATCGAGGATATACTCAGGGACAGCGGGCTGATAAAATGAGGCCCGGGGGAGCCCTAGTATTATATGAGTGCGATAACGACAGGCTCGTAGCGGCTACAGTAAAGGAGCTACTAATTAGAGGGTATAACCTAGGCCCCATAAGGCTGAGGCACGCCGGGGGCAAATCCAGCGTCCTAAAGAAATCCGAGAGCATCCCCGCCAGGAGCCAGGTTAACCCCGACTACATACTCGTCCTAATAGACCACGACCCCCAAGGGGAATGGCCACATAGATACGCGAGAATCAAACAGGAGATGAAACAAGGAGGCAGGGACACATACTACTACTCCGACAGCGTAGCTGGAGCAAAAAGAGTAATACTCATACTATCACCCAGGCTAGAGGAATGGCTACTCAACCTCTGCAGTATAAGGAGAGGAGTCAACCCGGACACACTACCCGGACACACTACATAGG
>WAQN01000056.1 GCA_015520195.1 Desulfurococcales archaeon | reverse complement strand
ATAGGGGTCTATTCAACATTATTCATACTGGTACTGTCTGGCAGTCAAATTATTATTAAACTCAAATAGCCATATAATATTTATACTTGGGGTATGAGGAAGCGGGCAGCCATGAATGGATGCTGTGACAGGCCTAGTCTCACTCTGACCCCCTAGTATTGAGCTAAGTATATATTGTCCTTGTCTCTTAATATCCTGGCAGTAACCGTTGTCATGGGTGAAAGACCTTCAATCCTTCCTATTAGGGTGAAGACTCTTAGCCAAGACTTGTCTACTGCCAGTAGTTCCCCTTTTCTAAGTCCTGGTCCTATTACTTCTAGTTTTATCTTCTCCCCCGCTCTATAGGGTTTTTCCAGTGCCCTTGTTCTCCTGAAACCTATTTCCCAGGGCTCCACTATTAGTCTATAGCCTGTTTTTGCCTCTAAGTCCCTCAAGTAGTTATAGAATCGCTTCCAACTCCAGGGTTTTACCCCTCTAGGTTTCCTCCCCCACCTATGCACTTCATATTTTTGTATTAAAACTCCTGTTGGCCACCTACTCTTCTCCCCTGCTCCATGCTCCCTAGCCCATTCCACGAGTTTAACCATCTCCCCCTCATTATACCCTGGCACGATTACTGGCGTTAATACAACGTCTATCCTTGTCTTTTCTAGTGTATACTCTGCAACCTTCAGTATCCTGGTGGGGTCATACCATGGAGCTCCCACGAGTTCTCTAGCGATACCCGGTTCAACTGCGTCTATGCTTAAGTTGATCCTGTCTAATCCTGCCCTCTCTAGTCTATCCACGAGTTTCTCGGAGAGGAACCCGCCATGAGTCTCAACCGCTATACTCTCAACGCCTTCTATGGATCTTATAGCCTTGATGATCTCAATTATTCTTGGATGTGATAGGGGCTCTCCAACGCCATCAAGTAGGACATGGATGCCTGACCCCTTTAGCTCGACGATCCCCCTGACCCACTTAACAAGCCATCTGGGCTCTACTATGTACTCGGTCTGCCTATTACGGCTAATGGGTCCAGCGTCTACGCTACAGAATATGCATGCATGCGGGCAGCCTGTGAAGGGCCTAACTTGGATAACATTAGTACCCCTATCTATAACTCCAAACGCTATATGCCCTATTAGGGGTATGGGGTCATCAACTAATACCATGCTTCTATACTGGAATACACCTACTAGTCTGAGGCCACTCAACTTATAGGATACCCTTAGCCCCCCAGAAATTAACTAGCTTTAAGGGGTAATTTCTATTGGTATAGGGGAGTAGTCTCTGCTCATCCATATTTAGAGAGGGGAAGGTTAAGAAACAGGTATTGCTTAGACATTTAGTCTTCCGGTGGAAGTACGAGTGAGGGACAGTCGAGGCATCCTTTCTCAAGGTGCTTTATATGTATGCAGCATGTACCTATCCCATCGCCGTCTTCGTCTAGTAGATATATGTGGAGGTAATCTCCCTTAACCTCGTGTTTCAGCTTTGCTGGTCTCCTTGCTAGCCTAGTTATCCTCAGTGGATACGCCTTGCCTTCATAGGTTACCTCAATTGTAGCTGTATATCCTGCACGGGTCTCCCTAGCCTCTAGTAGATTAACGTTTACACTCATCTAGCCAGTCACCCATAATATTATAGATTTATAGGCTCTAGGGGTTATAATTCGGGTGTCTATTAGAGTTCATGATTAAATGTCATTCCAGTATAATATCCTGAGTTGGTGGCTGGCTGTGAGGGTTGCATTGTTAGGCGTTGGGCTCATGGGTTCAGCGGCTGCTGAGAGGCTTGCCTCAACGGGTTTCAACGTGGTTGTCTGGAATAGGACCAGGGAGAAGGCTGAGAGGCTCTCCGAAGCACTTGGAGTTGATATTGCAAAGACTCCTATGGATGCTGTATCGAATAGTGATGCGGCTATAGCATTCCTAGCAGATGATGAGGCTTTGCTGGGAGTCGCTGGTAGTATAGGTAGAGTTGACGGACTCATATTCATCAACTCATCGACGGTGACGCCTAGAGCCTCTAGACTAGCCGCATCATACCTAGAATCGAGGGGGGCATGCTACATAGATGCTCCAGTGGTAGGGGGTCCTGGCAGGGTTAGGGAGGGGAGACTCATAGTAGTGGCCTCTGGTAGGGCTAGCTGTATAGATAGGGTTAGGGAGTTATTGGACGCCTTGTCTGAGAAGGTAATAGTAGTTGGAGGTGAGCCTGGGCAGGCCTCAGCAGTCAAACTAGCCTATAACGCTCTGCTCATAACCAGTATAGAGGTTCTAGGCGAGTCTGTCCTACTAGTTGAAAGGAACGGCGTGAATAAGAGCCTCTTCAAGGAGCTACTCCAATCCACAGTCTTCTCGGAATTCGCTGAAAAATACTTTGATAGAGCCGTGGATCCGCGTGGGCCAGTGGGATTCAGGCTGGAGTTAGCAGCGAAAGACCTGGAATACGCTGGTAGAGCGGCGTTCGATACGAAAGCCCCAGCACCCGTGATCGAGGCTGCGGCAAGCGTTTATAGGATAGCATCTGTGGGGTGCGGCGAGCTGGACTATGCCAAGATCTATGCTTTCCTTAGGGATCCCTCATGTAAAACTGGTTAAATCCCGTCCCAGTAAAATAATATACCTCAATCATGCGGTACATGGTTGATGGTGGCGGCGTATGGCTGTTGAGAAGACGCTGGTCTTGGTTAAACCCGATGGGGTGTCTCGGGGGCTTGTCGGCGAGGTCATATCTAGGTTTGAGAGGAAGGGTTTTAGGATAAAGGCTTTAAAGATGCTCAGGATGACTAGGGAACAGGCTGAAGAGTTCTATAGCGTGCATCGGGGTAAGCACTTCTATAATGACCTGGTGGACTTCATTACCAGCGGGCCCATAGTTGCAATGATCCTTGAGGGGGACTCGGCTATAGAGGTGGTGAGGCTAATGATAGGGGCTACTGATGGGAGGAAAGCTGCTCCAGGCACTATCAGGGGTGACTACTCACTCTCAATCCAGAACAACATAGTGCATGCAAGTGATTCAAGGGAGAGTTATGAACGAGAAGTTAAAGTCATATTCAAGCCAGAAGAGATAGTCGAGTAGAAGCTGGATTAGCGGCCACCCATAACGCCGAGATAGGACTTAGAGTATCCATAACTGTATTTTTAATTAGCCATGGTGATCACAAAGGAGAAGGATATTCTATCCTCCCAGGGATCTTTACCTAGATGTTAGGAAGTACGTGGCTGGGCATCCCCTCTCAATTGCAACCTCATTAACCCTACTACATATCATACACATAGCCATCTGGTACTCTCTATACTTGAATTCTCTACTCCCATTATTATTCTCGTGTAGCTTCAATAGTAGCTGTGCGGCTTTCCTAACCAGTTCCCTCAACTGGGTCTCACCCATTATCTTCTCGGCGTATTTATCCCCCCTCCTATTCTCTAGGTAATTCGTTATGGCGGCTGGAGTCGTGCCTAGGATCTTAGCGGCAGCGTATCTACTGGTTCTAAACTCTTCTACTAGTATCTTGGCTACTGTAGCCCTTATCGAGGGTATTATCGACCTGGCAGCGTACTCACAGGGCAGTTCTGCTTTAGAGTGTGTAGTCGATCTCCTCGGCGTCTCTAATCACCTTGGTTATAATATGGCGATTAGATTTTAAATTAGTGACTCTATACAACTTTTAAAAAGCCCTGCGTGTTAGATATAGTCAAAAGGTGCGTTGGAAGTGGCTGGGTTTTACGCGTTAGACCTGTCCGAGGACTTCATGGAGGAGCTGAGGGAGACCCTGGCCGACATGATAGGGCCTGTTAGGATAGACGTGTTTATAGGGCCAAACTGCAACACATGCAAGGATACCTATGACCTGATAAAGGCCATAGCAGATTCAAGCCCAGTTAGGAATGGCAAGAGGCTTGTTGAGATGCGTGTATTCGACAAGTCAAGGCAGGGGGATCTAGAGGAGTTTAAGAGGCAGGGTATAGAGAGGATACCAAGTGTAACTCTGCTAGACGGCTATATAAGGTACACCGGGATACCCGCTGGAGAGGAGATAAGGGGGCTCATAGAGACTATAATGAGGATAAGCGAGGGCGACTCAGGGTTAGAGGATGAGACGAAAGAGGCGCTGGCAGAGCTGAGTGGGAGGGCCTACATTGAGACTATAGTCACACCTTCATGCCCCTACTGCCCATACGCAGTATTACTCGCCAACATGTTCGCCTATGAGGCGTATAAACAGGGGACTAAAGCCGTCATATCTGATACTGTAGAGGCCTACGAGAATCCTGATATAGCGGATAAATATGGTGTTATGAGCGTACCATCGATAGCTATAAACGGTAGGCTAGTATTCATAGGCGTCCCCTACGAAGAGGACTTCCTAAATTACGTCAAGGCAGCTATAGAGGGTAGGCTAGAAGAGGTAGCCCCGATAGATATGGGTGACGCCACAGGCATATAGCTGATGTATGCAACCAGGCACCATTAACCCTTTATATCCTCCTAGATTTTAAATCAACCTTCTGGGCTCAGGGTTATGGGTGGAATCCTAGTAGTTGGAACGGCTATGATTGACGTTATAGCTCCTCTCATAGAGGGATTCAAGCCAGGGGCAAATTATATCGTTGAAGTGGGATCCTGTTATGGTGGTGGAGGAGCCAATGTAGCCTACTACCTAGCAAAGCTAGGCGATAGAGTTGGCCTAGTCAGCGGGCTAGGAACGGATCCCCTAGGTCGTGCTTATGAGGAGTACTTGAGGAGGCTTGGTGTAGAGCTCTATCTAGCTAGAGGACCCAGGACTGGTATACTTATAGGTTTAACATTCAACGACGGGGATAGGAGCTTCCTAGCGGATCCAGGCGCTAATAATGAGATAAACGGAGAGCTGGTTAACAAGGCTATAGCCGAGTTTGACCCAGACGTAGTAGTGGTTCACGGGTACATGCTCTCCACACAGCACGGCAGAAGCACTGCTCTAAGAGCCGCGGCGGCAGTATCAGAATATGGTTTTAAACTAGTATTCGACCCTGCATACTTCAATATGAACCAGGAAGAGTTAAAGACTGCACTAAAGATATTAGAATCAACATACGCAGTCACACCAAACGAGGCTGAAGCACAGACCCTAGCCTCCGCCAAAGACCCTGTAATCGCAGCGTCGAAGCTAGCAAGAGAATATGGTATAACAGTATACTTAAAGAGGGGAAGTAGAGGTGCAACACTGGTATCTGAGAGGGGGATCATAGCACATGCTAATCCACCCACAGTGAAAGTAGTTAATAGCGTTGGAAGCGGCGACACATTCACGGCAGTTGTAGCACATGGCATCTTAAGAAGGCAAGACCCTAGAAGGGTCTTGGAGCAAGCGACTCACATGGCCTCTAAGACAGCTACATGCAAGTGCCCTCAATGTGACATTCTCGATCTCATCAAACCACCCTACATTAGAAGCATTGGAAACCCAGAATAGATGAATATGAGAGAACTTATGATGCTATCAACAGGCCACTCGGGAAAGGCTCATAGCCACTATCTAGGATCACATAGACAACAACTGATCAAGGTCAACAAGGGCTAAAAATTAAAATAAGATTGTTAATAGCCACACAGCATCCATTAAAGGGCTAGAGGTGTAAGTAGTGGAGGCGTAACCTTTAAGTTACCTAATGAAATGTAGATGTGCAAATAATTCCTTTTCATCCTTCATAACCTCTACATCATTATAAGTCTTTCTGCATGATTAATCGTACGAGTTTTAATGGAGCTTTATAACACTAGCTGTATTAGATGGATAGGAGGAAAGCATTTAGGTTAACTAAGTCTGTAGTATTAATGTCTTGAGTGTGGTGTGTATTAGTGAATTCGAAGGTATTACTGGATCTGTTGGCTAAGCTTGTTGAGTTGGATACTGTAAATGATCCTGTTAAGGGTAAAAGGGTTGATTTAGTAAAAGGCGAGAGGGTGGCTGGAGTACTAGAGGAGAGCTGGGGAGAAAAGCCCTTGGTGTTAGAGTACAATGGGTTTCCTAGCTTAGTCTATAAGAGGGGTGGCGGAAGACCAATAGTACTCTTCCTAGCGCACTTCGACACAGTCCCTGCGGGGCCTGGATGGAGTAGGCCTCCCTTCAAGTTGACTATAGAGGATGACAAGGCGTATGGTAGAGGAGCTGCTGACGACAAGGGTAATGTTGCAGCGATAACCATGGCTTTTCGGGGGTTTGAACCAAGGCGGGGAACGCTTATTGTTGCCTTTACAGGGGATGAGGAGATAGGAGGCTCTAATGGGGCTGGATACTTGAAAAGATGGCTGAAGGATAACGGGTTATGGCCTGATTACCTGGTTAATGGTGACGGCAGTCTATCTATGGTCATTAATAGGAGGAGGAACGCGTTCAACGTGGTAGTCAGGGTTAAGGGGGAGAAGGAGGTTGCTACAGGATGCAGGGCCTCTAGAACCTATAGGGCTGTAATTAGGGGTAAAGAGACTATGCATGCCGCCTACTTCATGCCAGGTGTAGATACACATCCTCTCATTGAGGCGGCCCAGACTGTAAGGATTCAAAGGCTAGCGGTATCTAGCCTGGAAGGTGAGTGGGTTAAGTCGAACGTCATACCACCTAGCGCTACGTTAACCTTTATAACGGGAGGGTGCAATGATGAGGTGGTTGTGGATAGAGGCCTTACAATCCTCTTGGAATCGCTGATCCCCCTCACTAGGCCAGCCTTTAAGACGATGCATTATAGCGATTACGGTGTAACCGCGACGCCTAACGTGTATAGGTTTAGAGATGGATGGCATGAAGTCATAATAGATGTGAGAGCCATGGCTGGCGTAGAGGAGGTACGTGAAGCCTACGATAACATAGCGGGAGAGGCTCTCGGTGAAGCCACGTTCGACCTAAAGGTAAAGGGAGGAACAGGCTACCTTTATACCCCCAAGGATTCGAGGCTAGTAAACATAGCCACTAGAGTCAACAGGGAATTGAGCCTGCCAGATACCCCCGTGGAGGCTGGCGGCGCTAGTGATTCAAGGTACTTTTCACCATGGGGAGTGGAGGCCATAGACTATGGCCCAAGAGGAGGCAACATCCATGGCCCCAATGAATATGTGGATATAAAGGCTCTGGAGAAGGCGGTGGAGTTCTATAGGAGGCTGGCAGAAGAGCTCTTAAGTTGACGCACGTCTAGCCCACTATATACACGGAGTAGCTTATCCAATGTAAAAGGGCACTATAACTAAGATTTATGTTGCCTGTTCACTGCAAGCTCTCTACTCAATTTATATAGCAGGAACATTACTATCCCTACCTCAACCACGAAGAATATAGCATCATCCCTTAACAAAGCGTATAGAGCTAGGAGCGTTGCCCCAGACGCATTAAATGTGTAGAGCCAAGTCCACCTCTTCACTATGAACGATGCAAATACAAGGATCATCCCAGCTAGCCCAATCAGCCTCTCTAATTCCTCCATACAGTCTCCTTGATTATAGACGAGTTGCTAGGAGGAGTATTTATCACTTAATACCACCACCGATACACACAGAGCACCGATCGTCTCTTCCCTTCCTAGATTGTCATGCCCGCTATAACCAAGTTATCCCTTAATAGCCCGACTATTCATATCATAAATACATTAAGAATTAATTTATCAATCAGAAATCCAAGATCAATAATCTATAATTATTAAAAGCCTGTAAAACTCGTGGATAGCTGACTATACCATACCCTACGCCTAGCATAATTCACTAGTAACTGACTTAGGTCATATACTGCTAGCCTAGCAACAGGACTCAGCCCTAAACAGATAAGGAAGCTACTAGCTAGAAATGAAGAGACCAATAGTCATATACTAAGAAAGAGGTCTAGCCCGATACTTAGGCTCTTCACGAAACAACCACTAACAGCGGAGCCAAGAGGAAATTATCGAACCCATAGAAAAATTATAGCCTAATGAAATCAAAAGGTCGAGAATAACCTTAATCCTACACTTAACCTCCCTGGCATCCACACCCTCAGGTACCTCAACAATTATCTCAGACAATACTCGCAACTACCATTGTATAAAGTATTAGATGGAGCCTTATCAGCATTCTCAAACTAAAACAATGTGATAGGCCCGTCGGGATTTCTAACCTGGGACCTCGCGGCTCCGCAGACCAAGGCAACAAATAGGTATTTTGCATGGATTCATGGCAAGATGCAACACCTGCTCCAGCACGATAAGCATATAGGAAGCTCACTCCTGATAAGAATGCAACATCACAGGAATAAAGGCTTAGATTCCCTATTAACCATATTAATGATGGGGAGAAGGGTTGTCCAAGGTTATAAGAGCCAAGTATGAGAAGGGTGTGCTCAAACCCTTGGAGCCTCTAGAGCTTCAAGAAGGCGAGGAGGTCAGGATCCAAGTACTACCTGAGGAGTTCCCGGAGCTGGTGGATAAGGTAAGCGTTGAAGCTAGCGGGGACGTCGATAAGATTCTAAGGGAGGCCCGCGAGCGTTGGAAGAGGTGGTATTAGACTCCAGTGTCTTAGTCAAAAGCATCCTTAAGCCAGGCCATTGGCTATCCGAGGAGGTCTATAGGAGAGAGCTGGAAACCCATCAAAAGGCGAGAATCCTTGTGAAGACACTCAAATCAAGCAATACAATCGTTCTCATACCATACCCAGTAATAGTGGAGGTTGCAGCCGTCATATCAAGACTCGCGGGGAGAGAATTAGCGGAGAAAGTAGTTGAATCACTCAAAACAACCAAGAATTACACTATCGTGTACGAGGAGGAGTACAGGGATAAAGCATTGAAAGTTGCTCTAGCTAAGGACTAAATGACATCGATGTTTTACTGGGTATAGTGTTTTAAAGCATACTATAATATT
>WAQN01000055.1 GCA_015520195.1 Desulfurococcales archaeon | reverse complement strand
GGCTGTATCCTTCAATTAATGGAGCCTGGTGCAAAGCAAGCATATAGGGCATTGGTTTCTCAAAGAGGGTCTTAAGCCCACATAGTACCTTTTTTAACGAGTCAGCTAAACCCCACGTTTCACTCTTACTCAACTTTGTTATTATATCCAGGTGTCGTTTTGGATAAATATGGACCTCGAAGGGCCACCTAGCAAAAAAGGGTATAAATGCTATCCAAGAGTCGTTGCCATATACTATTCTATCCTTATCCTCATACTCAACATTTAATATGTCACATATCAGACATTTACCCTTATTAACTCTGTATTCGTTAATTGAATCAAGCTCAAGCTGTACATTGAATGGTATAAAATCCATAACGTAGATTTGGCTATGCGGGTGCGTAAGGGAGACACCTATCTCTTCCCCTTTATTCCTAAACCAGAATACATACTTGTATCCTTCCATTATTGATTCATTTACGATGCTTTTAACAGCCTCTATAACATCCACTATATCCTTTAACTCTAAATCACTGAGATCATCTAGATCGTGGATATGTGTTTCAACCAGAACCAAGCTTTTACCCCTAGACATACCAGTTTTATAGAAATAATGTTTTGTCGGTTCTAAGGGTTTAGGAGACAGCATTGGATACTTATTTTCTACAAGTTTAACCCCCCTATAATACCCCATCTCCCGGCTTCCGGGGCAAAATGGACATCTAACAGGCCTCCAGGGCCTCCTTTCTCTTAGTGATGATACCATAACCCACTGTTTTAGTAAGGGATTCCATCTGAGCTCTTGAACACGTTTCTCCATTAATAGACACCTTTCTCTTGCAGGTTACACTCTTAACGTAGATATCCTGGATCCCTCTTCATCGAAGAGGTGGGCCTTCAAGACATTGACTACTACTTTCTCTCCAGGACTGACCTCTTCACCGGGAGCTTTCAATGCTACAATTAGTTGACCCCCGATGTCTACATGCACGTAAGACCTAGAGCCAAGAATCTCTACGAGCTCCACTATTCCATTAAGATTCAATACGGCCTCCATCTCTCTCTTAGATACTATTGCTTCATCAGGTCTTACACCAAGTACTTTAACATAGCTTAGATTAGAGACCTTATATATATTATCTTTTAACTTTTTATCCAAGTTATCTACCTCGATAAGATTTATAGGCGGCTCCCCTATAAATGACGCTGTAAATAGATTAGCTGGTTCATCATAGAGCTCTTGTGGCACGCCAATCTGCTGGATTCTACCCCTATTTAACACTACTATCCTATCTCCTACAGCGAAAGCATCTGCTTGATCATGGGTTACCAAGATGGTTGTTATACCAAGCCTCTTCTGTAACTTCTTCACGAATGTTCTAGCAGTAATCCTTACCCTAGCATCTAAGTTGGAGAATGGCTCATCTAAGAGTAGTATACGCGGGTTTTTAGCTAGAGCCCTTGCTAGGGCTACCCTTTGCTGCTGCCCACCACTAAGGTGCCTCGGATATCTATCCAGTAGATCTTCTATACCTAGAACCTCCGCGATCTCCCTAACCCTCTTCCTGATTACGTCCTTTCTCTCGCCTTTTATTTCAAGGGGGAACGCTATGTTATCGAATACCTTCATGTTGGGGTATAGAGCCCAGTTCTGGAAAACCATACCTATATCACGCTTCTGGGGAGGCACATATATCCCTTTTTCAGCGTCTACAACGGTCTCGCCATCAATAACCACTCTACCTCTGCTTGGCTTTTCAAGCCCTGCTATTATCCTGAGTAGCGTCGTCTTTCCTGACCCTGAAGGGCCTAGTATGACTAGAAATTCCCCTTTTTCAACGTCTAATGAGACATTATCGAGGGCTGTTATGTTTGGGTGAAAGACCTTTGTTATGCTATCTATCTGGATAGCTGGCATTAACCCTTTACACCTCCGCCAAATGCTTGGAGGCCCTTTATAAAGTATCTGCCCATCGCAAGGAATATTATTAGTGGGGGTAAGGAGCCTATGAGTGATGCCGCGAACATCTCATTGTATAGGGTTCCACTCTGCCCTACGTAGCTGAATATCTTAAGGGTTATGTACTTCTCATATCCTCTACTAAGCATTAATGGAATAAAGAAGTTGTTCCAAGTCATTATTAATATGAATATCATAGTAGACGTTATCCCCGGACCTAATAGTGGTAGCACAACCCTCCTGTATATTCTACCGTCCCCAGCCCCATCAACCATTGCGGCTTCAATGTAGAATCTAGGTATGGCTGAGATGAATATAACCATTAGTAGTGCAGCCATTGGAGTATAATATACGAGGAGTGCAAGGGCTATACCGGGTAGAGTATCATAAAGGCCTAGGCCTTTTATGAGATTTATGAGTGGAACCAGTATTGCATGATAGGGTATATAGGTGGCTATGGCTATAAGTATCATTATAGTATCACTCACCCTGTCCATCCTCCTATATATGGCGTATGCAGCTGCTGATCCTAGAAGAGTAGACACTAGGGCTACTGGGACAACTATTAATACAGTATTGATTATCGGGTCTCTTAGCTCTAATGACACCTTTCTGACAGCTTCTAGTGAGGGTCTGGCTGGAGGCGAGAGTACAGGGGTCCCCTGTACCTCTGCCAGGCTCTTAAGAGAACCAGCTAGTAGACTATACATGGGTATAATCCATAGAACGCCAACTACTATTATTATAAGCGACGCAGCTAATAGTCTCAGTTCGAAGCTTCTATACCTAAGCAATCCTAAGGATCCACCTCCTTATTCCATAGAGGGCATATGGTATCACTATCACGGCTGATACAGCTATGACTGCTATTGCGGCTGCTGATGCAAGGTATAGGTATAGTGAGACGAACTTACTGAATATATACATGACCATCGTCTCGGTAAACGGGTTTAGGAACAACATTGAGTAGGGCAAGTCGAACATTTGTATGGCGAATAACGCCAGGAATATTGTGGATAGTATGAAGCCCTGAGCAGAGTTTGGGATAACGATCCTAGTCAATATTGTCAATGTACCTGCTCCATCTATCATGGCGCTTTCAACCAGGCTACGGTCAACATTGTAGAATGAGGCTAGGTATATCATTGCCGAGAACCCAGCATAGACCCAGATAGACGTTAGAACAAGGCTCCAGAAGGCATTGCTGCCTTCAAGCCATGATGGGTTAAGGCCAAGTACAGGGTCTAATATTACGTTTATCCCTTTATATTGGTCGTATAGCCATCTCCATATTATTCCAGTTACCACGAGGCTTAGTGATAGTGGGTATAAGAATAGGGTTGTTAATGTGTTCCTCATCCTGGCACTCTCGAATTGGTAGATGCTTATGGCGAGTAAGAGGCCCACTGTGTTACCAGCTACTACTAGTAGTCCTGCCCACATTATTGTTCTCTTGAATGCTCCCTTAAACTCTGAGCTTGAAAACACTTCTTTAAACCCGTTAAACCCTATATAATTTTCTCCCTTTGAGAGAGGTGAGTAATCGTGGGTCGCTATATAGACGTTCCAGAGGATACCATAATATAGGAGTATGGAGAATACTATTACGGGTAAGAGGAAGGATAGAAAAACACGATTACTTATATACATAGCCTCCAGCCTCATTCCTGGCTAGCTACTCCATGGGGGTTTATATCCAGCGAAGGGTGACTCTGGGGTACCCATTATGTAGCCGCTCTTCTCCCACTGGGACCTCTCTGATGCAAGGGCTTCACTCAGAGTCTGATACCATAGGTCCTCTGCTTTAGTCTGAGCAAGCACTACTGCTCCTTGTAGTAGTTTTTGCCACACATCGGAGAATAGGGCTCCATGGGTCAAACTGAACACCTGGCTCGTCGAAGCCTTGTATTGCTCGACCTCCCACTTCTGGATGTTTGTAGGGTATATATCGACTGGTATATCTGGATAGTCGGCTATGCTGCCCTTCAATGGATTGAAGATCCTTTGTCCCTCCCTGGATGCGAAGAACTTTGCAAATTCTACTCCAGCCTCCTGCTCAGGCCCTTTAGGCACGGCTACGGCGTCGATCACCATGTTATAGATGCCTTGTGTACCGGGAAACGGGGCAACTATGATGTCGCAGTCTGGAGTTATATTGTCTATGGGGCACATGACTGTATCTGGGTAAACGTTGTATATGAGGCCTACTGCCCAGTCTCCATCAACGTGGAATGCTCCATTACCCTTAACTACGACATCTACAGCACTTGTCCAGTCGAGTGATGCCCAGTTACTCGGGAACGTGTCTACCAGGTCGAGGAATATATCTGTGGCCTCCTTTAGTGCTGGATCGTTAGGGTCAAGTGTCCCATACATGAACTTCACGAACTTCTCTGGGCCTCCCACGGCCAGGAATATCTGCTCCCAGAGGTGTAGTACAGTGAACTGGTCAGCTCCAGCCTGCACCATGGCTGGAACTCCATTCTCCTTAAGAGTCTCAGCAGCATCTAATAACTCATCTAGAGTTGTAGGGGGCTTAACACCGTATTTATCTAAGACATGCTTGTTCATGAATATCAGGTTGGCCCTATGTAGGTTGACGGGGAGAGAGTAGAATTTGCCCGATAGCATACATGCCTGGCCTGGAGCAGTCTTGCTTATATCGATCTCATTAGCCACGCTAGTTAAGTCAACGAAGTCGTCAGCTCCATTAGGAGCAGCGACGAAATAACTTATTATCTCAGGGCCGCAATGAACCTGGAACGCTGCTGGCGGTTTTCCAGCCATTATTAATGCTATTATAGCGAATTTCGCGTTGACACCCGCACCTCCGGGTACCGCTGTCTTCTCTACCTGTATACCAGTCTTCTCGGTGAAGTTCCCTATGAGGGCGTCTATAGCGAATCTCTCTAGGCCAGCCCACCATGTATAGAAGCTGATCTTGCTTGGCTTACCCGGCGTTGCTTCCATGGGTGTAGTTGTTGGGGGTGTAGTTGTCTCGGGTACGCCAGCTTGTCTCTGGAGGGAGTAAGCTAGAGCCGCTGCTGGTATAATTATAATGATTATGGCGGCGTAGAGGGCATACCTCTGACTGCTACTCGACAAGATATCACCCTATTGAGACAGGGTTTACATCATGGTACATAGTAGCATATTACATCCAGAAATTATATTCTTTATATATAGTTAGGTATTTATATGTGATGTATAGCGTTTATCCTTAAACTTCTAACTACTTTGAGCTGCTACCCTATATATTGCTTTAGCGGTTTTTTCTATGCATTCATAACTGTTATACCTTGGCCTCCACTCAGTATCATTTACTATCCTTGATATGTCGAGTAGCATGTATTTCACGTCACCCGGCCACCCAACACCACCCGGTATAGCCGTTATATACTTGAATTCTACGCTACCCAGCCCCATGACATCAGCAACTATCCTTGCTATATCCTTAACGTATATCCAGTCAGTATTACCTATATTATATACCCTGATAGATCCAGGTTCATCAGATAATAGCAGATTATAAGCCCTTAATGTTGCCTCCACTGCGTCGTCTATGTAGAGGTAGCTCTTCCTCTGTAATCCGTCACCGAGTATTTCTAGCACACTTGGATTGTTTGTTAGCTTATTAATGAAGTCCCATATAACCCCGTGTCTGAGTCTTGGCCCAACTATGTTTGCGTATCTCAATATCAAGCTCTTAAGCTTGTATAGCCTAGAGTAAGTCTTAATGGTTATCTCTCCAGAGGCCTTCATAGCGCCATAGACGCTTATAGGCTCTAATGGATGGTCCTCTGGGGTGGGTATTCTCTCTGCAACCCCATATACTGTACTTGAACTAGCAAATACTATACCCTCAACCATAGACTTTCTAGACGCTTCAAGGACGTTCATTGTCGCTACCATATTATTCTCAAAGTGAATCATGGGATCAGTATATGATACTCTAACCTCAGGATTAGCTGCAAAGTGAAACACAAAGCTAACATCTCTGAATGCAGATACGCACTCTATAGATGGAGAGACGAGGTCGCATTTAATGAATTTAAGCGTACCACTACATCCCCAAAAGCTACATGGATCAACAACACTGCTAGACAAGTTATCTATAACAACTACACTATACCCCTCGCTGAGCAGCCTGTCTACAAGGTGGCTACCAATGAATCCAGCACCTCCAGTGACTAAGACCCTCAATATACATGCACCAAACCAGGCTATTGTCTCACTGTAAATTAATATCGAATTAGGCGATTACGTGATGAATTTAATTATATTAATATTATAGTTATTAATAAATAAGGATTGATCAATACTTGCTGGTTATTATAAAGGCTTACATACTATTCAAGTGTTTGGTGAGCCTATAGTGGATGGTAATGCTAGGGGTATCATTAAAAGAGCCCTAGACTCGTATAATAGAATAACTTTAGTGTACCACTGGGACGCTGATGGCATGCTGTCGGCGATATCTCTAGTGGCCTACTATGGTTCAGCTGATAGGGTTATACTTGAGCCTCCACGATTTACCTATAGGATTGATAAGGATTACTTGGAGAGGTTAAAGGAGTCATCTAGGCGTAGTGATGCCTTAATCATAGTTGATATAGATTACCCTGGTGATACTATTGACATGCTAGCCGAAAAGTTAGGAAAACACGTTATAGTTATAGACCACCATGCAAAATACGACTTGCCAAAGAGAGAAGACATTACATACTATAATCCAGCAGCTAAGGGAGATCCTCAAGGAATGTATCCTAGTGCAACACATGTCTTAGCAGAGATCCTAGAGGCCTACCATCCCCTTCTAGTAGCTGCCAGTATAGTAGGAGATCTAGGTCCCCAGGCCAAGTCTAATAAGGTATATCAGAACTACATGGTTGAAGCTGGACTTGACCCTGTAAGGGATTACTGGCTCATTGAGGAGGCTGTCAGGCTTCTAAGCAGCCTGGAGATAATGGGCAACTATGACGGTATAAGGTGGATCCCGAAGGTAATAGGTATAGGTGATATGGATCCATTTAAAGCGATACTAAATGATGCACTCCTAGCAACCTTAAGAGTACAGGCTGATGCAGAACTGGAGGAACTCCTAAAAAATGCCGAGAGAAACATGGAGGAACCAGCTAGAGGAGTAAAGGCTGTGCTACTAGAGGGGGAGGGGAGGCATGCTAGCCAGTTAGCTAGAAGGCTGGCTGCAAAATACAAGGACCATATAGTGATAGTAGGCTACAAAGCAAACTCAACAGGCGAGGCTAGAGTCTATGCTAGAACATATAGGACAGATGTTGTTCTAGCATCGCTTATACCCAAACTCAAAGCTAGAGGCTATCTTGCTGGGGGCAAGACTCAGAGGAAGAATAATGTGGTAGCACTGGAAACTACCCCGGAAAAGTTGGAAGACGCATATAACTTTATGGTTAACCAGATAATAGAGCTAATCAAAAACATGAATAAATAAGCGGATCCTAAAGGATTAAACAAATCCTTATAGCCCCCCTCTAGAACCAATCAATTAAATAACATGGAGGCGCATAGAAAGTAGACTGGAGGGGAAGCATAATGGTAAGTATAGAGTTAAGAAGAGTAGACAAGTACACCTGGATGATACCTAAAGGAGCACAGAGGTGCATGAGAGTACCCGCTATAATATACGCAGACGACTTCCTAATAGACAAGATGAAGCAAGACTTAACCTTAAAACAAGCTGCAAACGTAGCATGCCTCCATGGCATACAGAAGCAGAGCATAGTAATGCCGGACGGACACCAGGGATACGGATTCCCCATAGGCGGAGTCGCAGCGATGGATATAGAGGAAAACGGGGTCATAAGTCCCGGGGGAGTGGGTTACGATATCAACTGTGGGGTTAGGGTTTTAAGAACTAATTTGACAGTTGATGAGGTTAGGCCACGTATTAAGGAGTTGGTTGATAGTTTATATCGCAATGTTCCCAGCGGGTTGGGTAGTACCGGGAAGGTCAGGTTGACTGTAAACGAGCTGGATAGGGTTTTAGACGAGGGTGTCGAGTGGGCAATTTCTCGGGGTTATGGTTGGGCTGAGGATAAGGAACATATAGAAGAGAGGGGTAGCTGGCGTCTTGCTGATTCGAGTAAGGTTAGCGCAGCAGCTAAGAGAAGGGGAGCAGCGCAGCTAGGCACGCTTGGTAGCGGGAACCACTTCCTTGAGGTTCAAGTTGTAGACCGTGTATTCGATGAGAGGATTGCTAAAGCCTACGGCCTATTCAAAGGCCAGGTTGTGGTGATGATCCATACAGGGAGTAGAGGCTTAGGGCATCAGGTGGCCAGCGACTATCTAGTTATAATGGAGAGGGCTATGAGGAAATACGGAACCATACCCCCGGATAGGGAGCTCGCAAGTATACCGTATAATAGCCCGGAAGCTCAGAACTATGTGAGAGCAATGGCGGCAGCAGCTAACTTTGCATGGACAAACAGGCAGATGATAGCGCACTGGACCCGGGAGAGCTTTAAATCCGTATTCCATAGGGATCCTGACCAGCTGGGTCTTGAGATAGTATACGATGTTGCTCATAACATTGCTAAGATAGAGGAGTATGATGTAGACGGTAAGAGGAAGAAGCTGGTTATCCACAGAAAAGGGGCTACCAGGGCATTCCCACCAGGGCATCCAGAAATACCAGCAGACTATAAGGATGTAGGCCAGCCAGTACTCATACCAGGCAGCATGGGTACAGCAAGCTATATACTAGCTGGAGTAGAGAGCGGGGTCAAGAGCTGGTACACAGCACCCCATGGAGCAGGTAGGTGGATGAGCAGGGCAAGGGCTAAAAGGACGAAATCCTACAGGCAGGTGGTAGAAGAGTTAGCCTCTAAAGGGATCTACATAAGAGCAAGTAACGTAGCCACGGTTGTAGAAGAGATGCCTGAGGCTTACAAAGACGTAGATAAAGTAGCGCAGGTCGCAGATGCAGTAGGAATAGCGAGGCTCGTCGCCAGGATGAGGCCGATAGGAGTCACAAAAGGCTAGGAAATGTAGAGAGAGGCGCTAGTAGTCTATAGCAATGCCGTAAGTTAATAGTTTACATAAAAATTAACTTATCAACTAGTCAATGGTTATTTAATGCCGTCATAAACTAAGTCAAAGGGAAGTATAACACATCTATTTACGAGACATAAGCGGTTATTTATTAATTAACACTAACATCATATTAACATCTTAATTGGACTGGGATGGAGGGAGCTATGAAGGCTAGACATTTAGCTATAGCGTTATCATTACTACTTGCCATATTATTCAATGTTTCAAACGCATATACTATAGAACAGCAGGCTCTAACAATAGAGAAAGCCCCTAACGGTGCTAGAGTAATATATAAAACAACTATTAAGACAAATACAACTATAAGTGGTATGCTAATGTCAAATATATCAGTTAATAGGGGATTACTCTTAAACGCTATTTATATGCCAAAAGGGGGGACAGGATTACCCTTCAATATAACAATATATATAGAGGCTGAATATGAGAAAAGCAATAATATAATGCTGATCTCAAAGAGCACAGTAATGTTGACAGCAGGTAACAATACACAGAAGTCAACCATTAAGCTAATAGCTGATATAGAGCAAAACGATCCTAGAAAAATTAACATAAGGATAATCCCACTAGGAAAAGAACCTTCAACAGTTCTCATATTGCTATCACAATTGAATGAGTCAATAGTTAATTCACTGTTAAAATCATATGGGCTAGGTGATATTATAGAGGTCAAAAACTGGACTTCTAAAGGAGAAGCGGGACAGGAGGTGGATATAGAGGCTATAATTAAAGAACCAATAATACTGTCTATAATAAAAGCGCATTTAAATGCAACGAGGCTGTATACAGGTGACATAACGATCAAGATAGAATATAAGACATTTAAAGACAGGTCATGGGTAGAGGCAAGAGTCTATACAAAAACTAATCCAAACCTAATATTAAATGCTATAAATGATATATGTAATAGGCTTAATTATAATCCAAATAATCTAGCTGATTCAGTGCTTGAAGTCACGTGTATGATAGCTAGGGACTTCAACATAACTGAGTCAAAGGGGAATGCTATTATAGAGGCTGATAACGGCACAATAAAGGTTGAGGTAACTAGTCCCATAATCTATTATAGGCAGGATCAGGCAAAAACAAAGGAAGAACTTGAAAGCCTCTTACAGCAAATACGATCTACAACACCAACATCAAAGTCTATGATTGCTGAATCGAAGTCGAGCTATAAAGAAACTAAAACTAAGGAGGAATCAATGATAGAGACTAGATCAAGCATGTCAAGTGAATCGAGGGAGGCGGGCTATCGGGAAACGCAGACTACGACTTTAACTGGAGACAACGAGGTAGAGGGTAAAAAGACAAGCCTCATTATAGTAGCATTAACTATAGCTGTTATAGGAATCATAATTATACTTCTTAGAAGTAGAGAACACCAGTAGCCAGTCTAAAAATACTTGACCCAAGCTTACCCTTAGATTTATTAATTTCATATTTTATAGACTAGGGTTTGTATTCATTTCTGGCCTCAGACAAATGCCTTCACATCAACCCCGGTTATAGGGTTCAGGGTCGGGAGTACTCTTCAACGGCCTCCTTATGGATATTGCTCTTATAAGAGGTTTAATGTTTAACGGAGAATGACATTAACACTGTTAATATTTTTATGAACTATTAGTTGCAATTGAAGGATACTATATTTACGTATACTTATTAATCTCTAGGCATATATCCTTATATTTGAAATAGATGCTTGTACGGGTGGCCCCTGTGGGTAGCAGGATAGAGATAAGATGGCATGGCAGGGGGGGTCAGGGAGCTGTAACCGCGGCAACAGTCCTAGCCGAAGCCGCTGTGATGGAGGGCCTCTACGCTCAGGCTTTTCCAGAATTCGGAGCAGAGAGGAGGGGTGCCCCGGTTAAGGCGTATAATAGAGTCGGTAATAGCCCTATCAGGACTAGAGCGCCTATAAGGAATCCTGATGTCGTTGTAGTACTAGATACAAGCCTTCCACCAGATTTATATATGCCTGGGTTGAAAGAGGACGGTTACTTGATCGTGAATACAGGACTTGCACCTGAGGAGTTTAAATCAAAGTTAGGCATTAACGTTAAGGTAGCTGCTGTTAATGCAACTAAGATAGCATTAGATATTCTTGGTGTTCCAATAGTTAACATGGCAATGTTAGGCGCTTTACTGAGGGTGACTAAGGTCGTTGGGTTGAAGAGCGTAGAAGACGCCGTAATGGAGACGTTTGGAGGCCATATTGGTGAGAAGAATGTAGAGGCTATTAGAAGAGCTTTTAATCTAGTGGAGGTGGTCTAGTGTGGACTCACAACTTCCGACTTGGAGGGAACTCCCCCTGGGAGGCGTTATCCTGGAGCCTGGTAATAGTGTTAGGAGGAAGACAGGGGATTGGAGGGTATTTAAGCCAGTGATAAATCAGGATGCATGCATAAGATGCCTCTTATGCTGGGTTTACTGCCCAGACGGTGTAATCCACATTTTGGACAAGCCTTACACGTCATCTAAGGGTAAGACCTGGGATGTTACACTTGAAATAGACTATGACCACTGTAAGGGTTGCGGCATCTGCGTTGAGGAGTGTCCTGTAGATGCTATAGACTTTATTGAGGAGGTGAAGTGAGCAGTGGCGGTTCAAAGGCTTGTAGTAGAACAGGTAAGGCTTGCTCTAAGTTCCAACCAGGCTGTAGCGTATGCTGTGAGGGATGCTGATGTAGATGTCGTGGCAGCATACCCGATTACCCCACAGACAACTGTTATGGAGAAAATATCTGAGATGATAGCTAATGGTGAGATGGACGCCGAGCTCATACATGTTGAGAGCGAGCATTCAGCACTGAGTGCTGTGGTGGGAGCTTCAGCTGCTGGTGCTAGGGTGTTTACTGCAACGTCGAGTCAGGGTCTTGAGCTTATGCATGAGATATTACACATAGCATCTGGGTTAAGGCTTCCAGTTGTTATGGCTGTCCCAACAAGGGCACTATCAGCTCCAATAAGTATATGGAATGATTATAGCGACCTTATGAACACGCGCGACACCTCATGGGTAACTCTAATAGCATCTACAGCCCAAGAGGTATATGATACAGTTATAGAGGCCTTCAGGATAGCGGAGGATCCCCGAATCCTCTTGCCAGTAATGATAGGCTATGATGGTTTCGCCATGAGCCACACGTATGAGCCAGTATATATAGCTAAGAGTCCAGAGAGGATTAGAGAGTTTCTGCCAAGAAGGGATAGGGTAAAGCTGGATCCCAACAGGCCTGTGACCATGGGGACAATAACGCCTCCAGAATGGTATTATGAGTTAAAATACCAGCAGGTAGTCGCTATGAATGAGGCATTAAAAGTAGTTAAGGAGACGGATAAGCTGTTAGGAGAGCTCTTGGGTAGGGATTATGAGCCAGTGGAGACTTATATGATGGACGACGCCGAGATAGGCTTCCTAGTATACGGCGGCGTGTATGGCACATTGGTAGAGGCTATAGATACTATGAGAAGTAAAGGGTTTAGGGTAGGAGCTGCTAGACTCAGGTTATGGAGGCCATTCCCAGTGGAGGATCTAGTTGAGAAGACTAGGAACCTAGAAAAATTGATTGTCGTTGACAGGGCTATAAGCTATGGAGCTAGGATAGCTGGGCCAGTAGCTCTAGAGGTCATATCGGCATACTACTATGAAGATGATGCCCCACTTATAGCAAGTGTGATAGCGGGAATAGGGCAGAGGACTATAACTGAGGACGACTTCGTCAAGCTAGCTGAAGTCTATATGAGGAAGGGTAGAGATTCACCCCTCTACAGGGAGTCCATATACTGGGGTGTAAGGGGGGTGGAGGTAAAGTGATGGCCGGGTTAAGGCTTAGGAGTATAAAGGATTTACCCAGGGAAGAGCTCTTCAATCCAGGACATGGATTATGCGCTGGATGCACAGCATCTACCATAGTGAGGCACTTATTAAAGATTGCAGGCAGAAACACCATAGTAGTAAACGCCACTGGCTGCGTAGAAGTCTCCACCACCATGTACCCGTACACCTCATGGAAGGTTCCCTGGCTTCACGTGGCCTTCGAGAACGCCGCAGCTGTGGCTAGTGGGGTTGAAGCGGCGCTAAAAGCTATGAGTCGTAAAGGCCTCATTGATCCCTCTAAGAGGATAAACATAATAGTATTGGCAGGGGATGGAGGCACGTATGATATCGGCTTCCAGGCTTTAAGTGGGATGCTGGAGAGAGGGCATAAACTGATGTACGTCCTATATGATAATGAGGCATACATGAATACAGGTATACAGAGGAGCGGTTCAACTCCCCTGCATGCATGGACCACGACAACTCCTATAGGCAAGGTCATGAGAGGAAAGCTGCAACCTAAGAAGCCTATAGCCGAGATAGTGGCCGCTCACAGGATCCCCTATGTAGCTACAACCAATGTAGCACACTTCATGGATATGGACAAGAAGTTCCTTAAAGGACTACAGGTTGAAGGGCCTTCGTTTATCCATGTACTGCAACCATGTACTGCTGGTTGGAAGTTCGATCCACGGTATGGAATAAAATTAGCTAGGCTAGCCACTGAGACAGCCATGTGGATTAACTGGGAAATGGATCACGGCTCATTCAAGGTTACTGTTAGGGTTCCTAAGAGGAAACATGTGAGACACTATCTAAAGCTACAGGGCAGGTTCAAGGGATTAACTGAGGACGACATAGAGGAGATTCAAAAATACGTGGATGCGGAAGTCGAGAGGATAAATAAGCTAGTTGGAGCTCAGGTAATAGGTCCTCTAGTCGAAGACTAGCTATCTAGCCCTTATAGGCTGCTCTATCCTCTTAACATATTTTACTCTATTCTTAAGCCTTGGAGGTAGACCCTTCTTAGGCTTAGCCTCTATCTTTGGAGTCTGCTTCCTAACCTTCCCAGCCTTCGTCATTGAGCCGTGGGTTGGCACTACTACTCACCAATCACCATGTTATCCTAGCTCTAGGGTTTTAAGTGTTCTGGGTGCTCTAAAAATATTAATTTACCACAATCAAATGTTAAATTACCTGGTGTAAGAGGTATGAGGGTCCAGGCCCTATTTATACAGGAGTTCTATAAAATGGCTGGTAGGTTCCAGATAGACGTGGATTTACCTGAAGGCTCTACCGTGTTGGATTTAATAGAAGTTCTAGATAGAGAATTCATAAGGGGATTTAAGAAGGCTGTGCTTGAGGATAACGGAGAGAAGATCAGATGGCCAGTTGAGATAGCCGTTAATGGTAGAAGGATCGATTTTCTTCAGGGCTTACATACTAAGCTTAATGAGGGTGACAAGGTATTATTCTCTCCTAGGGCACTATTCGTGGTGTAGTGCTTATGGTAAAGGTAAAGGTCAAGACTCTAGGAATACTATATTCTATGACTAAAAAGCTTGAGCATGAGGTTGAGGTTCCTGAAGGTTCAACGGTATTTGATGTTGTTAAGGTTATAGCGGAGATGTTCCCTGATGTAGGGAGAGAGGTGCTTAGCGGGGAAAGGATATCCGAGGATCACAGGGTACTATTGAATGGGAGGGAGATATCTTATCTACCGGAGAAGGAGAAGACGACTGTAAAAAATGGGGATGAGATAGCCATTATACCGCCTGTAGGTGGAGGCTACTGTACTATATAGAGGAACTCGTCTAGACCAAGCCTTCTAAGCGTGTCTGGTAGTGGTTTACCGTCTACCCATCCCCTCAGCTTATAGTATTCGGGTAGGTACTTCTCCAGAGGCTCCTTGGCTGTCTTACCCTTAGCAGGTCCGTCTGGGAGTGGCTCTTCTAGGAGCCTCTTAGGCAGTGTATCCTTATACCCGGTGCCCTCTCTGACGGCGAAGAGTCTCTCTGTGTTATATATCCTTTCTCCGGTTGTGAGTAACTCTTCGACAGTGAAGTCCTCCCAGCCAGTAGCAGCTTTCATCAGCTCCACGTAGTCCTCCGGGCCAGTAGAGAACGTGTTGAACTTGCAGACTACTAGCGAGTCTATGAAGGAGAAGTAGTCCTGCTGCTCCTTAGTTAGCCTAACCTTCTCCAAGTCCACTTTCAATGGGTCAAACTTCTTCGGTACACCTAGCACGTCGAAGCTTACACTATAAGCTCTTAGGTGGCACCCGCCTCTATTGCTTGTGGCGTATGCAAGGGCCATACTGTTTATAGCTCTCGGATCATAGGCTGGCATCTCCATGCCTTTAACGTGGATCGCCACATCTGGCACTCCGAAGTACTCTGCAAGTCTCTTAGCCCCCTCTGCTACTAAGTCTCCTATTCTATTCCTATATGCAGCCCTCCACACGAGCTCTATGAGTGCATGTGCATTACCCCACTCAGGCTCTATATCCCCGAGTAACTCGTATAGCTCTTTAGCCTTATCCTCCGGTAGCTTGCCCTGCTTTGCCAGCTCATATATCTCCATTAGCGTGGCTACCGTGGATCCATAACTTATAGTGTCGAAGCCCATATCATTTAATAGGTAATTGACTTTAGTCAGTGCTGCAAGGTCTCCCACCATCGTGTCAGGCCCATTAGCCCATATAGTCTCATACTCTGGACCCTCAGAGAGCGGAGTCTTGAAGGGTCCTCCAGGAACCTCTGATACCCTACTACACTGGATCACACAACCCCAGCATCCCTTCCTGGCCTTAAGGTATGTCTCAGCAAGCTTCTCTCCACTTACATCGAAAGCCTTCTCGAATGTCCCACGCGTCCAGTTCTTAGTCGGGAGCCCTCCGTGAGTATTAATCACATTAACAAGGACTGATGTACCATACTCGTACAATGCTTTACTTATCGGGTGCTCCATCAGCTTCTTTATAAGCTTCTTTGCCTCCTTCATATACCTATCCTTATCGTATATTTCATCCATAACCTTCCTATTACCGAAAGCCCAGATAGCCTTGACCTTTTTAGACCCAATAACAGCAGCTAAACCAGCCCTACCAGCAGCCCTATATCTGTCATTCATAACCGCTGCAATCCTAGATTTATTCTCACCAGCAGGTCCTATAGCTAATACACTACCCAGCGACTCCTTCTCAACGCCAACCTCCTCTCTTATAAGCTTCTCAGTGTGAAATACACCTTTACCCCACAGGTGTGAAGCATCATTTATCTTGACCTCTCCATCCACAATGCTTATCCAGACAGGAGTCTCGCTGGCCCCCTCAAGGACTACTCCGTCATACCCAGCGAATCTCAGCCACGGCCCAAACTGTCCTCCACTATTAGCGTCTCCAAGTATGCCTGTCAAGGGGCTCTTAGCTATTACATGATAACGGCCACTCTCAATAGCAGCAGTGCCTACAATGGGCCCAGTTAGTATGTAGACCTTGTTCTCTGGGCTGAAGGGGTCTATACCAGCAGGGATCTCCTTGAGGGCTAGGTAGGCTCCGAGGCCTCTGCCACCTATAAACTTTCTGACAGTCTTGTCGTCTATCTTCTCTTCTCTGACCTTCTGAGAGGAAAGGTCTATCCTAGCTAGTCTCAGCTCTACCAGGAGCATTCACCCCACTATTAACGCACTCGCTTCTATTTATATAATAGTTTGAAACCAATAAAAATCTTGCACTAGCGATTCTACTATACAAAAGCATGGAGAATAATGCAAATCAAAGACATAGGATGTTTGACAAGAGAATAACTGGCAATGGTGCCGCCGCCGGGATTCGAACCCGGGACCTCCGGATCCCCCAGACTCCCTCCACCGACTTCGGAGCGCGGAGCCGTATGAGTCCGGCGCTCCGCCAGGCTGAGCTACGGCGGCACCACTAATCCATAATCCCGC
>WAQN01000054.1 GCA_015520195.1 Desulfurococcales archaeon | reverse complement strand
TAACTCGACTTATCATAACGCTTTCAGCTAAATGCGTATATGAATTTTTAATATATAATAGATAATTAATAGTTTTATTATATATTAAATTTAATATATTAAGGCTATCTTCTGATCTTAAAATATAAATACTATTGATGTAATTAACGGTTTTATTTTCATATTTATTATTTAACACGAAGTGCTCGGCTATAATAGCGTCTGGTATAGGTGTTTTGTTAGCAGATATGTTGCTTAAGATACCTCTCTTAACTAATACAGACTTAGTGGAGAAGGTGAATGCCCCCACATGCACATCCTCCTCGACTATATCGTATAAGTTTTCCTGCATGGCAGGATATAGATAATAGGGTATACCAAGCCTATCAGCTAACTCGCCTTTCTTATCTACATCCGAGACAAAACCTATGCTACCATCAGGATTAATCATGCCGGTCACAATAAAGTTATTGGGGATTTTTATAGTGAGAATTGATGATATAGAGGCTAAATATACTGCTAAAGATAGGCTGGGGCCGTAAAGCATGCTTGTATTAAGATGGCCTAGATCTATGAAAACATCATAATCTAGGGACCAAGGATTGATCCCGTGGATCCAGGCAGCTAAGTAGCAGGCTTCTTTAAGCGATTCTCTAAATAACGTGTCTCCTCCTGCCCCATATACATTAATGGTTCCATTTCCATCTCTAATAGAAACCTTTACTTTTATTAGATAAGGGTTTTCACGGTATATAGCCACCCCATAAACACTGCTACCCTCTCTTGCTAAGGATATGTTAGCTATTATAACCATGCTAATTAATATTAATGTTATTATTCTTAGCATAAATCATCACCAGCGTTACTGTAATACTAACAATTATAATCACCACCATATATGAGGTAGACGAAGTGCTTGGCTCAGGAGAGGTTGAAGTATTAGGCAGAGTTTCAGGGTTTTGTATAGAGTGTGGGTCAATTGCTAGGGCTAAATTCCATTTAAACTCATATGAAGCTTTTATAGGATCCTGCCATCCAACGAAATGACAGTTCAAGCAGGTTATGTTGTTATTATCATACTGTATTATTGGCGAAGCGTCCCAGCGTAGAGTATAAATTGGGGTGGCTAAAGTGTATCCTGTCCCAGTAGAGACTGGCCTTACCGGTATGTTATATATTGACGTATTATCTATAGTATAGAGGAATATACTCCGACCGCTTATGACCTCGGGTAATGTGGGAGTTATTAGAGGACCATTCTTTGGATAGTATATTGTCAGCCAGGAGACCGTTTGATTGAACCCAGATATGTGAAGCATGGAATGACAGTATCTACATTCAAGGTTATAGTGGATGCTGTTGGAGACTCGGCTAGCTATTACAGAATGGCATCTAGAGCAATAAATGTTTCCATTAATAGGCCTTGCTACAGTGTGTGGGCCAAGATTCCAAGGGGATTGTGTTATGTTAGAGGAGTGGCATTGGTAACAATTATCATTATGGGTTGTCCGATACGTTGTTGTCCCGGATTGCTCGCTTCCTGGATTAGTAAAATGACATTTCAGGCAAGATCTATACAGTGTAGTGGATGTGGGATTAGTTATATCTCCACTAAATGGATCTACAAAGGAGTTCGGATAAATCTGCTTTTTATAACCTATATTTAGAAACCATATAGCACCATTTATCCTCCAAGTCCGTGTAGCTGTATTCACTGAATGATACGCATATACCCACTTAGTAGTAACCTGGCTTGCAGGGGGCTCAAGCCTGGCGGCAAGGGTCTGATGACATTTACCACCAGCACATCCATAGACGTTATTATCAGGGTCTACGAGATACTGAGCATGGCCAGCATGAATCATATCGTGGCAGTTAGTGCAGAGAAGAGACCTATGCGCACTGGAAGCGGTGACACCAGCTATATCATGAGTGGAATTTATCGAGTAGTGGCATGCAAGGCACCTATAACCCTCAAACACAATATTGGATACAGATGCTCCGCCCTGGGGAACTCCCTGATGGCACATCCTACAGCTATGCTTCTCATTGCCTACTTCAAATACAGACTTTTTGTGTGAAACGTCTTTATCTACGTAGGCATTGGAGAGAGGAATATTAAGCACCATTAATAATGTTATTATAAATAAGAGCATGATCACTTTATTGCCAGTCAAAGCACAGCACCCCTTGATATGCTATGGCAACTACTTCTAAGGCTCCATCACCATCGACATCTCCAGCTGATATACTCGGCCACGAGTATATCCACTCTGAATCACTGCCTATCCCAAGATCATTGAATGTTATAGTTAACGAGTCAATGATATTGATATTAGCGCCGTCTATTAGGTATAATGTATAGTCTAGAACTCCTCCACCACCACGATTATCAGTCGAAAAAGCAACGATCTCGTATGCAGCGTCTCCATCTATATTTAATAAGAGAATAGATGATGCTGTAGCGGGCGCATCCTTATCGATCCACTGAGGCCAGTATGTGTCCAGTTGAACCGCTTGATTAACAATATAGCTTGAACCATCATATGATATATAATACAGCCAGCCATCCCCACTACCCAATACTATAT
>WAQN01000053.1 GCA_015520195.1 Desulfurococcales archaeon | reverse complement strand
ACTTACTAGTGGAGAATGCCCGTCTAGAGTCACTCTACAAGAATGATCCGCTTATAAGGACATCGGCAGACTCCCTAACACTATTCGATCTAGCAGTAGAGGCCAGTAGGGAGAGAGCAAACAAGGTTACTAGGCTTGAGATATACATTCCCCTTAAGTGGGATGTAGAGCTTCTCAAAAAGATGCTATCAGGAGATGGCTCTAGAACAGTCAAGGTCTACTATAACCGGGAGCAGGGTAGCGTGAAGGCTGAGCTCCAAGTATACGGAGCCCAAACACCCATGGGGATAACAACACTGTCAAAGTGGACAAGGGACTTTTTCATCACCTTACTAAGAGTGGCTTTCTCCATAATAAAGACCATAACTTCAATGGAGGGTGTACAGGGATACCTCCCGGACCCTCTCTGGGATCCTTATTTCATCGAAAAGCTAAACGAAATCATCATGAAGCTGGATAGAGTTGCTCGTTAGGGGTCCCTTTCAGGCACCTACCCATAAGGGAGGGTACCAGTCATGAGCCTTGCCCGTAAGGGTGCAGGGGTAAAGAGCGCTTATGCGTATGTCAGGGTTAGCCTTGACGATGAGAACCCCAGTAACCAGGAGATCGCAATAGTAGAGTAGGCTCATCATCATGGCTTTAGGATCTTGGAATGGTTCATTGATAAGAGTATTAGTGGAGCAATACCTCCATGGAGAAGGGAAGGCTACAGGAGACTCCTTGAGAGGGTGAGAGTTGAGCCTAGGCCTGTGCTTGTATATGAGCTTTCCAGGATAGGGAGGAGCTTTTATGAGACATTGAAAGCTATTGAGGAGCTGGAGAGGCTGGGAGCCCCAATACTCCCAGTCAGCCCCCGAGAGTCATTCCTCCAAAGCCTAGACAGCCAGGTTAGGAAGCTCGTAGTTGCAGTACTCGCCTGGGCTGCTGAGAGGGAGAGGGAGCTCTTAAGGCAAAGAACCCGGGAGGGCATGAGGAGGGCAAAGCTAGAAGGCAAACATGTTGGAAGACCACGGAAGCTTATAGACTGGAGGAAGTATGAGGAGCTCAGGAGTAAAGGCTTAAGTCTCAAAGACATAGCCAGGGTTTTAGAAGTGGGATACTCAACCCTAAGGAGAAGGCTAAGGGAAGAATATAAGAGATGATCTATCCATTCTAGAAACAAACAAATTATAATAATGGCATTTAAATAGAAATCACCTCCCTTTAAGACTCATACAACAATCATTTAAGGAAGCCCCCTTCCACACCATTCAATTAATCACACCTGAGAACCAAGCTAAACTACTTCTACATTGTAAAGCCGGTTATTATGAAATTAGATCAATGTCTAGGAGTAAGAAGAGAGTCTTATTTCCCTAAAACACTGATCTAATGGAAGATAAGAGTGTTTGATTTCATTCCCGTTTTATATAAGCTGTTAGATTAGCTCTTGCTCGCTGAGGTGGTGGAGGTATCTTGGATACCATTGATCCGCCTCCGATACCAGGTTCTCGTAGTAGGACTCGCTGATTCTAAGCTCCCCAAAGCGGGAGTGTATGAATCTGGCAACCTCCCGAGGAACACCAGATGCTATTAAGAGCTGCCAGGAGGCCTTCCTTAGTAGTCCTGGCATCACAAGTCCATGCTTGAAAGCATAGCGCTCTACACTCCTCCTATGAACCTTTAGGGATCCAAGCTGCTTAATCATCCCTATAGTCTGTGTGGATGTATAGGCGAACTCTGCCCGTTTAACTCCCCTGTTAAAGCCGATGTATAGGCGGCAGAAGCCCCTCTCCCGATCGCAGTAGAGCCTCGGGTAGACTCTGTCATAGATTACAACGTTTCCATCGAGCTGAGGTGAGGATAGCATGTGTAGGGAGTGTTCGAAGCGTAGGCCTGACTCAAGCATGAGCCTGTAAAGCACGTAGTACTTCCAGTTGCTCTCCCTGAGAAACTCTAGGGTTGAGCGTAGCACGTCGTAGTCTATTACAGGGTTCCTCGGAGTCCTCTGGGTCCTCCTTCCCGGTACCCTAATTTCTATCCAGTGGAGTGTTTGATGACTGATCTCACCCCGGGTATAGAGGTATCTCGCATAATGCCTGAAGACCACCCTCAGCCATTGGCTGCCTGACTCTGCTACCTCTTCAACCAGGCTCCTAGATAGCTTCCTGCCCTCTAGGTGCTTCTTGAATAGGTTATGATAGTATGTTAGAGTGTCTTCTCTGATAATGGGCTTCCCTTTGTGAGGCTTCCTTAGATACTCCTCGAAGCCCTTTGTCCATTGGAGGCGCTTCATCTCCAGCTCTGACTCTAGCATTTCCCTCAAGTCTTCCCTGTAATGCTGGGTCACGTATCTTAGTATTAGGCTTCTTGCGTAGGGGTCTCTCAACGCCACGGCTAGAACCTCTAGTAGTAGTGTGTAGTTTATCCTCTCACCACTTATTATTCCCAGCGCTTCTAGTTTCTCTCCGAGGGTTAGCTCTTCCTCAAACTCCTCCATGCTCAAACCGCTTAGGATCTTGGAGATGTGATGATCTCCAACGGCCACCCTTCCCTTCCTCATACGATAGACGAGTGTACGGTCTACTCCCAGGAGGTCTGAGGTAGCCTTAACACCATGCTTTCTAACTAGCCTCTCAAGCAGCCTTCTACGCAACTCCTGATCGAGCTTTCCCGGATCTACCAGGCTCCACCAAGGCTTTCCCCGCCTCTCCTCTTGGTTGGTAGATGTCAACCCCCTAAACCCACCCTAGTTATATATCAGCCATGATTAGCGGTAATATGTTGCATGGTGACGACATGAGTATGCAACATTCGGAAACCGATATATTATTAACATAACTTAACTATGACAAAGAGATATTTGTGGCGGGCCCGCCGGGATTTGAACCCGGGACCTCCGGCTCCGGAGGCCGGCGCCCTTTTCCTGGCTAGGCCACGGGCCCCTGTTTGATGGTTGTTGGTTGGAGGTTTTTGGTGTTTATGCGTCATGATATAGGTATACTTCTGCTGGATGCGGGTATGGTTTTAGTCTTTGTGATTCCTCTCTTTTCATGTCTATGTATGTCTGGATTATTTCTTTGTTGAATACTGGTTTTAGGAATTCGTTGTCGGTTTCTAGCTCGTCTAACGCCTCGTCTAGTGATCTCGGTAGTGTCTTTATTCCTAGCATTCTCCTCTTCTGTTCTGTCATCATGTATATGTTTTCATCTACGGGATCTCCTGGGTCTATCTTCTTCTTAACGCCATCTAGGCCTGCTAGTATTATTGCTGATAGTGCCAAATAGGGGTTAGCCGTGGGGTCTGGAGGCCTGTACTCTATCCTCTTCGATGCCTGATCCCCTCTAAAGTATGACGGTATCCTTATTGCTGCACTTCTATTAGCCCTGCTCCATGCAAGATACACTGGAGCCTCGTATCCTGGTATGAGGCGCCTATAACTGTTTACTGTTGGGGATACGAATGCTGAGAGCGCCCTTCCATGCTCTATCAGTCCTCCAATGAAGTACCTGGCGTATTGGCTTATCTCCGAATACTCGTCGCTAGGATCATAGAATAGATTTGTACCGTCACGCCATATGCTTACATGTGTGTGCATCCCACTCCCATTATCATTAGCTAGCACTTTAGGCATAAACGTTACCATCAGGCCCCTTCTATAGGCAACCATCCTGGCAACATACTTTAGAGTCTGTAAGTTATCGGAAGTCCTTGTAGGAGTCGAGTATCTAAAGTTAACCTCAGCCTGACCAGCAGTAGCTACTTCATGATGGTGAACCTCGGCCTCCACGCCAAAGTAATTTCTTAAAGTAGAAGCTATCTCCTGCCTCACCTGCATCATCTGATCTAGGGGTGGAGTAGGATAATAGCCCTCCTTAGTCCTTATCCTAGCTCCTCCCCCTCCATTCCAGTACGCCTCCCGGGACTCAACTTTATAATAGGACATAAACCCATCCACCCTGAACTTCATAGAGTCGAATATGAAGAACTCTGGCTCTACAGAGACGTAGGCAGTTAACCCCTCGCCTGATAACTTAGACTCTAGGCGTTCCGACACATAACGTGGATCCCTTATAAACCTACCCGAACCCAGGAAACCGTAAACCTGGGTTATAAATCTAGCCGTCTTATCAAACCACGGGAGAACAGCATACGTCTCTAACACCGGCTTCAATACAAGGTCGCTCTCATCTATAGTAGCGAACCCCCTAACACTACTCCCATCAAGCTTCCCGAAACCCTCCTCAAGCGTCTCAGGAGTCACCATGCTAGAGCTTATGGTCACATGATGGAACCTGCCTGAAAGATCAGTCACCTGGAGGTCTACCCATTCTATTCCATCTCTTCTGATCCTCTCCACAGCATCCTCTGGTGCTAGAGCCTTATCCATACAGCATCCACCTAAACCCAGTATCGAGAGCTGGAAAACCGTGTACGACAGTTATAAGTTCTTTTAGCTGTTACAAATAAACAATAGATAGCAAAAAACCTTATTATAATGCACAATCAATATTATTATATCATGGTGAATTATACAATGTATAAAGCATTAGATCCTATAGACCTCTCACTTGTCAGAGTGTTAGCGCGTAATTCGAGGATTAGCGTTAGAAAACTTGCCAGTATCCTGAAAATGCCGCATACGACTGTATACTCCAGGTTGAGGAGGCTTGAAGAGGCTAATGTGATCAAAGGCTATACTATAAATATAGACTATAGAATGCTGGGATTCACTGTAACCGCTGTAATACACGTCTCAGCACAAGGGTCTTATATAGAGGAACTTGAAAAGATACTAGCTTCAAGGCACGAGACAATAGCAGTTTACGATGTCACTGGCGAGTATGATATGATAGTCGTCGCGCGGTTTAGGAGTATAGATGAACTAGATAAATTCATAAAGTGGGTAAACAAGCTCGAAGGTGTAGAGAAGACTATAACAAGCATAGCCTTTAGAGTAGTGAAGGAAGATCTAGCATCACCATTAATAGTATAAAATTATACGACCTCTAATCACTAGCTCCAATCGTCGCCATTTTATTGATATAGCTCTATTACAAGCCTCCTTGCTCCCTATCAATAGAAGCTTGAGTCTATTTACCTAAAAATGCATTAGTCCCAAAGAATAGCGCTTTCACACTATAACAATGTGCTGTATCTCGCGATGTCTCATGCATATAACCTCTAAGCCCTTATACCTTCAGTTAGCCTCTAGCCATGGCCTCTTTTAATAACTAGAACATTTTAACATCGTGGAGCCTGTACTCTACATGTTACCATAACCAGGTCTACTCCCACTAAGTATTAACACTACATCGTCATAGAGCTTGCCATGAGCTCTCTTATACTCCTTTCACGTACTTGTGATAGAAGCTTATGGATAGTAGTCAATTGCTCTTAGAAATCGTTATTG
>WAQN01000052.1 GCA_015520195.1 Desulfurococcales archaeon | reverse complement strand
ATATATTCCCTTGATTCTTGGGAATAGGGGTGATTTTCGTTAGTTTATGTGTTTACAATTAGTAATGCTTATATATGGGTTTTACTGGTTTTGGGGGAGTAATGTTTATATTGTTCCCTTGATTTTTGGGAATTCTCAGTCTTTTTAGGGGGAGATGTGTGGTTGTATCCTTGTAGGTTGTTGTTTTGCGTCGCTGTTATATGAGTTTGTACTGTTTTATTTGTGTGTCTCGTTTATAACGCATTATTTGTGTTCCCGGGGTTTTAGGGAGTTTGTTCTAGGGTGATATTGCAATGGGTATCAGATTTCTTTTCTAATTCTATACTGCGGGGGTGCTGTGTTGTGCTTGGTTTTGTTGTTAGAAGGGCTTTGAGGAGGCTTCATCCACTGAGGGACTCTAATCCTATCCCTGGAGAGCTAAGGGGATGGAGGTGGGATGAACCGCCGATCAGGCCCTCAGCCTACTTGGGTCTTGGTGTTAGTGAGGTTGCATACAGGTATTGTAGCACTATGCGTGACGTATGGTTGAGGAGGAGAGGGGTTAAAGGTGCTTTTAGCAACGCTATGACCATGGGGCTTGTAGTCCACGAGGTCTTTCATTATGCTGCTAGTGACTTGAGAATACTGCTTTCTAGGAGTATGAAGCCTTGGGACGCCTACAGGATACTCTATGACAGGGCTGAGACTAGGTTCAAGGGCAAGCCTGCGTGGGCTAGGGAGCTCTATAGATCCTTGATTCTCATGTGGGCTGGAGAGTCTGCTGGATCAACCATTATACACGGAGGCATTGGCATTGGGTGGCTACCGTGGATCTCAGAGTACAGGGTTGATGGGTCGCCATTAGGCTTGTCCAGCAGCCTCCGTGTAGACGCCTTAGGAGATGCTGGGGTTGTTGTTGACATCAAGTATGGAAGGAGGGATAGGAGGCAGAGAGTGGGTTTGGCTGGCTATGCGCTAGCACTTGAAGCCGAGCTGGAAGCTCCATTTGATTACGGCGTTATAATACACGTGGAAGACGTGGAGAGAGGTAATCCTAGGATCAGCGTTGAACCAGTCTACATATCAGGTGAGCTTAGGCAGGACTTCATAGAGGCTAGAGATGACGTGATAGAGATGCTGCTTGAAGGTGTTGAACCGCCAGTGGCGGGGTCTTGCCCTGATACATGCCCATTCCTTAGAGAATGCCATAATGGGGGGTGGGGGAAGAGTGCCTAAGATGCTACATGTATCGGGGTATGGAGTTAAGTTGGGGGTGGATAACGGTTCCCTATCTATAATTTCTGGGGATAAAAAGACCATAATTCCCCTCTCAGACGTTGACGTTGTAGTGGTGGCTAGCAGTGGGGTATCTATTACAAGCAGGGCTCTTAGAGTCATGTTGAGAAGCGGCATAGAACTAGTGGTACTAGATCATCGAGGTGACCCCATAGGCATTATGTACTCAAGTCATTACACTAGAACCCCAGAGACTAGGAGAATGCAGTATTTAGCCTACAATAACGGGCAAGGGGTCACTATAGCCGTTGAAATAGCATCGTCGAAGATGCATAACCAGGCATGCCACCTTAAGAGATACCATTATAAGAATAGGGGTATGGTGAAGGATGCAATAGCACACATACAAGAGCTAGTGAGTAGGCTGAGAGATGGCGTGGAGATATCCAATATCGACGAGGCAAGAAGGGTTATATTAAAGTATGAGGCCGAGGCTGCAAGGGTATACTGGTCCACCCTAGGCCGCATTCTACCGGAGAACCTAGAGTTTGAAGGAAGAAGCTGGGATTCAGGAGATCCAGTTAATTCATCTCTAAACTACGGTTATGCAATACTATACTCGCTAGCATGGAGAGCCCTAGTGCTGGCTGGGCTAGATCCTTATGCAGGCTTCCTTCATGTTGATAGGAGTGGAAAGCCTGTGCTAGCCTTTGACTATGTAGAAATGTTCAGAGTTAAGGTGGTAGACTCCCCTCTAATCGACTTATTCATGAGGGGGTGGAAGCCTAGGGTAGAGGATGGAAGGCTCGATTATAAGAGTAGGGAGAAGATAGTCGAGGCCATAAGTAGGGCCCTTAAGGGTAGAATACAGGGAGAGGATATGAGTGTTGAAGAAGCTATTAGGAGGTATGCCTGGAGGCTTGCTAGGTCTATTAGAAGAGGGACAAGCTTCAATGCGTTCAGAGGGTGCTGAGACATGCCTGGACTAAGGGTTGTAGTTGTATATGATGTAAGCGATAACAGTGACAGGCTACGACTATCTAGAAGGCTACAGGCAATGGGTCTCTCAAGAATCCAGAGAAGCGCTTTCGTTGGAGTAGCTCAAAGAGCCAGGGTCAGGGATATAGCTAGAATGGCTTCAAGGATAATAAACCCTGAGAGCGATGTAGTTCACTTATTCACAGTGCCAGAGGCCGAGTGGAGGCGTGTGGTGGTGCTTGGAAGACCCTGGGGACAGGAGGCGATCGAGAATGTTATACTCGTTTAATAGCACCCTAACAGTATCTATGGTGAAGCAGTACTCTTACTGCAAGGCTATACCATGGATCATGGAGTACTATGGGCTAACGGAGAGGCCTACTCCCAGCATGAAGGGTGGCGTTGTAGATGCCGACTTCAAACTAAAGGTAGCTGAAGAGCTAGGCCTGCCTAGGCCATGGAGAGTGGAGGTAAGAGTTTATAACAAAGAGCTCGCTCTTTCTGGTGTAGTTGATATAATAGCTGGGAATAGACCTTATACAGTGGTAGAGGTTAAGTCTTTCAGGAGAAGGGTTAAGTGGTCAGGCCACTTCAAAGACCAGCTGATGGTGTATGCACTCCTCGTAACGAAGACGTTAGGGGCTGTGAGGGAGGCCATACTATACATGGGTGGATCTGCATATAGATTTAAGGTGACACAGGAAGACCTGCAACGAGCAGAGAGACTCATTGAATCAACTAAGAGGATATTAGAGTCTGAGGAACCACCCCTACCCAGGCAGCCGAGTAGGAAGTGCAGCTACTGTTGGTATAAGAGGGTCTGCCCCTCCCATCCCTAACCACTGTCCTGGTTTAGAGGTTTCACGGCTATCTCCCCGAACCCTATACTCCTACTCTTACCGAGCCCCATTATGGAAGCGAATGAGAGTAGTTTGTCAACAACGTCTCTCAACGCTTCATTTAATAGCGTGTAGATCACGTATCCCCTTACCCCTCGCACAAGAACTAGTCCTTTCTCGCCTCTTCTATAGAATGCAGTTACAGGGGTTAGTTGGTAGTCAGTTTCAGCAGCTAGTACGTCGCCTAGCCTACCTATACTATAGGGATACCAGGACTTACTTGGTTCTATCCCCTGTACCAGTGCCAGCCACTGCCTCATGGCCTGCGATAGTATATACCCAGGCGTTGGAAATAGCCTGTACGCCTGTCTGGACTCCTTTATTATCCTCCACAACCTGAGGTTCCTTATGGTGGGCGGGGTCATGGTCTTAGTCGTTATTAATAGTGGCGTGATGAAGCTGACCTTATAAGACGAGTCTATACCTAATGAGAATTCTTTGATATTGTATATGTTTAGTTTAACTGCCTGCACGTGGATCTCCGCGTATCCTATATCTACATCGTCGTCGCATGCAAACACCTCATAGATGGTGTTATCTAGTGTTTTCTTATAAAACGCCAACGCTCCCTGTAGTTTATTTCCTGCCTTGACTATGTATGGTTTAGACTCGCTCCCGCTTTTACTGTAAAGTTTATACAACGGCCTGCCATCCGCTCTAAGCACTCTCAGGGTAACTGGCTTATGTGACTTGGATTTTACGTAGAGCGACGCTACATCCCTGAGGCAAGTGGCTTTGAATAGGATGCTCCTCATGGTTCTGGAAGTGAATGGGGGTAGTATAGAGTCCCTGTTGAAGAGAAGCTCGAATAAAACCTCTACGACGTAACCCTCTGCGTTGTCGATAATGCTTTTATATAGCCTGGGCATCATGCATACACCATATATAACCCTTGGAACACCACACTCCTAAGTAAGATACCTAAGCCACAGCCCGGGGATGAGCATTGCCAGGGAGGTTATTTCTACTTACACTAGGATTCCACGAGAACTTCGCTCTGAGGAGGCTCACGGGGCATGGAGCCACCAGGGGTGATGGGGTCTTGGCAGTAACGCTTAAACCACTGCATGGCGGTGCAAAGTCGGCATTCCAGGCGTTATCAATGTTTGCCTCAAGAATGGGAGTTGAGGATATAAGCGTGCTAGAAGTAGAACCAGAGGATCTCGGTAGCGCTTCATACATGATAGCTGAAGCCCTCATAAAAGCGTCTGGTGAGAGGGGATATAGCTCTATAATAGCAGATTTAACGGGTGGGCCTAGATTCATAGTAGTATCTACCCTCATATCACTCATAGTTGTATCACATAGGCTAAACGTTGATATATACGTGCAGAGCGATACTGGAGGCGAGTGGGAGCATAGAATGCCTGGAAAGGTTATAGAGGCTCTAATGGCTGTTCCCTCAAGCGACAAGCTTAAACTACTGAAAGCTATAGTGGCCAAGCCAGGCTCTACCCCCTCAGAGCTCTCATACAACCTCGGCATAAGCCAGAAGACCGTCTTAAACTATGCCTCACAGCTGAAGAAGCAGGGTTTAATAGTGCAGAAGGGAAGGGGTGCTGGGTACTACCCGACACCCTGGGGCATGCTAATCTCACTAGTATAACCCCATTCATGATTAACCACCAGACTCGACCCTATACACGGCTAACCCAAGTTGTGTAATGGTATAGGCCACCATGCCATCAACCCTACTCCTCGATACAAGCCCCTCATCGACCATCTTCCTTAGCCTAGCATGGATCGTGGATCGAGGTATAGATAATTCAGAGGCAAGCTCCTTAAGGGACAGGGAACCCTTCCTAACTAAGACCTCTAGAATCTTGACATCACTCTCCGTGACCTGAGGCAGTGAGAATATCTTAGGGTCTAGATCCACTTTCCCAGATAAGTCCTCAGCCCACAAGACTATCCTTAGATTTGACCTATTCCTCTTATACGCTAAGAGCGCTGCTAAAGTCTCCATTATTAACAGCCTCATACCGCCACTCAGATCCGCGACTATATCGTCGGGGTCAATCCTCCTTAAGGCTCCTGTGATAGAGCCTATAGCGGCTGGAGGATCAAGCACATTGACCTTTAAGACGAGCACCTCTACACCTAGAATCTCACGGCAGAATTTCACCAGGGTCCTCTCAGCCTCCTCAGCTCTCTTATCACCAGTGCTAGGTCTAACTATTATCACGAGGCTTATGCCCTTAATATCACCCCCTGACCCCAGTTGAGTCAGGGTCTTCATCTGGAATCTAGAGTCGAAGCCTAGCGTTGCTACTAGAACACGTCTAGCCATGATATCAGCTCACCCCTAGCATGGTCATATTCTGGCCCTGGCATGTCTGATATGAATACTTTGATCCTCCTTCTATTAGGATTTTCCCTATCCCTACACTGGCTAGCCCTGTTTAAGTATGCAGCCATGTTATCTGTTACGATGAGTATCCTTGATAGCCTAAGGGATAGCTTATAATAGTCGTGTAGGCTTCCTAGCGCCTCTACTATTAGGGTTTGAGCGTCGCTCATCCTATAAAGCTTGGAGGGTAGTGTAGAGGGGTTTACTACATCGCTTATGGCATCTTCAAGCATAACCTTGAGTGTGGTGTCGAGTCTAGCCTCCCTGGGTATATGCCCAAAGTCGCTGGTGCCGCCTAGCACCTGTAGTACGTCCCTTGGAGACCTCATTGAGAGGTGATGCGTAAGTATACTCCATATAATGGACATAATTGCATGGTCGTCTAGCTGGCGGCTCAACTTGTTGAAGTCTATATAGTCCCTGAGTATAAGTATAGAGTATGCCTCGTGTAGTGGAGCCCCCTTTCCACGGGCTATCCTATCTTGGTAGAACGCCTTTCCGGCGTCGTGGAATGCTATGGTGAGCCTGACTGCTAGGTCTAACTCTTCCTCATCTAAGCCCACGCGCTTAGACGCTATCCTAGCCCACCCTCTATCCCTGAATAGTTCAGCATATAACTCATACATGGTCCTTATATGCTTCCTCAGGGTCTCCATAGAGCATTCATCTTTAAATGCTAGGAGTTCCATAAGCCTCAGCCTCATAACATCTACTGCCTATAATGAAGCCCTCTATGCCTTCACTAGCCATTTTGAGCCAGGGATCCAACTTATCTCCCTCAATTAGCTCCTTTAGAATAAAATGGTATCTCCTATGGGTTAAGTCTAGGGGCTTTACCTCGCCTAGTATAATTAGCCCTTTAATACACCTCCCTCCGTAGAGGTGTTTTAGTAGAGTTGGCGAGGCTGGTATCTCTCCTTCATCTATTCTATCCTCAACGTATAGGGGGATTAACCGCGACTCTCTAACAAGCCTTCCGGATAGCACCTCGGTTAATATCTGGTTGATCCACCTAACTGGGTCTCTCACCTTCCTGTATATCGAGAGTATCTCACTCTCCGCGAGTTTCGGTATGTAAGTGTATCTATCTATGAGCTCTATATAGCTTATGAAACCCCCTGGTGGATCGGCGCTTCTCCACGATACTCTCACCCTTCCGTCACCGTTCTTTAAGCTGGATAGAGCCTCTCTGGCTAACTCTAATTCCTCTACTCTATAGGGCATGCTAGACTCAGCCTTGTAGATATAGATGTTGCCCCTATCCTCCCCCCATCTAGCCACTCTGCCAGCCCTTTGTACAAGGCTTAACACAGGAGCCTCCTCGGTTATTAATGCATCAAACGACGCGTCGAAGCCTGCCTCTACAACTTGTGTTGAAATGAGAACTAACGGTTCGCCTTTACCTATACGACGTTTAACCTCCTGCTGTGCTTCTAGTCTATCCTTTTTAGTCATGAATCCGTGTAGTATGAATACTTCTACTGGTAGAACGTTGGATAGTTTTGAGTAGAGTTCTACAGCTTTCCTCCTAGTGTTTACTACTACAAGGCTCCTCTCTCCACCTAGAAGTTCTATGATATTCTCGTGTCTCAAGGGTTTATCCTTGTGGATTGTGGTTATCGCCTGCTGTGACATCATAGATTCGAATTCCTCGTCTATGAAGTCGTATCCGTATCTCATCACCCTAGTATATCCACCCGTCACCTTGTCGTGTAGGGGTGACTTGAATATCCTGATTAGCTCACTAGGCATCGTGGCTGTGAGGAGTACTACACTGGAATTTATGTACTTGAGAAACAGGATTATCGATAGAAGTGTCTTAAGCATAGCCCTATCACCTATAGCCAGGTGGGGTTCATCTATAAACACTGTTGCATCAGCCAGTGTACCCCGAGACACTTCGTGGTGGCCTACGTAGTATGAGCCCTCGGCTATAGATCGGATTATCCTATTGATCTCGGGAGGCGGTGTTTTTAGTATGTGGAGTGATAGGGTGTCTATGGTTGTGAATACGACTGGTTTATTTAGGTAAATGCTGCCGGGGCTACCCGTATATTGAAGGCCTATCATTCTATCGATTATCCCCTCATCCACCACACCCTCTAATATGCCCTTAAACCTATGGTATACGTCATCTGCGAGTGAGCGCAGCGGGGATGCATATATCGTGGAGAAGCTACAATTACCTATAAGGCTAGCCATGGCACTAGAATACACCAGGCTAGACTTGCCATAACCAGTGGGGAGACTCACTACGTATAACCCGCCTCCATCACACTCCACCCGCTCTAACACAAGCTTTAATAGGCTCCTCTTAGACCATCCAGCGCTTTGCCTAATCCTATCATATATAAGATCCAACACTGCTATCAACCCTTCCCCTAAGCACGTCTCAACGCGTCTAAGAGAGCTCTGACTATGTCGAGCCGCCTGAAAGGAGGAATCTGATCTCTGAAGGGTTCAGGGGATAGCCTTGAGAGCATGTATACCGCTCTCTCCGCTCTCAATGATCCAGTCATAGCTTGATGCAATATCTTGACCATAGATATAGAGTCTCCAGGGCCCCCAAAGGAGGTTTCACAATCCCTAGGATATGTTCTCTGATAGGCCTTTGTTGCACACTCGGCAAGTCTTCTCACGTGGCGTAGTATTCTTGCCCCACTGGTAACCTCTATACTCTTCAACCTGGCTATGGGTACTAATAACTGTGTAACGTCTATTACGGAGTCTTCAATAAGCCGTGCAGTCTTGCCGTCGAAACCTACCCTGACGACTCTGAAGGGTGGGATGCCAGCCATGGTTGATGGCCCCGTGTACTCGACAGTTTCAATGGCTAGTAGGATCCTATATGCCTCAGGCGGGTTAGAGGCGCTCCTGATCCTAGCGGGTATCTTGTAGTAACCCTTAAAACCCAGGGGCTCGCGGCCTAGTATACCCTCAAGAACCCTCCTACGTGTGGGATCACATAATAATGGCTCAAGCATATAGTCAGGAGGTAGTGAGAATGACAGATAGCCTCCTGCCATGCCTATATACGTCCTCATCCATCCTGAAGTCAGCATAGCAAGCCATATCTTAGACGCCCTCAAATCGCCCTTTATGTCGGCAAGGTTCATGAAATCCTTCGAATACTCGTACTTCTCTATTTTGAGGGGCTGTAGGGGTGCATACTCCCCCTTTCTACCTAGAATATATTCACTTTTCCCTCCTCGCCTAAACAGGGTTATTTCGCCTAAATCACTTATATGAATCTTACACTTACTGGAATCATCCAATTCCTCCGCCATCATGAGCGCTAGTCTAGTAAATACCGTTAGATACGTGTCTTCATCCTTTAAGTCTAGACCAGCTTTCTGTAATACCTGTCTATCATTTTTGCCAGGCCTAGGTGCTGATAGATTATACGTCTCTACTAGAGAATTTACATCATCTACTATAGTTCTTAGGGTCGTCGATAGACTTAAACATGCATCCTCCTCAGAACCCTTCAAGTACACATAGCCCTCTCCGCATCTTATCTCCTCGCTGGTTAATTCTTCGTGTATGTTTGCTAGAGTGAGCATTAGCGATAACTGCCATGACCTAGCATAATAGCCTTGCGGGATCAACTTTACCCTTACTCCCCCGTCCATTAGATCTCACCAGGGAACAACTGGTTCTCCACAGACCTCGATCATCAAATGCTTAGGAGCAACTCTAACCGTGGTGGGACTACCTAAGGGGCCCTGGGGTTGAGCTATCCTTATTGTTGGTGCGTTGAAGTAGCCTCCTATATTGCTGGATCTCCAGTCTACGACTTCGCTTATGGTGTACTCCCCCTCTATGCCCTCTACGTTGTAGAGTGGTACAGTGTATCTAGTCTTATCTCCTCCGTCTAACCCTATCTTGCATATATCTATACTATCAACAGATACTATAGATTCCTTACTCCCCACCCTTGTTATGGAATAAGCCGCTGATGTGAGAATCCTCCTCCACTCATCTCCTAGTAGTTTGCGGGCTTCACTCACTTTTACTATATAGATTATTTTTATTTTTGTCTGGGGTTTAGAGTATAGCTTCTGTATACCTACTGCGTCTGATAAAGCTTCTTTTGTCTTAACCTTATAGAACCATATCTTCCCGATTTCAGTATAGGGTATTAGGGCTCCTTGTAGTATTGAATAGTAGACTCCCTTGATTATGCCTATCAGTCTAGATGCTGTGCTATCTCCCTTGCTAGTTTCAGGCCATCTCATGAGTTTGGCTAGGGGATATGATAGGGCTCCTATTAGTGTTGTGGGTGGTATCACATGGAGACTCTGCCTACCCCGGGTTGAATGGTAATAATTTATCGATAGTCCCCAGCCTAGCTCTATAGTGGCTGTGAGCCCTACTAGCCCCTCTACACCCATTCCTCTCATACCCTTAAGCAGTCAGAGGATTTCATCGATTATCCATGAGTATAACTCCTCTAGACTCCCCTTGTCACCAGCATACTCTGGATATTTGTATGTGGCTATCTTTACCTCCTCCTCAACACCTATCTTATCCATCATGGCCTTGTAAGCCTTAGCTCTTGACATGGTATCAGCTATATAATCATGCTTCTGGGCTGGCGAGGCGGTGAAGGGGAGAGGCTTTGCTACTACGGCTACAGCGTTTATAACCTCCATTATCGGGTTGAACCTTGTCCTCTTAGCCCCAAAGAGCCCCTGTCCTGTTGTTAGTGCTATAGCTGCTATCGCTGCCTTTATCCTCCTAGCCCTCTCATCTCCTGGTACAGCGTCCTCCACCCGGATCATGCTGGTCCTCCCTATGGCATCCACGTCTAGGTTTATCGTCAAGCCGTAGACCGCTGAGGCTATCTCTACATAGTAGAGCATCTGAGCCTGCCTCTCCCTCTCACCCTCACCTGCCTCCTCCCTTAGTACGCCGGCCACCGCCTGTCTAGCATGAACCTGAGTCTCTATAGCTGTCGCCTCTATAGCATCTTCAACAGGGGTCGCGTAGCCCACTTGTAAGGGGCTAGTCCTCTTGACTGGAGGATTCTCGGCGTAGAGGAACCCGCCTATATCAGCCACTATACTCTCCTCTATAGCCTTCTTCTCGAACTCGTGTTGCACGCTTTCAACATTAACTTTCTGCCTTTTACCTGGGCCCAATCTATCTATAACACTCTTCAGGGCCTCTGTTAGATGTTTTTTATCCATGAACTTGACGAACTCTCCTCTAAGAGACCATGGGTCTACCGGCGGCTTACCATTATATATTATCTTGGAAACCTCGACTAGATTCGCCTGGATCGCATGCGCTATGCTCTCCCCGCTAATCCCAGGGACATATAGCAGGGTCATCTTGGAGCCATCACCTATTATGAAGGGAACCCTCCTATGCCTAGAGACGTTACCAATAGTCTCAGTCATGTTAAGAGCCTCAACGTTTGCCCTGAACCTAAGTGATATTGATACGAAGCTCACTATCATCACCTCCCTTCAGTCAATCGACCCTCCCTCTGTGCTGGAGTCCATGAGAGTGCCAGTGCAGCCAGCACATCACCTACATCACGTCTGGAGTACATTAATTTAATCACCTTCTCTACGGACTCCTTAGAGGGTAGATATACCGGCTCTCCCCGGCTATACTCCGAATTTAAGACCCTCAACGCCTCTCTAAGCGCTGCTACTGATAGCTGTGGAGAGAACGCATCGGCTATTCTATCAATATACCTGTACATTCTCTCCCTAGCAAAATAACTCAATCCCCTAGCCACATCTCTAATACTCTTCATCTCATCCTCGGAGAAGCCGGGATTAGCCATTGTAGATGGCCCCACAAGCTCACCCATAATATTATATAATAGTGTGTATGTGAATTATAAGTTTATTCTTGAAAATATGATTACCCTATCCAAGTGTGATGTGGATATTAATAGAGTTATATAGAATTTGTAGAGATGATTTAGATAATTCCCAAAGGCCTTTACACATGGCATTTAGCAACTGATGTAGAGTATCAGAGACTCCATGTATTGTTGTATTTGGAGTGATCGGCTTCTAGCAAATTTCCGTAGCTATACTTTAATAGCTTGTATACTCTCAGAAAATATTGTGAGTTAATGGCAGTTGGAAGCTTGGGGGTATATGTAGTAAGATGAAGCACTGTCCAGCGGTTTTTGTGATAGGCATAGATGGGGGTTCGTGGAATGTTATAAGGGAGCACATAAGCTATTTACCTACTATAAATAGACTTATGTCAAATGGAATTTCTATGAGTCTAAGGAGCACAGTGCCTCCGGTGACTTGTCCTGCATGGAAGAGTTTCACGACTGGCCTTAAGCCAGAAGAACTTGGAGTATACTGGTGGGCTCACGTCGACTTTGACCAGGGGAAACTTAGATACTTCTACTCAGATAGTTTTAAAGCTAAAGAAATATGGGACTATCTAGGCCTTAAGGGATTTAAAAGCCTTATTGTTAATGTTCCATTAACATTTCCGCCTAAGCCTATAAATGGTGTTATGATATCTGGGATCCCAGCTTCAAATAACGACAACTATACTTGGCCTGCGGGGATTAAGAAGGAGTTGGAGGAGGCTATAGGTTATAAAATAACCTCGACGCATCATGTTATACTAGAACCCAGTAAGGCTTTGAGCGAGCTGTTGGATTTAATTAGAAAGAGGTTTGAAGTTCTACATTATATGCTGGATAAAGAACAGTACGACTTTGTCATGATGGTTGTATTTAATGTGGACTTAATACAGCATTTCTATTGGCACGATAAAAATGCTGTTAGAGAAGCATATTCTATTATCGACAAAGAACTCTCAAAAATAATAGATGCATGTCCTCAATCGAACTATATAATAGTAAGTGATCACGGATTCCAGGAAATAAGGGACATGTTCTATATAAACAGGTACCTCCTTGATAAGGGCCTACTTAAACTAAAAAACCAAGCCCTCGCAAAGCCTTTAATTAACGCGATACAGTATATTATACTTAGATCAGGTATCACAAAGAGTATAATAACAAGAATATATTCTAGACTGCCGCGTCTACTCCAAATAAGGGCTAAAAATATAATGGCATTCCGCGATGAGCACGGACTGGATAAGATAGTTGATATAAAGAATAGTTATGTAGTAGGATTAAAACAGGGACCCATATTTATAAATAAAAGGAAGTTAGAGGAAGATGGAATAGACTATAAAGATTTTAAGGAAAAACTAATAAACGACATTTTAAGTATAATCCATCCAAGTCATAAAAGACTCGTTAAGGAGATATACAGGATAGAGACTACTCCCAAGGAGCGGGATGCTCCAGACCTAATATTGATAGCTAATGATGGGTTCGAGATCGAGATAGACCCCCTTGTGGATTCCTACTGGGATTCACAAAATAAGGCTAACAGGTTCACGGCCAAATGGAAGGCGTCACACAGCATGTATGGAATATTTATCGCGTTCGGTGATGGCATACAGAAGATAATTTCAAATTATAACGTTAATGGTGCTATGAAAGACGAGATACCTATATGGAATGTGATGAACCTCATACTTGAGTTATACGGCTTACAAGGCATAAGTAAGGTTAGAACGAAACTAAGGAGGGTAACAGATAAGATTAGGAAGCATGCCTGATAATACCGCGGAAAAATATTATAATTCTATTATGCTCTCCGTGGGGGACTGGGATTTAAGATAGTTGGATGGTGCGAGTATGGGTAGACGGCGGATTCTTATAACATTGGTTGTGATAATTGTAATCGTTGCCATATTATTTCTTACAGTGTCTCCCTTCAACTTGTCTTTTCCAATTTTTGCTGGTAAAGGTATCGGCGATGTGCTTTGTGATAGTTTTGGCTACAGCGGTAATATGGAGGGTTTCATATCCCTGGAGGGTTATATTAAGGATATCCCTATACAGGGTTATCGGGGTCACTTATCCAACACTTTTACCGTCTATATAAGCGTTAATGTATCCGTCTCTGATGATGTTAGGGCTGAGATATGGACTACTAACGGGCTCCTATATAATTCGACTGGTAGAGTGATTAGCGTTAAAGTGTTTGATGTGAATCCATCATTCATTACTATCCGTGTTTACCCTGTTTCAGGTGTTAGCGGTGTATATGGAAGTATAGAGTATAGAGTTAAAATTGTGTCATGTTAATAATAAATATAGTATTAATCATTAAAATTTAATAATATTGCCATTGGAGAGGGAAAAGCGTTATTTAATCTATGGCATGTGCATAATTGACTAGGGAGTGTAGCGGTAATGAGTGTGCAATAATTTGTCCAGAAAAATAACTACTGTAAATAATAATTTATATAAAAGAGTATGTGAAAACGGGTGCAACGGTAGCCCTTGTATTTCCGTTATAATACCCGTATTTAACCTAGCCCATATAGTTATGTATACATATAGGGCCATTACTAGAGTATTTAGTTATTGCAATATAGATTATGAGTTAATATTTGTTGATGACGGAAGCACGGATAACACATATAACATATTACGCTATAGACTGAAGGATAATGACAAAATAAAGATTTTAAGACTGCCGTTCAACCGTGGTAAGGGCTTTGCTCTTTTACATGGATTTAAGAGATCGTCGGGCCAAGTTATAGTGTTTTTCGATGGAGACCTAGATATAGATCCTAGAGTGATACTCCTATTATATTCTACAGTGAAGCTCGGTATAAGTGATATAGCAATCATATCTAAATGGCATCCTCAATCCTACATAAATTATACATTTATACGATTATTATTAAGTAAATTGTTTAATAAACTTGCTTCAATACTTCTTGGCTTACGCTTGAAAGATACTCAAACAGGCGCTAAAGCTTTCAAACGTGAGGTTTTGTTGGAACTATCTCCTTACCTTATAGTAAAGAGATATGCATTCGACATAGAACTGTTAACATTAGCCGTTCAACGGAACTATAGGATAATGGAAATACCATCCCCCTGGATGATAAAATTAAATTCGTCATTTAAGTTAAATGAGATATGGAATATGTTATTGGATATATTATCAATTACATATAGAACCAGGATAACGAAAAGGTTCAGGTAAGAATTATAAAAGGCTTCTACAGGAAACTATTAGATATGGTAATGCGGGGGTGCCCGAGCCTGGTCAAAGGGGTCGGGCTGAGGACCCGATGGCGTAGGCCTGCGTGGGTTCGAATCCCACCCCCCGCACCACTTGAGGGGCTCCGCGTCTAGGACTCCACTCTTGACTAGCTTCTGCACGCTGATCTTGGCGAGCGTGCGCCTATTCCCTCTCCCTAAATACTCTTCTATTATAAGGTAATAGTATGTTTTGCCGTTCTGCTTGACCTTTTTAACGTACACGTACAAGTTGCAGGCCACCACTTGAGAACTACCCCGAGACCCGCTATCTAGCAGTTCAACCATGGTCTCACACACCTCAAACCCCTAAGACTACAATTAAATCCACATCACTCGACTGCAAAACACTTGAAACATAGTAGTGTCATGCCTCATTTCACTAACTTGCTTTGGTATGGTCTTTACTTAGTATAACCTGCCTAATAATAGAAAAGAGAGCAATATTATATTTGTTAGGACTAGTATTAGAGCTTTATGGGGGTTGAGTTGCGAGCCCGATATGGGCCTGTATGGGTTAAACTCGCCTTATGCATCATATTGAACTTATAATAGTATGTGGTGATTCAATGAATAACGTATTAATTGCGGGGATAGGTTTTGTAGGGTTAAACCTTGCTGAAGAACTCGTGGAGAGGGGTCTTAATGTTACTGTTCTGGCTAGGAAGGCTAGTGCGGCTAAGAGGCCTTTGATTGTTAGGAGACTTGAGGATTTGGGGGTTAAATTAGTCCTTGTGGATAGAGTTTTGGAGGAGCATGTTAGAAGTGTTGGTGGAGATATCTACTACTATCTTGCCGGAAAGTTGTGGGGTAGTTATAGTGAGCAATGGGAGGCTCATGTAGGTCTACTAGATAGGAGTATAAATGCCGTGGCAGAACTTGGAGCTAGGCTGGTTCATGTTAGTAGTATAGCTGCTATTGGCGTGATTAAGGGGTTGGGCAAAGGTGCTGTTGTTAAGGAGGAGGATCAGCATTTAGCGGGTGACAGGGTATATGTTAATACCCATATGAAGACTAAGGCTGAAGGAGAAAAGTTAATAGTAAGGCGTGGAGGGGAATTGAAGGGTAAATGGAGTATAATAAGGCCCGGCATAGTGTTCGGCCCATGGGGGTGCCATTCCGAGTGGAAGTTACTATATAGAATGGCATCTATCAGGCTTGCACCAAAACTTGGCAGGGGGATGCCACACATATACTCTAGAGACCTAGCAGGCATCCTAGCAGATGCTGGTAGCGGTGTCTTCGACTCTAAATGGGTGATAGCTGTAGACCCCTTACATCCAGATATGGCTGATATAGCTGAGGAGATATGTAGAAAGCGAGGCTATGGGAGATGTTTGAGGATCCCTGTATGGGCGTTTATGAAGATAGCTGGAACAATAGCTCCTAGAGAGTCGCCCTTAAAACTAGCTTATACGCTTCTAAATGCTGGGTATAGGTATGAGAGTAAATACTTGAATAACGTGGAGTGGACTCCCCTTGGGGATCAGGTACCCGTTGAGCTCCAGTGTTAAACTGGATTCATCTACACCTATATAGTGTATAGATTATAGTTGTTATTAGTGAGGCTGTCAATGACAGGCTGTAAGCTGTATATATAATTTTATTATATATTTCTAACGATAAAAGCTTAACAACCGCTCTAACCGCATCATTAGGCTGCTCTATATGTACATGAAACCAGAAGTCTATCGGGTACATAAGTGGCCATAAATTAGCTATAATAAAGGACACTATTATAACGGTATTGAGGTTCCTATTTCTAATGCTACTACACTTGAATAATAGGAGGAGAAGGAACGCTATAAGCGGAGCTAGGTATTGCGGATTAACTCTCCAATACGATGAAATAAAAACTATATAAGCAATAGATGCAGCTATTACTGGATCCCTAAGCCTACCAAACTTTAAGGCGGCCACCAGCATGACTACAATTAGCACACCCAGAATTAGAGGCCATGACTTGATAACTGTTAACGTATCGTATCCGTACTCCTCATTAAGGTAAGTAGCTATACTTGAGAGGCCGTTCATGTTATAAACTAGCGGCCTAGGATAATATACTAGAGATTGCTGTTTCAAAGCCAACATAACCCCTGGACTCGATTCAGGACACAAGATCAATAGGAAAGCTAGAGGTAGCGATACCGACATGAGCATGCCTATGATATACCAGTAGAGCCTCCTATAGTTAGAGGACAATGCAAGGGCTAAACCCGCAAATAACGCGGGGAAGAGCATAGTTTGCTTCGTCATAACGGCAGTGCCAGCCAGTAATCCCGAAGCGAGTGGTCTATTAGCTAAGGCTAGGGATGCTAGCATAAACATTAGCGCTATGGAATCGAACATGCCGTATATACTAGACGTGTATAATACGATGGGTGATGCATAGTATAGCCCGGCTAGTAAGGCTCTCTTAACAGGTCTAGCACTCCTAAACATGCGGTATAATATGTATGCAGAAAATAAATCGCCAGCTATAAAAACAGTTTTCAAAGAGATTATCCACATCATATCAACAACGACAACATACCTATCACCCTCCCACCACCAGTCCACTAAATTCCTGCTATCATTAACTAACCTATAGACGATATATAGTATCATAGCCAATACTGGACCATATAGATACAGCCATGAATAGGGCCACTCCTCGCCAGACCCAGTCTCATGCATGTAGATGCAAAAGGGGCTTGATGAGAATGATCTAGCAAACCCATAGAACTGCGGGATATCACTACCAGTAGAATATGGGGTGAATAGGATCCTCAGAACAGAACCCATAGTAAATAATACTATTACTATAACGCGTTCCACTTTCAGCCTCAATCCCTATCACCAGCTTGAGTAGAGATAAGTTAAAGGCCTCGGAGGCTCCTAGAGATAATAGGCGGGATGAAGAATAGCAAACCGTGGCTAATGTGGATGGCCTTAGGCTCTCGCTCGACCGCTCCATTCTATATACCTAGATACTATATTGCTGTGCTCTAGTAATGTCCTCATCGAGTATATAGTATTGATGTCCTTTACACCCTTCACCGCTGCAATAGCGTCTATGGATTCAGCTGCCTCCACGTGATTTGGAGCTAGGATCTTCACTAGGAACTGGTAAGGCCCTGTAGTCTCGTGGACTTCAGCTACATACTTAATCTTGGGTATCTCCCTCCTAGCATTATCCAGAGAATCGGCGCCAACACTGACAAGCACGAATACGATCGAGTTGAAGCCAAGCTTATAAGGATTAACTCTTATAGTAAACCCTTCCAGTATACCAAGCTCCTGGAGCCTCTTGACCCTCAAGTAGATAGTGGCCTCACTAACGCCAAGCAGCTTGGCGATCCTAGCCCAGGGTATACGTGAGTCTTCCTCCAACACGCTAAGTATAGCTAGATCACGGTCATCTAAGCCTTTCTCACTCATACCTAGCCCCCACTAGGCTTCTAGGATACAATGAACTTTAACAGCTTAGCAGCTACTCGGGGCTTTGATGCAAGCGATGATAGAATCCTACCCACATTTAAAGTACCAAGAGATACTTCAGCGTGGACCTCCATGGGAAGCGACTTCAACAATTCAGCCCTTGAGTCCGGGTCGAGGTCCTTTACATACTCTAAGATCCTCCTTTGAATCCTTATAGCCCTACTTATATCCATCGAATCCATGGCTTTAATAGGGTCCCTACCTTCAATTATGGCTCTAGCCGCTTCGTATCCCGAGAGAAGGCTTGGCCTTATACCCTCACCAGTTAAGGGGAGGACAAATCCAGCAGCTTCCCCAACCTTAACTAGGCCTCTAATGTAGCCATACTTTATTCCTCCGACTGCTATTCTTGCACCTTCCAGTTTAACCCTATCCCGATCCCTAAACCTATCATCTTTTGCGATAAAAGCGTCGAGAAGCCTCTTAAGATCCCTAAATCCCTTAAAGCCGCCTACACCTACATCAACATATCCAGGGGCTGCGGGAAAAACATAGAAGTATCCTAAGATCTCCGTGTCGAAGTATATTTCAAGCATGTCTGAATCGTCAAACTCGCTAGTCTTAATCCTATATTGAACCGCTAGTATCTTCTCACCCTCATAGTATGGATGCCCACCCGCAAAGACGCCGCTGCCAGGAATATTAATTACCATGCCATTAGCCTTCACTACACCCTCTGAAGGAATATACTTAGCGTTTTTAACGAGTTCAGCCCCCGATTCTATTATCAGAGATTCTAGGAACAACGTTTTATCTACAATATAACCTGAGAGAACCCCCTTCATCTCAAATAAGAACTCTCCATTAACATACATTATGGCACCGTGTATCTCATGGTAAACTGAATCCCTAGGAACCCTAATAGGCAGTTCCCCTATAACGGGTATACCACGTCCACACGGCTTAACTCCAGGAGCATTATTGGCTTCATATACTACCACGTCTTCCCCCAACTTAGAGGCAGCTATAGCGGCACCTGCACCAGCAGGTCCAGCCCCTATAACAATGAATTTATTCAAACACTAGACCCCCTCGACTAGCCAGATTTACTATCCAGTGATCTTGAAGGCCTTATAGGAGTTACTTAATATAATATTCGCTAATGCAAGCATTATAGCCGCTCTAGCGTGACACTAGCGACCTAAAGCATAATAACAGAGTATTATAATCTGGCGCCGTAATTTAGAGCCCTGGAGCTACACTACATTAATGGTGGGATTGATGGAGCACGCTACATTCTGGGAGCTCTATTGGGAGAGGCCAGCAGCCGTAGTCCTAGTAGCATTAAAGCTATCAAAATCCATGGATATAGATAATGTAAAAAAGACCTTAGACATGATAGCTGAGGAGTGTGACGGATGGGTCGGCATAATAGCATTAAAATTAAGAAACGATGAGAAAAGGCTGTTGAGTATACTGAATGATCTAGAAAAAGGTCTCAGGCCGAGCGAGCATGTAATTAGATCAGTAGAATCCTACATTAAAGACAATCACCATAAACATTAAATTCATTATTTACACTGGCTTACTATTACATCTCTAATAGAAGCGTAGAATTCATTGACTATGTCGTTTCTCATACTCCATAAACGTTTATGTAACTTTTCATCTATTGAATATAAATAGATATAGAGGAGTTGTAGGGCTCCAAGCCTCATGATATTCTTGATATATATGGAATGCCTTATCATCTTATCAAGTATCCTGTTTGTAGCTACATCTGTGATCTTCTGAATTAAAGGTTCTATGATAATTGAACCAGTTATACCCCTCTTCTCTAGAAAGTCTCTTATATGCTCCTCTATTAGGTTGAATCTTTTCACTAGACTATTAATGCATTCTGACACTAAATCCGGGCTAGACCCGTCTTGCCTCATACCAACTTCTTCTATAATTATCCTAGCTAGATCGTCTGGACGCTTAACTATTGATATGGGGAGAAGCCATCTTTTATGTAGCAATGCATTAGCCCATCGCCTAGCTACTTTGTTGTCACTTATAGCAAGCCGATGTATTAGCCTTTCCATGTTAGAGTCATCAAAGTAGGTGTAGTTCTCTTTTATATATGCTGATAGATTGGTAGGGTTAAGAATGTCCTTCAAACTCTCTATACCATCAACTATAGAAACTTTCAGCGCCTCCTGATCTGAGTCGGCTTGTAAGAGTAGGCTTGAGAGTGATAGTGTTATAGCCTGGATCTTATGATGATAATATACATATTTGTACATCTTATATCTAGCGTCATAGACGTCTTCTAAAGAGGGAATACTACGGGAGCCTAGAACAAGATAAGGGGTCTCTTCTATATCTACAGTTAGATCATAAATCAACCTATCAATGTCTATATTACCGTAAACCATTCCTGTAAACCATGCGTCTCTTTTGAGATAATCGAGTCTGTCAGCATCGGCTATCTCATTAGATATTATCTGGTTTACGAGTAAGAGAGCTTCACTTTGCAATCCCAACTCGGCAGTCAGTGATTCTACCTCTTTTCCACGAATATCATTTAGTAGGACATCCCTAGACCTTAGGGAGAACAGAGAAAGTTTGATGAATACATCTAGTTTATCAATGTCTGACTCCTCCCTTGCCATCTTCGAGAGGTCCTTTATGAAGAATTGAGTGAATAATTCGTGTAGCTTGCTCACTCCAAATTCCTGATACAGCTTCTTATATTCATTGTTATAATTGCTATATTTGTAATATAATACATTTTCCAGTGCAGTTTCTCCCATATGACTCAATGGCGTGTGACCAATATCATGTAGAAGCCCAGCTATACGGGCTAGCTGAATAAAAGCCATGTATACGCGATCATCGCATCTATGAAATAAAGCTGCATGTATCCTTGATGATGATCTAGCTTCATTAATTATTTTATTTGCTATCATGGATGCTATATGCATGACACCGAGAGAGTGATTAAGCCTAGTGTGGGTTGCAGACGGGAATACAAGGTTGCTTAGGCCTAGTTGTTTTATATTATGGAGTCGTCTCAGATATGGTGTTTGCAGGAGCCAGTATTCTGCTATGTTAACTGGTATGAAGCCATGTATGGCGTCTAACAGGATCGCTTTATAGTCGTAATAGCCTGTTTGCTCCTTGATCATCTTACAGCCCCACTATGCATACTTGGAGTATAGCTAAGGGTTATATTTTAGGCCAGTGCTTTCTGCGTGGCCTCTTTATATGCACTTATTATATTTGTGTCCCTAGGGTCAACGTTTCTATAACCTGCTAGATATACTGAGAGATAGCCTGCCATGAGGGAACCCTCAATTAATAGTGAGAGTCTAGAAGCTGGCTCTAATACGAGCTCTTCAACTACGCCATGACTAGAATATATCTCCTTAAGTGTATCCATGATGATTGAGTATAGCTTCTCTCCCTTAACATTAATTATTATAAATCCTAGATCTGCATTGTGGCTAGCTTGCCACGATACTATATCATTATGACCTGACTCGGGGTAAACCTCCTCCTTAGCTATGACTTTAGAATTCTCGCTCAACTCACTTCTAAACCTCCTGGCAAGAGGCTCTAAGCTTGAACTAGTTACAATGACTATCGGATCACTATTTCTTAACCTATAGGCAGCATCCTTCAACGACCCTGGTTTAACCCTAGATAAACGTTCTGCAATCTCATTTACTAGATTCATAGTGACTCCATCTGTCAGACTAGATAGTACTCCTAGCACGGCACCGATCATCTGGGCTAGAGCTGTCCTAGGATAATACCCCTTATCTAGCACCACATGCTGTAATCCATTACTCCTGGCTAAGCCTTGCAGGGAGCCTCCTGAGGATACTGTTATAACCCTTGCTCCCCTTTCAATAGCCTCCCTGACACACGTCAACGTCTCAATGGTATTTCCAGAATAGCTTATCCCAAAAACTAGGGTGTCTTTGCCAACCCATCTAGGGAGTTTAAACTCTTTGACCACAAAGGATGGAATACCCTGTTCCTCATTAAGATAGGCTCTAACAAAGTCTCCAGTAGCCCCACTGCCACCCATGCCACAGAAAACTATGTTATTGATTCCATCTATGACATGGCTTGCTTTAATCCCCTCCTTATAACCCTTAATAAGCTGTTTAGGCCAAGTCTTATAGAGGTTTATCATAGCTTCTACTGGATCCATCAAGATTAACACCTAAGATCCAGTAATATCGTTTCATAATAATTAATGTATGGCGTCAGGCGGGTAAGTTTTCCTCATCGACTCAGTCCGGGAGTATATCTTCATCCATTGATTAGAATCTTAAAGGGTTGAAGTAAATAAGAGTTATAGTATAGGGCTATGATGACCCTTTCCTGGGTGATTTGAGCTTGTATTATTAACACATTAGTAGCCTCTATTTGCCTTGTCATTATATGATAATAATTATAAACCCGCCTCTACACATGCCCTTAGTTGGTGCATGAAGCGCTTTAGTAGAGGTCGAGTATAAGCGAGCACCTCTAGGTGGTGCATAGGTTGTCAGATAGCAATCTAGCGGTGTCCGAAGAACAGCTGCTTAAGAAGGCTGATGGCTTGAGAGAGCGGATAATTGAGATCAAGACGCAGCGGAGGCAGTTGATCGAGGAGGTAAAGAACCTGAGGGAGCAGAGGAGGAAGTATATAACTGAAAAGAGGGATCTTGTAGATAAAATTAAGGAGTTAAGGGAAAAACGGGGTAAAGTGCTGGATGAACTGGCTAGACTGAAGGAAGAGAGAGATAAGGTAAGGCAGGACCTAGACATGAAGAGGGAACAGCTCAAGATAGCTAGGCAGGTTGCACAGAAGGAGGGTAATGTTGCTAGGATAAGCTTGAAGAGGCTACAGAAGAGGTTGGAGGAGCTTGAATGGAGGCAGATGACATCTGTCCTATCACCTGAGGAGGAGAAGAGGCTTATAAACGAGATAAGCAGGCTGGAGGAGATGATTGAAAGGGTTAGGAAGGCTAGAGAGCAGGTTTTATCAGTCCTAGAGTTAGAGGCTGAGGTGAAGGCTCTAAGATTAAGGATGAGCGAATTAACGAATAGGATAAACGAGCTTAGAGAGGAGGCTGGAAACTTAAAACAACAAATACAGAGTATATCATCTAAGATAGACGATTACAATAGTAAGATTGATGCCTTAACGAGGGAGATAGAGGAGAGGAGCAGGTTGATAGATGACTTAACAGCCCAGTTGGACTCATTATATCAAGAATATAAGGAAACAATGATTAAATTAAAGGAGGTTAAAGTAGCCAAACAACAGGGCATAGCAATAGAGGTAATAGAGAAGAAGAGGAAGGAGATAGAGAAGAAGATGGCCAGGGGAGAACCCCTTACACTAGAAGAGCTCAAAATACTATATGGAGAATTCTAGTGAGGCTCTATATTGCAGATGATAATACTGTTTTAAGCTAGCTAATGGTCTTAGGGTATCGATTAATTCTAGACTATTAAAAATTTATGCTGTCAAGTACTATTTACCTGGATAGTTTAATTAATACCGTTATCTAACCATTATATTATATGGTGGAGCGAGATAGGGGTCTACGGTGGAGGTTAAAGGTGTAACACGAAGGCCTCTAATATTAGTAGTTGACGTGGATGATGACATATCGGACGTCGTTGGCAAATCTGTTATAGTTGGAGAAGACGACGTTAGAAAAGCTTTAATGAGGTATGGAATTGAGAGGCCTGAGGATGCTGATGTTAATGCGATGTTCTCTGGGCTGCAAGTATACGAGAAGCTGAAGATGGAAGGGAGGAATCCTGAGATAGCGGTTGTTGGGGGACATAGGCTTGACTTCGTGGAAGCCCAGAGGCTCATAAGGGAGAGGGTTAAGAAGGTAGTTGAGGAGATTAAGGCTCCCGTTGAGATACTCTTGATAAGTGATGGAGAAGATGAATTATACATTTCAGAGGTTTTAAGGGATATAGCCCCCATAGCCGGGTTTAAGAGGGTAGTTGTAGAGCAGCATTTGGGAATAGAGGGTAGCTATATACTCATATTCAGGTATCTAAGAAAGGCAGCTATAGACCCTAGATTTTCAAAATACTTCCTAGGCCTACCAGGCTCTGCTTTACTAGTTATGGCACTCTTATCCCTACTTAACTTACTCGACCTAGCCGTTAAAGTGCTACTTATACTAATTGGAGGCGCAATGATTGTTAGGGGGTTTAACCTAGAGGAGCCCCTAGCTAGGACTGCTAGAGACCTAACCTCTCGCTTGAAGGGTATACAGCCACTCTCAATAGCAAGCCTAACTATACTAGTCTTATTCACCCTAGCCACGCTATTCTCTATAGGTGATGCGCTAATAGAGGATCAGCCATGGCACATAAAACTATCCAGGATATTCAAGTACTCTATACCACTTATGAGTATTGGAGCCATTTCTTACATCGTAATCACAAGGATACTCTATAAAGTTATAGAGGGAGACCTAGGATTATGGAGAGAAGCTGCACTCATAACCGTGCTAGGAGGAGTGGCGTTTGCATTCTTTAACCTAGGATCTTACATGGAGGCCACTAAGATGGCAAGCTACACTGCGTCGCTAATTGCAGAGTCTTTGATAGAGAGCGGATTTGCATCATATATACTCATATCATCCAGCATAGCTGCCATATCAGAGTTAATAGGGAGAACAAATGCGAGAAGACACGAATAACCGTGCTAGAAGTATTCCTCCTCTTCAAGTATCCTCCTGGATATCCTCTCTCTCATTATATAGAGGGTTCCAGCAAGCGTTATCAACCCGCCTACTCCTATTATTAACGGCAAGAACCTCCTAACCAGTATCATAGGCCCTGGGGCTAGCTCCACCGTTACAGTTGACGATTGAGGCACACTGAAGGGTATAGTAGACTTTGAGTAACCCGGTTTCTCAACTTCCACAGAATATGTACCGAATTTGAGCTGAGATGCAAATGTTCCAGTGACGTCTGTATATCCAGCATCAATAACTACTCCTCCACCACCAACTATCCTTACAAATGCTGCTGGAACAGGGTCTCCTCTGTCATCAACAACAATTATAGAGACGGGGAATTGCTTAGCGGTCAGAGTAATCACTACATTAAGGGTGTCTGGCACCTTGAATGATATGGTAGATGTAGGAGCTAAATAATACTCCTTATCTACTGGAGCAATTTCGACCCTATAAGAGCCTAGTGGGACGCTGATATTAGCTTCCCCTATTACCTCAACGTTTAGTGGAAAACCGAGCTTTTCACTACCTTTACCCGCTCTAACTAACGTTACCTTGTATGGCACCTTTATAGGTGTCCCAGTATCACGGTCTAAGAGTTTTATAGTAACATTGTACACTTTATAATTTAATATAAGCACATCTGGCTCCACAGCTCCATCCGGAAATATTTTTACATTGATTATTGTATTAGAGTATGGCGAGTCTGGGGGTGGAATTAATTGTACGGTATAACTACCTATTCTAACGCTTTTGAGGATTAGAATTCCTTTATTTGCAACACCTTCTACAGTGTATGGGAGGGTAGTATGTTTAAATAGAACTTTAACGTTTATATCCGTTATTTGTTCGTCATCAGGATTTATTATAGTAAATATGACGTCAACCTTGAATGGTATTAATCTTATCTCTAAACTTGAATCCGACGACACATTAAATTGGTCTCTAAAGTCGATATAGCCTGAAGCAGACGCTACCACTCTAATAGTACCAGCAGGTATAGTTGTCACTGCAATTGAGCCTTTAACATCTATGCTCTTCGTGCCACTACCAAATGGGCCCAAATACTCTAGTGATATAGATGAAACATTTACTGGCACATCAAATTCAGAGTCCAGCAATACTAATTCTAGGGTGACAGTAGGTGCTTCTATGGATCTGCTAATTGTGGCATCTCTGGTTATATTAAATGTTCCCAACCCGATTTGATATCCTATTGAGGGTTCGTTATAGACTACCTCATATAATCCAGCTCTGAGTTTTAGAATTACAACACCGTCTTTCACGGGAGCTGATATAACAGGATTTATTAGATCTAGATTAACAGCCTTTACTGAGATAAGACCCGAAGTTACTGGGAGTGTTCCAAATTCTGTCGTGCTCAGTAACTCTATTGTCACATTATATTTTAGAGGCGTTATTGTCAAGTTGTATGATGCATCCCTGAATACTGTAATCATGGCTAATGTATCAATGTAGCCACTACTACTTAGTATTAATGTATAGGATCCCGTGGCCATTTCTATAGGTTCGCCGATGCTGTATTCTATAGTTACAGATGAACTAACATTATTATATGCTATTATGGTTACATTAGCATATTCTAGCACTGACAATTCCGAGATCAATTCTGGATCCATTATTATAAGTGATACCTCATGAATCAAGGGTGTCAATCCCACGGATAATCGTTGTCCTTCAGTTAATATAGAAGCACTAGCCGCACTTGCAATATACCCATCGGCTTGTACTAGGATGAGGTATGTGCCAGTGCGTATGTCATTAAACCTAGCTATACCCTTAGAATCCGAGTATGCTACTATAGATTTTGCCCCTACCCTGTCGAGTAGTGGATCTGATGGTATGAGTGTAATTGTTGCATTGGGTATGGGGCCTGGAGGTAGCAGGTCTATACGATCCTTATATTTTACATAAGCGTTTAATGATTGAACAAGTATCTCTGCCGACACTCTTATAGGCGTGGCTTCTATTGTTAAGCGCGTGTATAGATCCTTAGGAGATAAGTCTATTATATACTGATTGGATGTGTATCTAGATGGGATTGAGGCTGAAAAGACATATGAACCCACTGGCAGTATTAGCGATTCAATTCCATCATCACTAGTAACTGTTAGTATAGATGGGAGTCCTGGTCCAGTGCGTTTAATATGTATAGTTATTCCTGGTATAGTTACTGGAGTCTCGTCATCTACAACCTCAACTGTCAAGTTAGAATATATGGGCTTCATCTCTATCGTATATACACCAGGGCTATCTATTCTTAAGCTGACAACAGTCTTTTCTGTATATGTGCTGTCAGCTGTGATTATATAGACTCCAACCCTCACGACGGCTACCACGGATCCATTAGGGCTAGTAATGAGTTGAACAGGAGCCTTTGTTACATTAGGGTTCAAGAGTCTAGCCTCTATCTGCGTAGAAGGCACTCCACCCTTTGCAATACCTGTTAGCTCGTCGCGGAATACCGCATTAATGGTTATCCTGATTTTTCTGGGTTCTATTTTCTCTTTAATGACTACTGATGGCTCATTTATGGTCGTATTTATCTGTGTATCCTTGTAACCGAAGGATGATACTGTTATGGTGTAGTTGCCGTAGGGAAGTTTTATGTCGTATGGCACTTTATTTATGTCTAATGTAATAGTGTTGGACCAGAAATCGGTTATATATTCTATTTCCAATGTGGCTCTGGGCAGATAAGTATTCTCGACCTCGGAATCGTATAGCTCTAGTCTAACATCGGAGTATATAGGAGATACTGTAAGAATATAACTGCCATGCGATCTTATTACTATATTAAACGTCTCTTCGCCTACTAGTTTATCTCTAACCTCAACCTTGTATTCCCCAAACCTTAGAACTAAAGGCTTAGCCGACTGTGCCTCGAAAGTATAACCTAGAGGGGGGTTTACAAGTGTTATCTTAAGCATGGCTCTGGGCAAGGGGCCTGATGCCAGCCCGTAGAGTTCATCTTTTAATACAACATCTATTGATACATTATAGTACTTTGGGTTTAGAGTGAACCTTATATTATTGGATCCAGGGATCACTATGCCTTCTATAGTAGAATTATCATAATAGGGTGATGAAGCAGTGATTAGGTAGGTGCCCCTAGGAAGACCTACACTCACCCTTCCTCCTAAAGCTAAGATATCAACCCTCGATCCATATTCAAGTATACCTACACTAAATACGGTTTCTGGGGCCCTGTATATTATGCCATTGGCCAGTGCCTCTCCATCTAGAGCTTCTAAGGTGATTGTGTATAATATAGGGTGCAATTCTACATTCAGAGATGATGGATCTAGTGCTTGTATCTTGAAAACTGACTGTTTAAAGCCTTCTAGCTCCGCTGTTCCACTGTACTCTAATCCATCCCATAGGACCACGTTTACACTCCCATCACCACCAGTAGACGTATTTATAGTCTCGCCAAGTATGGAATACCCTAGTCCTCCCTCCTGCCCTTCAGGGGTTAGTGTTATATTCACCCCGCTTTTAGGACCTGCAACTAACTTGTATCCTGGATCCTCAGTTTTACTTCCTCCCTTATCCGGGGTGTAGACATGTATCTGTATTTCACGTAACAGTATAGTTGATGTAAACGTAGTTAGAGGGTATTTTGCTGTTATTGAAGGAAACACTGCCCTCCCAAGACCCTCGATATAGACTCCAAGAGTAATCTGACCCTCTGGGACATATAATACTGCTTCACCATCACTTATCTTCTCTCTAGCCATAATAATCGAGTCGCTTGAAGCCTCTAAATAGTAATTATAGCCGTTAAATACATCTAGGCTCCCATCTAACCTCTTAACCAGCACCTTTACAGTTCCCACTAGAGGTACATAGGGTTCCATGTTATGATTGAATATAAGCAAGCCACCCTCTTGTGTTACAGCAAATAAGCTAACCCCATTTATATGAAACATGCTAGACAGTCCAAATCCAAGGTTAATGGAGGGGAATACTGGAACCCCCCTCCACCATGGTTTCCATTCATTAATGTTTATGAGCTGTAATGAGCCATCCTGTGCAGCAGCAGCGACGTAATCTCCTCCACTTAATTCTATAATAGATATTACAGGTACGCTTGATACCTGAATTGAATGCTTCTCTACATACCTGCCCTCTGAGGCAAGCCATTCAAGCAGTATCAATCTACCCGATGAGGTGCCCACATATAGCCTGGAGCCATCTGGCGATAATTCTATACTTGTGGCGTCGGCTTCAAGGGATATCCTCTCAAATGGTTTGCCTATGCCTGGAATACTTAATACATTTAAGTTGCTATCTAGTATGTAAATGTATAGCTCATTTTTAACCGCTATAGCGAATAGCGCATAACCTCCTCTGGGCCAGTTATCTGGTATTGTATTTGGCTTGATGAGGGTAAATACACTCGACGTTGATAGTTGAACACCTTCACTAGCGGGGATTACCACTAGTTTGACGTTATCTCCTAGTTGTAGCCTGTATGGTATTGGCGTTGAATCTATGGCCAGGAAGTTGTTAAACCCGATTGTTTCACCGTCCTTAAGGTTTATGCCAGCTTCACTTAAGCATGCTTCAAGTGTAGGAGCTAGATATGTGGCTACCATCTTCTGAATAAAGGTAGTCTTTCCTGATTCAAGGCTTACTGTTTTAGAGCCATAGTAACACTCGGATGATACAGTTGTATTTAGTGTTGTATCTATTCTTGTTATAGTATAGAATACGTTGAAATTAAAAGCTACTGGGGGGAGCCCTCCTATACTTATAAAGTTGCTTGTGGCATTGCCTGTTATTTCCCCATGACTATACAGGGAGCCATATGGATATGCGGTGAGGACGTATAGGAGCTTCCTCACTTCCCTTAAAGTGGTATTCTCCACCTGGCTTTCACCGGGTATAATGGGTTTCTCCACTCCAGTCCCCCTTTCTTTATAGTAGAGGTACGCTTCTATTGCTGATAGTATCTCCTCAGGATATTCTCTTAGAGACGCCATTACTCGTGTGGGATCCCAATAACCCCTATTCCATGAGGATTTCACGAATAAGGGTGTGAACCATGCAACTTCATATCCATCCATATCCTTTAAGGGGCCGTCTCCAGGATCTGGACCTATGACTCCCCAGTAAGGCTCTGATACCCTAT
>WAQN01000051.1 GCA_015520195.1 Desulfurococcales archaeon | reverse complement strand
GGAGGCAGAGTCGTAAGCCGCCGCGAAGTGCTGGTGGGAAGCGACGTAATAATAACCGCTACCACGTCTAGGAAGCCCGTAGTCGAGGGCAGGCTCCTCAAGAGCGGAGCCGTAGTGGCCAGCATAGGAGCCCCTAAGCCTGTCAGAGAACTCGACCAGGCTACACTGGAGAGGGCGCGCTGCATACTAGTAGATACGAGGGAGGGAGTCCTCGGAGAAGCCGGGGAACTTGAGGGCCTCGAGAGGCTCCCCGAGCTACTCGAACTCAAAGAGGCACTCAAAGGCAAAACCTGCGACATGGGAGACGTGAAAGTATACAAATCAGTAGGCACGGCGCTATTCGACCTAGCAGTAGCTATACACCTATATAAGGAGGCAGTAAAACAGTAACAACATATAATTAACGCCGTAATCGTAAGGAGAGCATACTGCCCATTTGTATTACATCGTTATTTTAGTAGTACTTTCTAAATTGATTTACGGGGACTGGGGATAGTTATGAGTATCGTCAAGGTTACTAAGAAGAGGCAAATAATGTTACCTAAGGAGGCATGCGATAGACTCGGAATAGCTCCAGGAGATTACGTCAAGGTATACGTGGATAAGCATGGAAGGATAGTAGACGAGAAGGTTATTGGAATCGACAAATTAGAAGGAGCCCTTAATCCGAGCTACCAAGTAGAGGGCTTAACTGAATCCCTCGATGAGGAGAGGAAACACGGTGAGAGGCAGTAGGGCCTTCTATGACACACTAACGTCCTAATAGCGTATCTGTTCAGAGAACGCGGTAGAACCGAGATTGCTAGGCGCATCCTTAGGGAGTACATAGTAAAAGCCGTATCCATAATCTCCATACACGAGATCCACATGTACAGCATTAGATACAATGTCGAAGACAGGTTTATCGGGATAAAAGAGTTGCTACATAAGCTCTTCAAAGTTGAACCTATAACACAAGATGTATGTATGAAGGCATCGCGTATTAGAATTGAATATGGGCTCCCAGAGGTAGATGCATTAATACTAGCAACAGCCATAAACCGGGGGATATAAGCACTTCTTCACATTCGATAGAGACTTCAAGAAACTAGATAATAAGACAATCGAGAACACGATAATACATTACCTAACCTAAACACCCAGCATTATATTCACTAACCCACCCGTGTAATGCCGGGGGTCCCCCAATGAACCACTCAGCTATAACTCTAGGCTCTATATGCACAGCGCTTAACACGAAATTCTATAATCTGTGACATGGGCGTACCGAAATCCATTAATCGATATCTAGATAAGTAGCTCCTTTCTATGAAGTCCTTAAAGGAGTCCTCGAGAATCCGTGGAAGTCCACGATATTAATTTGGGTTTTAAAATGGAGTTTCTACTCTCCTTCTAATATTAATTTAAGGTCAGGTGCTACTTCTCTTTTCAATAGCTCGAAATGCTTATCGCGGGTTATTAGTGTAAGATTTCTGTTGTATGCTTGAGCCGCTATGATTAGGTCTACTGCTGGTATAGGACTGCCTTTCCTACGTAGCAGAGTTTGCCACCTGACTGCGAGGTGGTAATCCCTCTTCTCGGGATATAGTATTCTTGAAGCATAGCCTAGAGCCGGAGGGTACTCTATCACCGTAAGGATTGATATATAGCCTTGAACTCTCTGCCGGTTCTTCGCCACAATCCTTATTACTGTACTCGTGTCATAGAGAGCCTCTTCCACTCTCTTTCACCGATAACACGATAATACTCCATTTCCTTCTCGTAGCTCCTAGGCTCCAGGTCCTTGGGATCCACACCCTGCGCCAGAAGCTCCTCTAACAGCTCACGTGCGTCAACTATCGTCCTCATCTCTTCGAGTTTTTCGAGGTACTCCTCGATACTCCTTCTAATAACCTCGCTCCAATTAATCTCCCTGTACTTCCTCATCTTCTCAGCTAGCTTACGTGGAATACGTATTGTGAAAGTGACAGACATGTACAAACACCAACATACATATTATAATATACCGGCTATAAAAG
>WAQN01000050.1 GCA_015520195.1 Desulfurococcales archaeon | reverse complement strand
GTTTATAATAATTTGTTCTGAATTATGATAATGGTCTGTAGCGTTGTTATTTAGATTCTACCTTTACTATGTAGTTTTTGAATAGCGTCTTAAACTCGTATTCCCCTATTATAGGTTTATTATTATTGCTTAATATCTCTTGGAGTGCTGGTGGTGTCTCCTTGTATAGTGGGTTTAGTCTTGCTATTCTCTCCTCGAATGTTTCTATGTGTGGATTAACGTAGAAGACGCCTACTGGTATCCTGGAGCCCCATTCCTGTGCCTTTGCTATTGCCTGTGAGATCTTTTTATCAACCTCCTCTGGCGTGTTCTCTCTAACGACTGGATCCCAGTCGGGGTCGTCGTCGAGCTTATAGAGTTTGCCTTTGTAGAAGTCTGCCGTGTATAGGTTGTTATATGTGACGCATGGCTGTAATACATCTATTAGGGCTGTCCCCTTATGGTTTATAGCCGCCTTTATCAGCTCCTTAAGGTGGTCTACCCATAACGCGTAGCCTCTAGCAACGAATGTGAAGCCTGAGGCTATAGCTGTTGTTATCGGGTTAACCGCGTCCTGTATATTTGGTCTTGGGAGACTCTTTACCTGCTCCCATCTCCTGAGAGTAGGGCTTGCCTGACCTTTAGTTAACCCATATACCTGGTTGTTGTGGAGTATCACTGTTATATCCATGTTCCTCCTACCTATGGCTACTAGGTGGCCTGCTCCTATACCTAGTAGGTCGCCATCACCCGCATTAACTATGACTGTTAGCTCTGGATTAGCTAGTTTTATTCCCTGAGCAAATGGTAGCGCTCTGCCGTGTAGTGTGTGGACTCCGTTGGCGTATATGAAGTGGGGGGTCTTACTACTACACCCTATACCCGACACCACCACTGTCCTTGCTGGGTCTAGGTTAAGCTCTGCAAACGCCTTCTGCATAGCTGCTACTATGCCGAAGTCGCCGCATCCAGGGCACCAGTCCGACCAGACGTCCGTCTTATACTTAGCTATGCTACTGGCCATAGGTCAACACCACCTTATCCCTACCCTCATCTAGTATTGATTTCACCGCTGATACCAGCTCCATCTTATACATTGGACGACCCGTATACTTTAGTATATATTTGTTGATCTTTACTCCAGTGTTCATAGTCACCACCTTTGCGGCTTGAGCGAGTATGTTGTGCTCGACGGCTATTATCCTGTCATTCTTATATTCTGATAGGATATCCTCTACATAGCTGGAGGGGAATGGTATGAACATCCTGATATGCATATAGGCCCCATTATATCCCTGGCTTCTGAGCTCTCTAAGGGCTTCAAGCGCTATACCCTTAACGAATCCCCAGCCCACTAATATGAAGTCTGAGCCTCGGTCTCCGTATAGCTTTACCCTCTCGTCGACTGGAATCTCTTTGTCGGCTATCTCCAACTTCTTCATCCTCTTCTCATACATCTCAACCCTATTGACAGGATCCTCGACTATATGGCCCCACTCGTCGTGCTCATCCCCGGTATACCATGTAACTGCGCCTGAGCCAAGTATTGGTCTAGGGCTTATGGGCTCTGACTTATCGAACCTCTTAAATGCTCCTTGAGGCGCCTTTACCAGGATCTTGCCTCTATCTATCTCTATCCTTGAGAAGTCTGGTAGTGGCACAGTGGCTATGCTGTTCGCCAGGAACTTGTCTAGGAGGTGTATTACGGGTAACTGGTACTTTTCCGCATAGTTAAACGCGTTTATAGCATCGTAGAAGGCCTCCATGTGGTCACCACTAGCAAGCACTATCCTCGGGAACTCCCCGTGACTAGCGAACATGGAGAAAAGCAGGTCACTCTGGCTCCCCCTTGTCGGCTGACCTGTGCTAGGCCCACCACGCTGATAATACGTAACAACTACTGGTGTCTCATTTATCCCCGCCCATCCGAGCGCTTCAACCATCAGGCTGAAGCCTGGACCACTAGTGGCTGTAGCACTCCTGGCACCTGCAAGCGCGGCTCCTATAGCTGACGTTATGGCTGCTATTTCATCTTCAGTTTGAAATACTACTATAGAGCCTAGAACGTTACCGTCAATCTTTAAACCTTCATGGGCCTCAAGGAAGACTGATTCATCAGCAGCTGGGGTGATCGGGTAATAGGACTGATACCTTATCCCACCTACGATCTTTCCCATGCCAACTATCTCGTTTCCACTCACGATCAACGTCTCCTTTAAACTAGTACTAGGCTCATCAAGTTTTAAAGGGGTTCCATACTCCTCTGAAACCTCCTCGGCAAGCCTCTCAACTAGGAACCTGTTCATCTCAACTAGCTTCTCTCTTCCAGCAAATCTCCTCTCTATGCCGAAAGCTAGGAGATCGGGGTTAATACCCATCAACCCGCCAACTGCACCCACTAGTATACTGCTCCTGAACCTCTGAGCCTGGCCAAGGCTCATGTTATATTTCTGCCTAAGCACGTTTAGTATAGCCTTGAAGCTGAGCCCCACTACATTAACGTTCCTCTCCTCCCTAAGGAATCTTACAACTGACTCAACCCTCTCCTCTATGCCATTCTCCCTGAAGAAGCCCCTAAGCCTCTCCTTCAACTCGTTCTCCATACTTGGTATCTGCAAGAGCCTCATATTGTCTGTACCAGTATCGTATACAAGCCATCCCCCTTCCTCGAGGTCACTGAAGTGAGTGAACACTGACTCGGCGTCCATGGCTCCCACCAGCTTCACCGGATATGTCAAATACATGGGTAGCCTCTCAGCCGAAATCGTCATGTGTATGTAGCTATGCCTACCAACTATGTTAGAGAAGTATTCTCTATCCGATACGACTCCATAGCCTCTACGAGCGAGTGAGCTCGTTAATATGTATGAGCTCGTCTCCAAACCAGCACCTTGGGGGCCCCCTAATAGTAGGTAAAGCTCCTTATACCCCAAAGGAACCACTCCCACCTATAACCATCGAATTCTAGAGTGAAAGGTTAGGAGGCTAATCATTAAATATGTGAGTATTAATTAAATGGTATACATATAGTGAGTAATAACGTTTTAGCTTCATTCACCTTTACTTGCAACAGAAAGCGGTAAGAATGAAATTTAACATTTAAAATTCTAAAAGTAGCACCAAAGTTTTATAAAGACCGCTACACAGATAATATTCTCTAGACAAACAATAAACAAACCAATAATACAGGGACAATTAATAGGCTTAAATTACGCTTGCTACTGAGTATGAATGCATTGAATGGAGGGAATCTTAGATGTACCCTGTAATCTCATATAAGCCCAGGCTAGGTGGGGAAACAGATCAGCCTTTAGAAAAACAGTTAGTTGATTTAGAAAGGATTAATGCGGGAGGTTATCTTAGGGTTGTTCATCATGCTGGAGAGAAGGGATACCACTTGAAACTCGTTCTAAATGATAAGGAGGCTATATCCTTGTTTGTTTGGAATAAGAAAGTGTTTGAATGCCAGAATACGCTTGCTAGGAGTTATGGGATTATACCTATAGAGGAGATAGAGGTTGATGAAGAGGAGGGTGATAAGCTGATAGCTGAGGGTACTTATAGCCTTAAACAGGGTATATTTGAGATTAGCCTTGAGAGAGTTTATGAAGAGTCCATGGCTAGTTCTAGTAAATGTAGGTATAAGCTGAAGTTGAGAGGAGTGAAAGAGTACATTTCACCAAAACATGGACACTCTACTAGGCCAGAGTATTTCCTAATATCACTATCTAGGAGGAGAAAATAGGAGGATACCATCCAGCTTTATAATAACAGGATATTTACTGTACCATAATCTCCAGGTAGAGTAGTGTCCAGGATGGTCTGCATAGTGGTAAAGTGTAGGATAGATGTATAGCATATACCAGGCAATTATAGGTCTCCTAGAAATAGGAAACGGTTGCTTTTATTAATCCATGAAGCATTCACCACTGATAGTTGGTCTTAGGGGAGATGTATCCTGCCGGGTTAATAGCGTTTGGCATAGGATACCTAGGGCTGGCTTTGGCGGTGGCTAGAGGTAGGGGTCCTGTTGCCGCCATAGGGGTTATGATAGGCGTCTATGGTCTATACACACTTATATACTCAGGACCTAGTGTTGTGTCTAGGAGCCTCCTTAACTTATTAGAGTGGAGTAACCTAAGCGTGTTTGTCTACATATTCCTCAGCCTAATGATAGCTGGATTGTTAAGAGAGCTTGGATACTTGGATCAAATGGTAGCAGGTGCATCCTCTATAGGGTGCAGGTTCAGTTATGCAGCTGTGCCAGCTATAATTGGGCTCCTACCAATGCCTGGAGGGGCTATTGTATCAGCAATAGCTATGAAGAAGAGGTATTTAGAAGAGTCGGGCATGAGCGCGGAGTGGGCCTCGTACCTGAACTACTGGTTCAGGCATATATGGATCCCTTCATGGCCGTTATTTCAAAGCGTTGTTATAACAGCAGCTGTATTCTCTGTAACGCCTATTGAGATAGTATCAGTGACTTGGCCAGCAACTATAGTGACTGTGTTTGCGGGGATAGCTGTAGGTTACACGGCATTCTATAAGTATACATGTACCAGCGACGGCAGAATACTTTATTTATTGAGGTCTCTATGGCCTTTTCTACTGCTAGCAGCTTTAGTTGTATCTGGGAGTTTAACGCTATTAAATGCGTTAATAGTAACCCTCTTAGCCGTAATAGTTATATTAAGGCCTGATAGCAGGCAGCTATTAGGCGCTTTAAAACTAGCTTTAAAACCAAGGATCCACGCCATATTATTTGAAGCGCTACTTCTTAAAGAAATGCTACTGAATACAGATGCGCCATACGAGCTCTATAATACGGCTGAGCTCCTAGGCCTACCTACACTGTCAATAGTATTCCTGGTCCCATTTATATTAGGGCTAGCCGCTGGGGGAGAGAACTTCTTTGCAGCTACTGCAATGCCCCTCCTTAAAGCCTACATAGTAATGGGTGGATCAATTAACAATGCTATGTTACTTGCAGCATATACAGGGGGCTTTATGGGTGTTATGGCATCACCAGTCCACTTATGTTACGCTCTTACAGTGGATTACTATAAAGCCAGGGCTGGTAGAGTCTTGTTGTTTAGTTTAGCTAGTGTTATGCTAGTAAGCGGGATAATACTCATGTACATTCATGCAATTATGATGTAAATTTCATCTAGAAGGAATACCTGTTTACTCTATAGTATGTATTTGAATTTAACTGATTATGTTAGGTTTGAAAGTGTCACTATAGCTCTGGGAAGGCTTAATGCGTTTTCAAATATTCCCCCAGCAGTGGCCACACCAGTTTGGTCTTTTTGGAATGTTGGTATGTATCCCCAGCGTTGAAATTGTAATTTTAGTCATTAAATTCATTATTACTATTTATACATTTTCTTTTTATATTAGGTTCATAATAGGATTACTCATGTTAATATACATTGTTATGAAGAGGATGCCGTCTTTCAGTAGCTCTAGCATATAGTATAGAGGAGAGGATACCTGAGGCAACCATAATTGCAACGCCAATCCATATCAAGTCAACTCCTGGAACCACCTTTACCATTACATCTATACCCTCAGATAGAATAGTAGAATTTAACGGGTCAAACCTCTCAGCAAGCAAGTATAAGTCTATCAGTGATTGCTCTACCTGAAATCCTGCTTGGCTATGATCCATAGATCTAACTCCGCCTATATTGTATCCCGCTGACATCAATGCAATTAAGCTCAAATATTCTTCGGGTTCTAGCTGTTGACTGGCCTCCCTTAAATAGTATATCAAGAGCTCGTGGTACACGTTGAAGTATCCTTCCCTTTTTGGGGGTTGTACACTGATGTATAAATCGCTTAACCCTCTTTCAACGATTACGGTGTCTGTGACTAGTCCATGTATGCCTAGTGCCTCTCCATTCGCCTCAAACCTTATGACTGGTGTAACATAGTCCTCCCTATCATCGTCTATTATCTTGAGGTGGAGCTTTAATTTGACCCCCTCAAGAGTGCTTCTCGGGAATGGCAGTTTACCTGGTTCACTGCTTGATAGCAACAATAGCACCTTATCATCGGTCAGGACTTTTGATAGAGTGGAGCTCATAGCATCCTCTAACACTTCGGCCTGACCACGTGACATGGCTACGTAGAGGTAGAGTCCCCTGTCAATCACTGTGGATAAAGGTATCTCAATTCCATTATACGTTATGTAGCCTCCCACAACTATCATGTAAGGATTGAATAGCTCAACTCCTCCATCAATTATGCGTCCAAATCCCTTAGACCCGTTACCCTCAAGCAGCCCAGGGTAAAGAGCAGCCTCTCTAATATAAACGGTGACTTCATCGTTTAACTTCACAGCTACCGGGTTACTGAATATGATATTATAATATGTATGGCTTCCAGCCATTATATCGGGGCCACTCATATTTGCCAGGAGAATGACGCCATTACTCCCAACGCCTACTCCAATCCATGCACCGCTAAGTTTTCCTGACTCTGAGACTATGGGTGAGGCATCTATAGTAATGTTTAATGGCTTCTTGAATATCATCTTTATTATGGTATTCACGGCTAATGTTAAGTTGGTATTTGTTATTATATCAGTCATTATTATGTCGCCTGTCCCATTTACTATTAGGTCCTGCTCGCCGTAAATGAAATAATTATTCACCAGTAGCTCCTTAATGGCTTTAATGGTGGAGTTGACTCTGGCCTCGGAGGCTGCCAGCCTGACTTCCCTTATAGCTGGTACAATATCAGCTTTAAGGAAGTTAACAGCCTGCCATGCTAGGAATGATGTAGTACGTTTTCCCGATATATGGGTATAGAGATCTATAGAGCCAGGAGATCTCTCGAATTCGAAGCCCTCCAAAACAACTTTGGCGTCTCCGATGTCAGTTTCTTCACCCAGTTTCAACTTAAATGTTTTGAAGTATGAATCGTTAAAGGCGTATGTTCCACTAAATAGGATCCCTATTAACGTTAATAGCATACCTAGATGTATGGCCTTCGCTACGATGTCTCTAGGTTTTATCCTAGTCACTCTCCCGCTAAGCATACCAGCTAGCAACGGGTATAGGAGGGAGACTAGTATCATCCCAGCCATCATAGTCGATACAACTAAGCCCAATGCCATTAAGATATTAGTAGAGTTAGGAGATAAGGGGGCTAACTCTAGAACACCCCTATCAACACCAGTAACCGCGGTTAACGACATGATCCCAGTTATAATTAAAATCGACGCGTAACCCTTAGACCCGACTTCTCTTGCGAGGAAGAATCCGGGGAGAGCCACTATAGCTAATAGGATTAATGGATAGAGCACTGGATGATAGAATCTAACCCCCTCAGCCATATTCGGGATGGTAGCCTGTTTTCCTATGGCAGTGAGTATTGAGGGGGCTAGGAGTGATGAGTAGACGTATATGAACATAACTATGAGTGCGCCTCCACCTATAATTATAGAGATGCCTGGCATATCCCTATTAGTCAGGGCTTTCTTCACGGCAGATCCAGCGCTCTTGGATTCCTCATCGAAGCTTAGGTAGTATATTGAAAGCCCGAGAAAGCCTATGCCGAGGGATAATAAGATCACAGAGCCGATATTGGCCGAGGCAAAGCTGTGTAGGGGGCTTAACCCGCTCCTAGTCACATATAGTGCAAGAGGCACACTACTAGCTAGCATAGCTAGTATAGGCTTCCTTAATGGGGCTAAAGGTCCCAATGTATGAAGAGCTGATACAGCCCCTAACCACACTGCTAACTCAGCCACCTCAACGGGATCCCAAGCCCAATAACCTCCCCATCCAAACGTCTCATAGCTCCAATATGCGCCAAAGGTTATACCCAGGCTTAGCAAACTCCATCCAAGGATTAGGAGGGCTATGGCATCTCTCCTATAGCTTGAGAGCAGTGCTAATGAGCTCACAAGTATGAGACTATAGCCGCTGAATGTTGTAAGCGGGTGAGGCACTATCCAGTAGCTTTTAAGTAGGGGGTTTAAGCCGATTCCACCACCCTCCTCTGCGATGTCAAAGGCCCCGTTTAGCGTGGCTGATGATAAGCTTATAGTTAGTATTATGCCTAAGGCTATAGATAGGAATAAGCCGCCTCCTCTCCTTGAAAGATATAATGCTCCAAGTGCGGTTATGGTAGAGAAGAAGTATAGGCTAGACCCTCCACCGCTCCATGATGTGGCCATCCTGAATATTAGGTTCAATCCGTCGCTAGAATTCTCCGCTACCTCAGCTAGTCTATAATCTAGGATTATGAAGGGTATCATGTAGATTAGCCATCCTATCACTAGTACGAGTGTGGAGTATTTGAATAGCAGTTTATGTAGTTTGTATTTCTTAAGGGAAGCAGCTATTAGGCTAAGCACTAAGCCTCCTAGAGCTACTAGGGGTAGTATAGTGGCGTAGTGCATGCCCAACCCCATAGGCTCCACCTCTCAGATTAAGTTCAATGAATAAATGACTAACAGAAATCCCATGAAGGCGAGGGCTAAATAACTATACCTTCTAAACGAATCATTGTCCATCTTGCCTAGAATGCTCTTAAACTTAGGCGTTTGACTGCTAAGTACTACTATAGATACTGGAATGGAGACTCCTACTGCAAAAGCCGCCAAGCCGAAGACGCCAGTCTCTAGCTTACTAGAAGCTATCAGTAATAGTGAACCAGCAACTAAAGGGAAACTACACTGAACAGCTAGAAGCCCATAGAGGAAACTAAAGCCTAGCAAACTCCTCTTAGTAGCCACTCCAAGGTTAATGAATGAGGGTATATCCATATAGCCGAGCACACCTGAAGCCAGTACAGCCAATCCAGCTATAGGCACGAGGATATTAGCTAGTTCTCCTATAGACTCACCTATAATAAGGAATAACGCGCCTATAATAGCCACCCCGGACGCTGATGCTACAAGAGCCTTGATAGAATCAATCCTACTAAGCATTCTACCTTTAGCTAGAGTAGTTGTTGCATAGACCATTAATAATGGGAAAACGCAGGGAGATAGGGCAGAGAGAAGCCCTGTCAAGAATGGTACCGCTATAAACGCTGCTAAAACTGGGTTAGTTGAGCTTATATCCAGCTTAGAGCCCGTCTTATTAGAACCCTCATTCTCAATTAATGCAATAGAGTCGAGGAATAGCGCCAGTTTATATGCCTGCTCTCCACTCAGGTCTCCCTTCATCTCGTATATAACCCTAGCCAGATTCTGGGAGCCTCCGTAATACTCAGATAATGGCACGCCATACTCAATACTAACGGATAGCTTTGCTGCTAAAGGATCACTGTCCTCCCTCAGCGTTATCCACTTCTTTATGCTGTCTAAATCGATACTTTCAGGTGCCCCATGACACTCTGAGCAGTGCTTCTTAAACATGTCGAGCTCCTCGTCTAGAAATGATGGTGCTCTCCCAGATGAGGCCAGAGCCCAGTTAAGCATTATACTCGTTATATTATCCCCGTTGAATCCCCCAACATGTCTGGCTACTGGCTTGCCATTAATGAATACTATGAACGTGGGTGTCTCCATAACATTGTAGTCTAGGAATAACTGCATGGTATCTCTATTAAGCATCAAAATGTTAAATGATACAGGCAAATCATCCCTTTCACACAATACCTTCCAGTAGGGCTCCATGACTCTGCATACAGGGCAGGTCTTACTACTAAACATAACGGCTACAGGTTTTTCCTCTTCTTTCAGGAGCTCATTAAAATCGTCTGCCCGAGTTAATATGTGTGGTTCAGAATAGAACTTCAATGCAGCTTCTGTTGGTCCAGCGAGTGTTGTATAGAAGTAGATTGTTCCACCTATAACTACACCTAGTAGTATTATGACTCCGGCATTAAGATTAACCTGCTTAACGGTTATTCTAAGCCTACCTGGCATATTTATTTCTCCATGTATAATATATATTATTCTATCGGGGAATTTATATATGGATACGTAAAAATATAGAGTATACATTTATATGATTTATTAATGAAGTGTTGCATTATTCTTGATCGACATAACACAGTATTATGGCTAGTAGAGGTCTTCTCTCCATCTCTTATATACCCTATTATCTATTTGAAGCGCATCTAGTATTTTCCCAGCTAGGAAGTCTAATATGTCCTTAAGGCTACTTGGCTTATTATATAATCCTATGCACATTGGGACTATAATAGCGCCGCTTTCAGCAAGTCTCAGCAGGTTCCTGAGCTCTATAAGTCCAAGAGGCGTTTCCCGCGGGGCAACGACGAGTCTCCTGCCAAGTCTAAGTATAGCTAGTGCTGCTCTGGCCGTTAGGGTGGATGGTATTCCATTAGCTATCAAACCTACCGTCTTCATGCTAGCTGGCACTATAATCATGGCGTCTGGCTGGTTACTCGATGATGCTAGTGGAGATGTAAAGTCGTTGTCGCGGTAAACTCTGGAATGTGATTCAAGCGTCTCTATGAATTCGTTTTCGTTCATGTCTTCTTCGTACATTGCTACTTTAATAGCTCCATCAGTAACTATTATACCTTTAACTCTAATATTGTCCAGTTTATCGATTATCCCGAGTAGGTGTAGGGCTATCCTTATGCCACTAGAACCAGTTATAGCCACAGATACATCTATACCTCTACCCGGCATTCTCTACCCTCTTCACCAAGTACATCTCTGACAGCCTTAACTGCCTCTTCATATGCCCTGCTACCCCAGGCGACTAACACTATCTTGCTGGGATACCTTTTTTCATAGCTAACTATGATCTTAGCCATCTCTTTGAAAGACTCATAGACCCCTAACCCGCCAACCCCTGCTCCCAGTGCTGGTAGTGCTATCGACTCGGCCTTTATCCTAGAGGCTTCATTTAGAGAAGCTAGGGTGGCCTTCTTAACATTCGCGATGTCTATCTTCATTGCTGGCTTCTCCATAGTCGGAGCATGTATGACGTATTTAGCTGGGAGCCTGCCAGCAGTGGTTGTTATAGCCTCTCCGATGGGGACTGGGGCACTTCTTACTGCTTCTCTCTCAATCACTTCTCCACCCTTCCTCTTAATAGCTCCTGCAACTCCTCCCCCCATTAGCATGAGGCTGTTTGCCGGATTAACTATGGCGTCAACCTTCAACTCTGTTATATCACCTTCTATGACTACTAGGATCCTATCATGTGGTATATTGAAGCAGATCACGTCGATCTACCCCTGGCTAATTCCCCTAGTAGGGGTATCTCCTTAATCTTCTTTTCAGGCAGTAGATCCCATAGTATGCCTTTCGGTCTGGGAGGCCTCTCATTCACCCTGACAACCCTCACTGAGGTAGAAATTATGTCTACTGGAACGTCGTATGGATCCTGAGGGAGCCTGTAGTTTACTAGTTGTAGCTCGTGAACACTAGTAATTATAGTCACTTCCCTACTCATTATCCCTAGATCAACTAGTATACCGAATTCAAGCTCGGCATATCCCTCCCCCTTCCCAAGCCTCTCTCCCCACCTATTAACCACGACGCTCCCCTCAACGACAAGGTCAACCTGGCCTATCTGGCTTAGGGAACTGATGCTATCAAGTATCCTACCATAAATGAATGCCCCTCTTATGGTAGATGCAAACCTAAAGGCACTCTTAGGTATCAAACTTGGGTCTAACAGGATAAAACCCCTCTTAATCCTAGGTGTCGGCATTAACAGCTTCTTACCCTCAAGTAATGCACCATACCTAACAGGCCTCTGCGGCGAATCCGGGTTTATCTTAACTACCTCAGCCTCCTCCCACACCTTAAGCCTTCTTATATTTAAAGCTGCTTTCTCCGCCGACTCGAAATTAGGTATTCTACCATGTGGAGGGAGCGGCGGCCTAGCCACACCTGCTTCTAGAAGCCTATCCCATATAGCTCTCCTAATCTCCTCCTTTTCCCTACCCAGCAATACTACCTCCTCGATAGCTTACGCCCTAGCTCTACTAGGTAATTGAAGTCTCCTGGGACTGATATTAGGAATCCGTCTAGGAATGCCGATAACTTCTGTATGTAATCCTGCGCTTCTTTTTCATTGAATAAGGATAGTCTATTTACAGAGCCCCTAAGCAGATGGCTGTTTCTACTGGTTTCAATAACTATATATGCGTATGTTTTGATCCTTCTCGTCTTTGCCTCATTTCTAAGCATATTTAACATGTTGCTGTTTGTGCTTCTGATATTTAATATTAATGTGAAATCGGGTTGTAGGGAGAGTCTCTCGGAGATTTCATTCCAGCTCTTCCTCATGCTGAGCAATAGGCCGAACTCCTTGTCACGGATCCTAGTTTTGGCGTATGATAATGCGTATTCAGGGTCTACGTCATTTATTATAGACGCGTTTTTTCTCGGAGGATCCCCTCTTAGGAATACTATTCTTTTTAGAGGTACTAAAGCTAAAGTTTTTATTATAGAGTTAAACGCTATTCTATTTAAATCTATTAATCTAATATGTGATATTATCCTGTTAGTCACGTTAATGCTCAAAGAGCATGACGCTAGGAGGGAGTTTATGGAGGGGATGCCTAGAGGGGAATCGGGTATATCTATCCAATCATATATCCCTGCAAGTATCCTAGCCCTCTCTATGAGCTCGTCAGGGTCCTTTGAAGGCTCAAGTTCAGCTAGTATCTCCATCTTTGTAGCCACCATCACGCCAGGCTTAGATACAATGCTATAAGGCCAGCTAGCATTAAGAGCAGGACCCTATTCTTATGTTTTAACACTAAGTCTCTATCGGCTTGTTTAGCTAGGATTAGCGATTCATATACGAATCCAACGTCTATAGCTCCAATTACAACGGCGTATAATAGCTTGTTTTCCACTATACCTAGAACTAGAGGCGCTATACTAATAGATACAGCTATTAGATACATTAATGCAGCTATCCTAGACGCAAACACTGGTCCCTTAGATACAGCTATAGTTTTAACGCCAGCCAGCTTATCACCCTCAACATCTGCTATATCCTTAGCTATCTCTCTTCCAAGCACAGAGAAGAATATCATAAGCGATATTATGATGGTAGAAGCCTCAACACTCCCAACAACTACACCACCATATAATATAGGGTACATGACCATTAATGAAACCTGGATATTACCCAGAACACCGAGCTTCTTACCATATGAATTGTATGCTATTGAGAATAGCAAGGCGAATACAACCATTAATAAAGTAAGTAGCCCCGTGTATAAGCTAGAAGCTATACCACCGATACTGTATAATAAGAGACACCACTTAGCCCCACTCACGCTTATCTTACCAGATGGTATAGGCCTCCAGGGAGCATTAACTCTATCAATATCGACATCGACTATGTCGTTATGAGCCATTATCGCGGCTGAAGTGAAAGAGCCCGCGAGAAAACCAGCCAATAGCCTATCATAATTAGAAATTTGATCAGATGACGCTATAACAGCCCCCACAATGACTGCTAACCCTATCATCATAGAGTTTAGAGGCCGTGAGAGCTTAAGACACGCCACTACCTTGTCTAGCATAATGGCATCAACCAGTAGAGACCCATTATCTTTAGCCAACACCAACGATAATCTCTATATAAAGCTTAATTTAAACTACTCGGATAACAAGGTGCCTGTACGTTGACGGCCACGATACACTGGCTAGACAAATTGGTCGTCGAGCTAGAGGAGAAGCTGAAGTCTAGGGGAAAAGAGTTCATAGTGATCAACGGTGGTCTAAGTGTATCGGGGATACAGCACATAGGCAGGCTGAGAGGCGAGGTCATATTAGGGGAAGTAGTCAGACGCGAGCTTAGGAAGCGGGGATTTAGGGTTAAACAGCTCCTAACACTATACACTCAGGACCCCTGGAAAGGTAAGAGGGAGCAACTAAATGCGTTCAAGGATCCAGATAAGGCTAGGAGGTATATTGGGTGGCCCTTGATAAAGGTGCCAGATCCCTATGGGTGCCATAATAGCTGGGTAGACCACTTCTGGGAGGATTTTGGCCCATACCTGAAGGATTTCAGTGATGGCGAGATAGAGGTAGTCACGACGACAGACCTATACAAGAGTAAATTGAAGGAGTTTACTAAGACTGTTATAGAGCTTAGAGATGACGTTAGGAGGGTGATAAACAAGTATAGGGGTAGGAAACCATACCCACCCGAGTGGATACCGGTAGAACCTGTATGTGGAAATTGCGGCAGAATAGATACTACTGAGGCAGTAGAACTGCTTGAAGGAGGGGAGAGAATTAGGTATAGATGCACTAATTGCGGGTACACCGGGATCCAAACCATCGAGAACTCAAAGCTTAACTGGCGTATAGAGTGGGTAGGGGTATGGAGCGTTCTTAACGTTGACTTCGAGCCATACGGAAAAGACCACGCTACACCCGGGGGGAGCAGGGATAGCTGCGTTGACCTAGCCATTAACGTCTTTAAGATAAAACCCCCTGAAGGAGTATGGTACGAGTGGGTATCTCTAAGAATCGACAAGAGAACATCCGACATGACGAGTAGCGGATTTATAGGTATCACCCCCAAAGAATGGCTTGAAGTTGCTCATCCACAAATACTGAGGTTCATATACCTCAATAATCCGCCTCAGAAAAGCATAGTTATAGATATGAGAGAGATCCCACGATACTACGACTTGTACTATAAGGCAGAGAGGATCTACTACGGGTTAGAAGAGCCCGCCACCAGCGAAGAAAAAGTTATGGCTAGATCCTATGAGCTAAGCCATATAGGCGAGCCTCCAAGCAACCCTCCATCACAGATACCATATCTTCATGCAGCAATACTAGCACAGATAATTCCACCTGAAATGCTCCCGGATGAGGCCATTAAGAGGCTTAAAAAAACAGGTCATCTAAATGATGCAGATAAATACTCAATAAAATGGGCAATAGAGCTCGTAGAGAAGGCTGGTAGATGGGCTGAGAGGTATGGCCCACCTGGAGTTAAGGTAAAGCTGCCCGAGCAGCCACCCATTAACGCCTATAGGTTAATAGAGGATCCAGGGAGACTTGTTAGGCTGGCAGCGGAGTTGGAACGTCTAGACCAGTGGGATGAGGATTCGCTAAAAGAGGCTATGATTAGATTCGGTTCAAACATGACCGCGTCAGAGAGAAGAAGGTTTTACCGCGACTTCTACCTAGCCATCCTGGGCAGACCTGAAGGCCCCAGGGCAGCCCCCCTACTAGCTCTATTACCCAAAGAATGGGTTATTAATAGATTGAAGTCTGTCATGCTGAAGGGGCAAGGAGATACCTAACCCTACTCCCATCCGGGCTCTTAAATACCAATTCCAGGGGCTTTGACGATGAAAACTTGATTTCGACTGCCTCGGCCACCCCAGTTAAGTTTATAACGTTCTTTATATAACCTATGTCATACGCGCTTGTAGCCGGGTTTCTAACGTTCAAGTCTATCAGTGCTGCTGTATCTCTAGTGAGCCTAGTTTCAACCCTAGACCTGCCCTCACCACGAGCCCTTAAAACTAGCTTATCCTCATCGGCCTCAAACTCTATAAGGTCACCGACAACCTCGGCATCCTTCAAGGCTTTCTTTAGCACGTCACCTATGACTACTGCCTCAACGTCATGCTCTAATTTAACCTCCTCCGGAACCTCCAGGACAACCTCAAGATTGTGTACTAGATATCTCTTTATTGCGGTACTCTCTATAACTAGTAAAACCTTATCTGCTGAAACCATAAAGGATATCGGATCCCCCTTCTTACCCCTCTTCAACATGTCATTCAATGCATCCATGTTCAATCCCATCTCAACTCTCCCCTCATCACTTAGGATCTCATACTCCAAAAACGAGTCATACGGTATATTGACCTCGATGAGAGCCACCTTAGCTGGATCCATACCCACAACCTTTAATCCTTCACTAGTCAACTCAAATTTAGCTTCGTCGAGAATCTTAGATAAAGAATCAACTATAGTCTTGAATGTCTTTGCATCAGGGTATTTTATCCTAGCCTGAACCCCTGTAATCTCAGATTCCAGCGTAGATATCACAGCATAAACACCTCAACCCACAGTAGGTTCCTCCCTGGATAGTACCTAGTGTAACCGGGGGGTCTTTAAGAGTGAAGAGTGGCCTGCTCAACCTGGCACAGTATAGATACACCTAAGAGAGTCAATATAATTACGAGGGATACTCGACTACAATCTAGAAATTAATATTTAGGTGTTTAGCTAAATAATGCATATAGTGGCCGATGAGGATTACGCCATCGCCTGATGTCTATGAATGAAGCCTGTCCCCCTTGAGGCCGCCTCACCTATATGCTTCTGGTTCGCGTTCCTCTTCATCCCCGATTATTATGTTCTTGAGTACTCTATTAACTCCGCTTGAATCTATTAGTGGGCTTGTGTATATGTTGATGCACTCTTCATAATGGTTTATCCTGTTGATCTCGAATGTATTTATATATACTAGATTCATCTTCGTGTTTCTCAGTATTTCTAGGAAGCGGTGGTACTTTTCCGTGTATAATAGTAGGGCTTTAACATACGGTATACTCTCTGCGATAGATATAGCCTCTCTACACGATTTTACTGGCACTACTCCTAATAGGGGGACTACTGTTCTCTGCCAGAGCATCTTAGATGACTTCTTGATATTACCCAGGATGTATGGCTGATAAAGCGCCGTTTTAAGCCTCCTACCATGAAGGAGTCTGGCCCCATGGCTTAGTGCATCATCGATTAGTGATTCCATGAGGCTCTCTCGTTCCTCTTCAATTAAAGGACCTAGAGTTGTGGCATGGCTTAACGGGTCTCCTGGATTCTCGTTTGATGCCAAGTGGATTAACTTCTCCTCTATAATGCTAAGTAACTCCTCGGGGGTGAATATAACATGTGTATTCAGGCACAAGTCTCCGCATCCAGCTAGTCTTGATTCAAGCACTGCCCTAGCCGCTTTTTCCACGTCTACATCATCACATATTATGGATGCGGATAAATCAGAGCTCCAAAGAAGCCTATAGAGCCCGGATGCCTTCCTATCCACATCTTCCATTGTTGAGGTTGCACCTGCTGCGAAAATACTGGATATGAGCATGCTACTAGCTAATATGTCTACGATGACTGGCCCGGGTACTGGCGATGTGACTATTACATTTTTAAAGCCGTTTTCTATTAGTACCCCGGCTATTAGAGTAGTTGGGAGAGGGGCTCTTGAAGGTGGCTTGAATATAAGTAGATTGCTGCCAAGTGATATAGAGTATACTAGGCCGAATATTGTTGTCAGAATGGGTGATCTAGATGAAGGCATTATCAATGACGCTCCGTTGGAGGGATTACCTATTATCAGAGTGCGGCTCATAATAGGCCTCCAATATCTACCGTAGGCCTCTAAGAGAATGTATGAATTCTCTAGTAGTTCTATGGAAGAGGAAACTTCATGCCGCGCCTCTCTTATAGGCTTCCCTGTAGATAAGCTAATGGCTATAGCCAGTTCCTCTTCGTACCTCTCTATACTTGATGCTAAGTTCTTAAGGAAGTCTAGTCTATCCGTTAGTTTAGGTAGTACACTTGTGTATAGAGCCCTGTGACTTTTAACTGCATCAATTATAGAGCCTAGGCGTGGGATTGAGTATACATAGCTTACATGCCCTGTATACGGGTTGGTATAGTGCATTTTTAATGGTCCTATCCACTCCCACTTAGCTCCTAGATAATAACCTAAGTCTGGTAGGTCCCTGTATTCACCGAACATCCAGCTAAACTTATTGGCAATTTTAACTATTGCATTATCATCCTTCATCCTAGAGGATCGCCTCTATATAATAATAGCGTCAGGCAACTATAAATATTAACGCCTAAGGCAAGCTGTTCTCCTAGCTACCTAAATGTATAGGAGCTCTTCAAGATAAACTGTATTAGTCTAAACAACGCTGTTATACGGCATATACTTTCCTTATATTACCTATATGTGGAGGAGCTCTAATCTTAATGAATATCCTATATCCACAATTAGGGCATGTTATATTTGGCATTTGATCCATCTCATCCTTACTAGTAAGCCTACCGCACTGTAGGCATACATAATAGACTTGCCTAGGTTTAATCCCATACGGCAAACCCGTATACTCACTCTCGAACCCTTCCAACCCGTCCACCTTGCTCAGCTATAACTATTCCCCTACTACAAGTACACTATAAGGCTTAATATCCCTATCCGACCTACATGAGTAATTAGGGAATAATGGAACCCTGGGTGGTACGCTAGACCATGTCTGACCTCTCACTGTGTAGCGGCTTACCACCTGAGATATGCGAGCAGTTATCAGCCGAGGAACAGCTGATCAAGATTAGGCTGGAAAAGAGAAGGTTTGGACGTGAGGTTACGATAATAGAGGGAATAAACGAGAAGGAATTCGACTTAAAGAAGCTAGCATCTAAACTGAAGAGCAAACTGGCAACTGGAGGCACAGCTAAGAATGGGAGAATAGAGTTACAAGGCGATCACAGGCATAGGGCAAAGAAGATACTAATAGAAATGGGGTTCCCAGAAGAAAACATAACAATTATAGAGTAATCTAGTCATGCGTAACTCTCAACCATAGGGGAGGAGGAAAACAACGTGGCACGACCGACTACTAATAAACCTAGCTATGACTATAAGACCCACTGTTTGAACAGGGAATACATAGATATAATAGAAAAATTGGGAAATGGCCTAAAAGTAGGGCCAATAACGCTACGCTTAGTAGATATAGCAAGAGGACGATTTAGGGAAGAGATAAACGCTCGCTTATTATTTGAGTCAGGTGGTACGGCTTCTCACATAGCAGCACTTAAAATATTCTGTGGCAGAGGACTCATATATAAGCCGTGGATAGAGATTTTTAATATAAATAATAGAATAGTACTTGAGAACGGGTCGGTAATAGGCTTCTTCGATTCTCCACTAGAGGATGCATTATTAGATGCTATAACGGGTAAAATAGGGCCTGGAGAAAGCATCTTTATAGAATACTACAATGATGAAGAGACTCTAAACCAACTCGAGAGAGGCGTTCCCCCTCAAGTGACAAGAATGGGCTTGAAGTTGTTAAGGAGAGGATTCACATGGTTTAAAGTATGGTACTACCCCGAGGGGTTCCAAGAAGGAGGCCAAAAGCTACAGGCTCAAAAACCGTTTAATACCACTGCTATGGTTAGGCAATTAGCAGCGCTCACCGAGGAGATAAATTTATTTCTTAACTCTAAGAAAAGGTTAAGTAAAGACGCATATATCATAAAGTCCTTACTATATTCAAGAGAAGCACTTAGAATAATAGATAAATTAAGGAGGAAAGCTAGCATCCAACAGTAGGTGGCCCCTCCTTCGGCTTAGCACTTATTATAGGAACCCCGTTTTTCTTAACTTTATCCCTAAAACTCTTATCTAGCATAGACTCGTCAAACACAACTACCGGAAGAGGTCTCTCTTTAATTGCATTTAACAGAGATTCCTGATCATTAATAAACCATTTAGCTATATAATGCCTAGACATCGACGACCATAACTTTATCATGGACTCCTGTTCCTCTACCGCGATATTTATATTAGATGAGATATAGGCATACACCTCTTTCCTTTCGCTCCTCTTTTTACCGCTCCTAAGAAACCCTAACAAGGAAGCACCCCTCCAAGTGTTATTCTAAAAATACAAGATATATAGTGGATATACTATAATCTATTAAATATATATTTTATAATATAAGATTAAACCGCTGTTATTATAATAGGGTTTTAGCGTTTTTAAGCAATACTAATATTTGATGGTTCATGCATTGGTATTATATGGGAGTTAATGGTTGACCTGGAAGATAGAACTGCACTCGCATACTACAGCAAGCGATGGATCAGTGAGCCCTGAAGAGCTTGTTAGGATAGCTTTTAAAAAAGGACTATCGGGATTAGCGATAACTGATCATAATACATTCAGGGGAGCAGTTTTAGGGTTTAGAGCTTTAAAGATCCATGGATTCGATATGATGTTATTCTATGGAAATGAGGTAAGAACTACATGGGGGGATATACTGGTTATATGCGACCATCCTCCTAGTAGCGAGGCGCCTAAGGATCCATTTGAGCTCAGGGAATGGTCTAACGATGGTAACTGCATTATGATTGCTGCCCACCCGTATCATCTTGGTAGGAATAGTATTGGCTCAAGAGTTAGAGTACACGGGGATCTCTTCGATGCTATCGAAGTATGGAATGCCCGGGGAGTCCCCCTCCTTAACATACCCGCCATGAACGACGCATATAGGCTAGGTAAACCTGGTGTGAGCGGGAGTGACTCACACGTAATATCAGAGGTTGGAGTAGCGCCTATAGAACTGGAGTGGGGGCCCTCAAGTATAGACGAAGTCATTGACGCCATAAGAAGGGGTAGGGTGAAGCCTTCAATAGCCATGCCCCCCATAAGGGCTTATATAGAAGCTGCTGCATGGGCGATCTCTAGGAGGATGAGTTAAGGTTCATTTTAAGCCTATTCCTCTGATTTAGCTAGATGCTTTAGCAGTTCCCATAGTCCATCACCTATGTCCTTGGGGTTCTCCCAGGCGTTTTCCAGGACTGTTGACTTAGGTTTTATATAATAGAGTAATGTGCCATTCTCATCCGCTATATAGAATCCTGCTGTATGGCCTATGAGGCCCGTTTTATCATCCCTCTGAGCCACTATCCCTAGCTGTTTCCAGATTTTTTCTAGCTTGTCACCCTTCTCTAGGATCCATATCCAGTCTACTTTGCCATAGAGGTCTCCAGCCATGTCACGCATATACCTAGCAACTATGCCTGGCTCTGATCTCCACGGGTCTACCTCTACCGTCACCCAAACGATTCTATCGCTTATGCCTGCCTCTACGGTCTTCTCCATTACATAGAGCATGATCAGCGTCTCTATATGACATATATCGGGGCAATTCACGTATTGCGGGACAAATACATTTATCCTTCCCTCAACTGGTACTCTAACAACCCCCTCTGTTGTATTGACAATCAAGGGGAACAAAGGCCTTTTTATCTCATATACAGTACTCGTTGAACTAAGCTTCTCTACAGCTGGCCCCTCAGCTCTTGGATAGTAACCCGAATAGAATAAGTAGATGTTTATCAGGAATGAAGCAGTTATAACTGAGGCCATTACAGCAGCCACGAATATTCTTACATCCAAAAGATAACACCTTAACCCCACAACCCTTCTCAAACTATAATAGACTCGTTTAGATGAGTTAAATCCAGCTCTTAACTACTTTTACATGTAGCCAGCGAGTATGCAAGTATAGATGCTGCAACTAGAGAGGCAGTCGCGAATGACAGGTGCAGGGCAACTATGAGCTCGTCAAGGTAAGATTTAATTACAGCCATGCCAAGCAAGACCTGAACTACTATTAGAAGCACCGTGATACTAGCTAGTAACTTATCCTGGCGTCTTCCGTAGAGCATAGAATAGATGAAAGTTATGATTATGAATAGCGATGCAAGGCCACCAACTAGTCTATGCATGTATTCGAGCAGAACACTACGGTCGCTGAATAAGTCTGGAGGTATAATATACCCGTTACACGTAGGCCAGTCTGTCCCACATGCCAGCCCTGCATCGAGTGCTTTAACGAAGCTTCCTATCACTATAGTAGAGTATAATAGTATCGATGCTATAATAGCTGAAGCTTTAAGTGCACCTCCCATTCCAATCCCCGATAGATTCAGGCCAGAATTAGTATTGCAGAGAACTTTAAAAACCCTTAGAGAGACATAACAGGGTATAACTCTAAACGTCAAGTTACTCTAGGATTAAATTAAAATAATTCTAAGAAGATATCTACGACCTAACTATTGAGGAGCTATTATTGTTGTTTATAATGCATTTCTAGAGGCCTAATATGCCTGCCCTACGTATTGAAGAACCCTTTATAGGAAATTTATTAGTGTCTTTATCATAGTATAAATTATAATATGAGTTGGTGGAATGGAATGGCGGGTAGATTAAATAGAGCTATAACCACTACCCAAGCCGCAGTTGTAATCATTATAATCATCCTAGCAATAGTAGCAGTGGCCATAACCACTAGAGGCCCTGGAGAAGAAACTACAACTCCAGAAGAGACGCCGTCGCCTGCTGTTCAGACTCCTGAAAAGACTACACCCAAGACTACACCCACTACTTCCCCTGAAGAGACTACACCTGTTAAGAAAGAGGTCACATTGATATTTGCGTCGACACAGATGGTGCCAGTTGAAGAGCAGGCCTTCGTTAAGAACAAGCTATTACCGCCATTTACCCAGGAGACAGGGATTAAAGTAGAGTTTATAGGTATAAGCTATGAGGATCTTAGCACTAGATTAGAGTCTGAGATGAAGGCTGGCAAGGTAACTATTGATGTCATAGGAGACCTCCACGGTGGCCTAGACTACTTTGCCAGCAACGGATGGCTAATGGATCTAAGTAAATTCGGCTCCCTACCAGATAGAACGTTCCCGAAGATACTTGAGGACTATAGTAACCTCTACGGTATAAAGGCTTACGTCCCATGGATGACTGCTACATACGTGTTCGTCGTCAACAAGGAGGCCTTCAATTACCTACCCGAAGGATTGACGATGGATGACGTAATAAGTGGAAGCAGCAAATGGACTTACCAGGCACTACTAGACTGGGCTAAGAACCTCTACGAGCAGACAGGCAAGAAAGCCCTGGGATTCCCTGCTGGACCAAAGGGGCTCTTCCATAGATTCCTCCATGGATACCTATATCCATCATTCACGGGAGCCCAGGTAAAGAACTTTGACAGCCAAGCGGCGATAGATATGTGGAACTACCTAAAAGAGCTCTGGAACTACGTTAACCCAGCCAGCACAACTTACGATGCAATGGCTGATCCACTGTTAAGAGGCGATGTATTAATAGCCTGGGATCACACGGCTAGGATAAAGGATGCAATCACTACAAAACCCGAGGACTTCGTGGTAGTGCCAACACCAGCAGGCCCTAAGGGTAGAGGCTATATACTGGTAATAGCAGGGTTAGCAATACCTAAGAATGCACCCCACCCTGAGGAGGCATGGAAGCTCATAGAGTATTTAACAAGGCCTGAGACCCAAGTCATGGTGCTCCAGAATGTCGGCTTCTTCCCCAGCGTAAATGAGGCTTCAGGCAAGGTGGCAACAGGCCCATTAAAGGTAATGGTTGACGGAGTAAGCAAACAGCTAAACACCCCGGACTCCCTGGTAGCCCTTATACCAAGTCTAGGTGCTAAGGGAGGAGAGTTCTCAAGTATATATAGGACTGCATTCGAGAAAATAGTCCTAGAAGGCCAGAATCCAGCGGAGGTACTACCAGTTCTAGCGGCAGACCTCAACAGGATCTTCGAGGAAGTGAATGCTCCTCTACCGCCTCCTGATAAGTAGGCTACAGCCCTTTTAGGATCGCTATATCTATCTTCTTTCAACTTTCACCAAATATGTTTTTTAAGTTCATCTCGGATTCAAGTCTAAGTAGGGACTTTTTACCATAATATCGGGTGGTGCCTATCAACTTGAGGCTTACACCTAAACATAAGGCGTTCCTCTTGATAGCCCCTGCATTCATTTATATGGGGTTCTTTATAGCATATCCCCTAAGCGAGGCCATATACTTGTCGTTCTTCGAGGAGGGAGCGCTAAGCTTAGCAAATATAAGATATCTAGTGGGTAGCCCCCTCTCTAAGTTCACTGAGGCGTTTAGGTACACCTTAACTATAACGGCAATAGTAATACCCATTGAAACGGCCCTTGCACTACTTATCGCATTATTCCTCTACAACTCATTTAAGGGACGCGACTTAATATTATACATGGTTATTATCCCGTTAACTATTAGTGACGTAGCAGCAGGGCTCATATGGTATTCGATCTTAACTAGTAACGGGTTCATGAATAACCTGCTAATATCGCTTGGCTTGATAGACCAGCCTATACAGGTTTTCGGGAGCGAATTCAAGGTAAGGATGCTACTGGCTATAGTAGTCACAGAGGTATGGAGGTCGATGGCTATAGTATTCGTTATACTATTTGCAGGCCTACAGCTTCTAAGTAGAGACCTAATAGAGGCTGCCGAGGTCTTCGGGGCCAGCTGGATGCAGAAGCTTACAAAGATAATACTACCCATGCTGAAACCCAGCCTACAATCAGCCCTCATAATCAGGACGCTCTTCGCATTTCAGATATTCGGTGTCGTCTGGATACTAGCGGGAAGGAATATACCAGTCCTAGCTGGAGAGGCATACTATGAGTTAACAGAGCTCAGACATGAGGGAGTGGCAGCGTTATACGCATTGATAATTGCAGCGATATCCCTGTCCTTCGGCTTTATATACATAAGGACTCTTAGAGCCAGGCACCTGGAGGTGACATTATGACCATTCATACCTATACCTTGGGAGAGAGGCTTAAGGGTGTAGTTAAGGCCTGGGCAGCAGTACTCATAGTATCATGGATAGGAGTCCCACTAGTCATATCAATCCTCTACGCTTTCTCCGAGAGGACGGCATTATACGAGAGAACCCCCATACCATTGAGTTATAGCCTAGAGCAGATCAGGTTCCTACTCTTCGAGGCTGGGGCCTTGTATGCTGTAAAGAATAGCGTTATAGTAGCATTACTCACCGTCGCATTAAGCTTCCTCCTAGGACTACCAGCAGGCTATGCATTCGCTAAATACGTCTTCCCTGGAAGGGATGCGTTGAAGCTTGCCCTAATAGGCATGAGGATGTTCCCGGTAATGATAATAGCGGTTCCACTAGTGGCCTTATATATAAGGATAGGTCTAAGTGACACGCTAGTCGGCGTAGCACTTGCACACACAGCAATGGCTCTGCCATTCGTAGTCCTCATAACATCAAGCGTCTTCGCAGGGGTCCCTAGAGACCTGGAGGAGGCTGGCATGGTATTCGGCCTATCACCAATAGGTGTGTTCCTGAGAATAACAATACCCCTAGCACTACCCGGACTGGCAGCTGCTGCCATGTTCACATTCCTACTCTCATGGAATGAGGTATTCATAGCAGCAGTCCTCACACTAACGAATAGAACCCTACCAGCCTTCATACTTACATCGGCGTTGGCTGCACCTGACTTTTTCAAGTTCGCCGCTAACTTCATAATAGTGGCTCCAGCCCTAGTGTTTGTATTTGTTGCTAGGAGATACCTAGTGACCATGTGGGGTATAACTGTGAGGTGATCCAAGGGCATGGCTGGGGTGAGGCTTGAGGGTATAGTGAAGAGGTTTGGGAGGACGACTGCCCTTAAAGGGATAAATCTTGAGATAAGGGATGGAGAGATAATGGTTCTCCTCGGCCCTAGTGGTTGTGGTAAGACTACTACCCTTAGGATAATAGCTGGGCTTGAGAAGCCTACCGAGGGCCGAGTTTTCTTTGACGATAGAGAAGTCACTAATCTGCCTCCAAAGGACAGGAATATATCAATGGTATTCCAGTCATATGCTGTCTGGCCTCACATGAAGGTCTACGATAACATAGCATTTCCATTGAAGATAAAGAAGGTTAGGGACGAGGAGATTAGGAGGAGAGTTAAATGGGCAGCCGAGCTCTTACAGATAGAGGAATTGTTGGACAGGTATCCCCACCAGCTCAGTGGAGGGCAGAGGCAGAGGGTAGCTGTTGCAAGGGCTATAGTCGTTGAACCAGAGGTCCTACTAATGGATGAGCCTTTGAGTAACCTAGATGCACTATTGAGGGTTAAGATGAGGAGCGAGATAAAGAAGCTACAGAGGAAGGTTGGAGTGACCATGGTATACGTGACACACGACCAGACGGAGGCTATGGTCATAGCTGATAGGATAGCGGTTATGAGCGAGGGCCAGATAATGCAGGTCGGCTCCCCCCAAGAAGTCTATGATGATCCAGCTAATACATTCGTAGCAGGATTCATAGGCTCCCCGCAGATGAACCTGATAAAAGCTAGAGTAGTAGATGGCGTGATAGAGATACCAGGATATGAGATTAAATTATCGAATCAGCCAAGCACGTTAACAGGCGGCAACATAGTCATCGGAGTCAGACCGGAGAAGATACAGATAGGAGATAAACCCTCAGGACCCCACGTGGAGATGGAGGGAATAATAGACTTCATAGAGAACCTAGGAGCAGACTACATAGTACACGTAAAAGTAGGAGACACAATACTCGTAGCAAAGACAACAAGCCTTCCAGAACACGTTAATATAGGAACTAGAACAAAGATATACATAGAAGAAAAACACATACACTTCTTCGACAGCAAAACCGGAACCAAGATAAAGCTCAACACAACCAAGAAATAATAACGGATAGGCCAGCCACCCCTAACGGCCCATGGGCCCGCCAAAGGGCCTAAGGAAACTCCGCCCTCCCCGCGGCAGCTAGGCCCCGCAAGGGGCACGGGTGAAACCCGTGGCAACAGCACAGAAACGAGACGGCCCCCACCCAGTGAGTATGAGGCGGCAAGGCCCAGCTGGTAACAGCTGGGCAGTAATCCGCCGTAGAGGGTGGGGGATGCGTTGAAACGGCTGGCCCTAGCGGAGCAAGGCCCCGGGGGCTATGAGGCGCCGCGCGATGCCCCTGGGGGTGTCCGCTTAGTCTAATGCCGTTGTAGTACAGAAGGCGGGTTATAGGGGTGGCTGGCCTATCTTCTTGATAGTAGTCCTCCGATTGCTCCTCCTATAGCTCCTAGTATTGCCAGGTAAAGTGATAGTATTATCAGGGCCATACCTATTATGAATCCAGCTATCGCTCCTATAGGCCCAGCTATTATGAATCCTATCACCGCTAGGAGTATCTTAAAGATAACTGCGCCTATAATCCCCGCAGTGAATCCTGCCGTCATGCCTCTAAGCGGGCTCTCACCCGCTATTATTCCAGCTAGTAATCCTGCCAGTATAGGGCCTATTACTGGTAGGGCCACGCCTACCGTCACCATAGCTAGGAACCCTATTATCACGGCGAGTATGATGTTCCCCATCGAATACACCTAAACTGGAATTATAACCTTCCATGGTTAGAAGCTACCTAATGGGGGTTTAAATGAGTATGCAGGCTAGAGTACTGGCTCTGATAAGAGAGTCTATAGAGCTCTACAATAGATACAGATCTCCCGAGGCTACAGCGCATCTAATAAGGACTAGCGGTGAAGAGGTGGTAGTAGCATTTGAGGGCACATTCTGTGAGTCTTGCGGTATAGTAGATTGGATAGAGGATCTAGCATACGTAATGGCTGAATATGGTATAGAGGCAGAACTCAAAAAAGTAATTGATACGGACGAGGAGCACGTCAAGATCGGCGTATTCAGAGTTAAACTGAAGGAGCGAGGGTAAGGTGACTTGATTCCAGTATACGGCCAGGGATTCTTCATAGTGACACACGGATTGATACATTATATCATAGTATTCGACTACATAGATGAAGAAGGAGAATATGCAAGCCTCTCAAGCAAGCCAGACCTGCTAGCCAAGGAAGAGGATACTTTAAGGAGGAATATGCAGGAATTAATGGATGAAGAGAGAGTCATAATAAACGGTCTAGACGTCAGGCCTAGAGTTGAAAACGCCTCAATAGAGATACGGGAAAACAAGGGAAGAGTCAGCGTAACATTCTACACTACAATTCCCTACAGGCCACGTATAGGTAGGAACATATATGAGAACTTCTATGAACCCACCCAAGCGGAATATCCCTACACAGTATACTGGATTGCACAGCCATGTATAAGAATAGAGGCAATAGAGAGTCCAGGTGAAGTAACCTTGAAAAGCAATATAGCCATAATTAAGGTAAACAGAGGCACCAAGATAGACGGGTACGAGAGTGTAGTATTCACCCTGGAGGAATGCTCATATAGGCATCCCCAAGGGCTCACCCATGCTAGGAACACCCTCTAGCAAAGACGGCAAACTCAACTTCAAAGCTGCTCTCCTATACTTTGAGATCAGCCCTGCTGGCAGGCCATATAACTTAAACAGCCTCTCAAGACTCTCAAGCCTAATCAACACGTCGTTGGATACAGAACCCCTTATAGCATCCAATGAGAAGTCATGAAGCGTCTGAGAGGCTAGTAACAGTACAGCGGCCACATGCGGATTCCTACTCCTCCTAGCCATCCTCCTTAGCCGCTCAGCATCCTCCTCTGCTAAGAACCATAGCCCCTTGTTACCTTTCATCTCGATACCCCCAAGGAATAGAATAGTCACACTACCATGATTAGAATAGGATTGCAAGGTAATACTATAGTATAGCTTCCTTTATTATCAGGGCAGTTCAAGAGGTAAGCCTAAAATACTAATTAAAATGATATGTCTATACACATTCCCTCCCATTCCTCAAATGTATAGTATAACACTATGAGCAACCCACTAAAGGAGTATCCACTCAGCTAGCTTAAGCCTACTAAATGAGGATAACCATGTTTAAGGTATCAACGTTCAACCCTTCAAAAGGACAACCATGCCACTATAATCCAAGGAGCTACAGTGAGCTCTTATAAGGGTATAAGGGAAATAATATACAAAGAGCGAAGAAACAAGGTTATGAAGAAAATGCATTGAGAAGCTAAGGACAGTGTGAGGAAGAGTTCTCTAGCAAAATAGTGGATAGCCACGATTCTAGGATAGTTTAGCCAGTAATTAGCATCTAAAAAAGGATATATCGATCTTTAGTGGTCTCGATCGTATATGGCTACGGTTTACTTGTTCCAGGAAACTCCATCAAAGTATATATGCGTCCTTCGGGATCCTTAAATATAGCCCATTTAAAGCCATCCTCTTCGGTCCTTATAGAGCCTAAGAACTCCACTCCCCTCTTAGAGAGCTCCTTGTAAGCTTCCTCTATATTGTCTACTAGGAACTTAAGCTCCACTTCCCTTTTATTCTGATCCTTCGTTTCCCATAGAGCTAATACAACTCCAGGTGACGCCTCAAACCTAACGTAGCCGTCTTCTCTAGACAATAACCTTAAGCCCAGTCTTTCCCAGAATAACAACTCCCTCTCTAGATCTTCAACTGGTATAAGTATTGTTCTTAAACGTATATTCATTGTTGGCCACCATATAAGCCAACTCCTCTATTTATTCTTTAATTAAGTTTATAAAGTTAATATATTCATGTATATAATTATGGATCTTGCTTTTCCTAAACTCGATCTACTAGAGACACATATACAACTTCAATGCCAAGTTCTTTAAATACTCTAAAGCCTACATAGTATTAGTAACCCATAATTATTAAGTCTTTACTTCAGGCATTTCTCCTCAATAGCTATAGGTTTAGAGTAAAAGTGATACCACAGCATTCTACTCTACAAGCTTTTAAAACTCTATAGGCGGCAACCTAGAGTACCTAAAAATCAGATTAAGCTCTGTTATAACATCAAAAGTAACATGCTATCATCTGCGTCTATAAATGATAAAATCTGGTATCGTGGTGAGATTGTTTTAAGGTTTAAATTAAGATTTTAATATCTCCTAGTTATATCTCGATTAACGGTTTGCGTCCCTCTAATGGGGGGTGATCCGTTATGTCAGAGGAGGCGCTTCCATTCTCAGAGGTTTATGTTCCTGACAAGGATAGGTATTTAGAATATTATAGGAAGAGTATTGAGGATATTGAGAGGTTCTGGGATGAGAGGGCTAGGGAGCTGATATGGATTAAGACATGGGATCAGGTGCTCGACCGCTCTAACCCGCCATTTTATAGGTGGTTTAAGGGTGGCTACACCAATATTAACTTGAACGCCCTTGACAAGTGGATTGGGACTAGTACTGCTAATAAAGTAGCTTATTACTGGGAGGGAGAGCCTGGGGATAGGAGGGTTATATCATATTATGACTTGTACGTTGAAGTGAATAGGTTTGCTTGGGCCCTTAGGGAACTCGTGGGGGTCAAGGAGGGTGATGCAGTAACCATCTATCTCCCAATGATCCCTGAGCTTCCCGTGTCTATGCTAGCTGTAACGAGGCTTGGAGGGATACACAGCGTTGTGTTCTCAGGCTTCAGCTCGTCAGCGCTGGCTGATAGGATAGTTGATGCAAGGGCTAGGGTCTTGATAACTGCTGATGGCTTCTATAGGAGGGGTAGGGTGATTGAGCTCAAGAAGGCGGCGGATGAGGCTGTCAAGCTAGCTGAGGATAGAGGTGTGAGAGTGGAGAAAGTAGTCGTTGTTAGGAGGGCTGGAGTAGATGTAAACATGGTAGAGGGGAGAGACTACTGGTATCATGATCTGGTAAATGAGGCTCCCGTGAAGGCTTACGTTAAACCTGTGCCAAGAAAGTCTGATGACGTGCTCTTTATACTCTATACCAGTGGTACCACTGGGAGGCCTAAGGGTATAATGCATAGTGTAGGCGGTTACATGACTTACGTCTATAACGTATTCAAGTGGAACTGGGATCCGAGGTCAGATGACGTATTCTGGTGCGCTGCCGACATAGGCTGGATAACTGGGCATACATACATTGTGTATGGTCCGTTGATGCATGGAGAGACTCAGGTCATGTATGAGGGAGCCCCAGACTATCCTCAGCCAGACCGTATATGGAGTATGATTGAGAGGTATAGCGTTACAGTATTCTACACCAGCCCCACACTACTTAGGCTATTACTACGCTATGGCGATAAGTGGATAGAGAAGCATGACCTATCTTCCATCAGAATACTAGGCACAGTGGGTGAACCCATAAACCCAGAGGTATGGAGATGGTACTATAAGAAGATAGGGGGAGGCAGGGCTCCCATAGTAGATACGTGGTGGCAGACTGAAACTGGCGCTGCAATGATCTCCCCTGCCCCAGGCTTATCACTCGTACCCCTAAAGCCTGGCAGCGCAACATACCCACTTCCAGGTATAGTGGCTGACATCCTAACCCCCGACGGAAGGAAGGCTGAGCCAGGAGAGAAGGGATTACTAGTCATAAAGGAGCCATGGCCAGGCATGCTCATGGGTATATGGGGAGACCCGGACAGGTATATTAAGACTTATTGGGCTATGTTCAGCAGGCCTGGCGATGGAGTCTGGATCTACTATCCAGCAGACTATGCGGTTAGAGATGAAGACGGCTACTTCTGGCTCCTAGGCCGCGCTGATGAGGTACTCAACGTGGCAGGTCATAGGCTAGGCACTATAGAACTTGAGGACGCTATAGTATCCCACCCAGCAGTGAGTGAGGCGGCAGTAGTCGGAGCGCCAGACCCGATAAAGGGTGAGGTTCCAGTGGCTTTCGTAGTCTTGAAGACAGGATATGAGCCTAGCGAGAGGCTAGAGGAGGAGATAAAGGAGGAGGTTAGAAAGCTGATAGGCCCAATAGCAGTGCCGAGCAGGATCCTATTCGTCTCCAAGCTACCCAAGACTAGGAGCGGTAAGATAATGAGGAGAATAATGATAGCCCTACTACACGGTAAACCAGTGGGAGATGTGACTACACTGGAGGATCCATCAGCCGTTGATGAAGTTAGAAGCGCTATAGAGGAGTTTAAGAAGCTAATGAAGGAATAGCTGTTTTTAGTTAACCTCTCGGTTTCCACATTATAAAGTCATTTTTATTATTTTATTATTAATAGTATTTAATATCTACGGATATATAGTAAAGGTATTAAAACTTCTAGTTACACCACTAACAATTAACTGGTGTAGTATAGCAATGCCTATTTTTAATAAAATAAAGAAAATGATATATGGAGATCTTATGGATAAGAAGCCCTCTGGCCCAGGTTATTCCATGGGTATAAGAGTTGCTGGATATGAGGAGCACTACAAGGTTCTTGAGAAGGCTGAGGAGGTACTATCTCAAGTCATTGTGCCTGGGTATGACTTTGACTTGATGAGCTCTGGGGCTGTGAAGAGGATGAGGCTTAGTTTCGACAAAAAGACGCTCTACATAGTCATTGACTTCACTGGTAGCGATCCCTCATGCTACTTCTGTAAGTTCATCAACTGGCAGGTGTGGAATCGCATATTAAATGATGCAGCATCTAAGCTCAGAGGTCTAGGTGTGGAGGAGGTGGTATTCATAGACTGGGCTACCGGGGCTAAGATCGACTATTAGGAGCTCTTTGATATGAGCTCCTTTAATGCAGTTAACTCTGGTGCTGGGGGGCTTTCTATTATAGATGCTACCTCTCTTCTAGTCATCCTACACTCCCTCCAGGATATTTCTATGTTCAATAAAGCGTATTCTACCCCTATCCTTCTCACAGCTATCCAGAGGAATCCCATGGCAGCTATCATTAGGAGGGCTAGGACTAGGTTAGCCGCGTATACTATGCTTATAATGAAGAATATCGAGAATAAGAGGCCTATGATTAACCCCAGCTTCAGCATTATAGACTCAAGCCTGTCCCTCCTACTCCTAAGCCTAGGCTCTATACTACAACCCCTACTAGCCTCCAACGCTATAACCGCAGTGGCGTAGATCAACCTCTTAAGTGTGGGAGCTGTAAGGTAGTCCCTAACAGCTCCCGCCAAGGCCGTAAGCCCCTTTGCTGCCTTCTTAGCTGCCTCATGAACTTGGACCTCTATATTCATTGGGATAGACTTTGAGACCTCAACATCTGGGAGTATAGAGGTTAGCCAGGCTATGACGTTTCCGATCCTTCTGACTGAATCTCCCTGATACTCCTTCCTAGCCTCTAGTACCTGTTCTATTGTCCAGGCTAGAGGGTTATAACTCGGCTCTCTGAAATCCCTGACCTCAAACCTATAGTCATGTATACCCATAATCCTAATAGCAGATGTTGCAAGCCTCTCTGCGAGGAGTAGGGGCTTATCCCGTATCACCACGGATCACCTTATCAATATACCTCGACATGATGCTTGCAGCTTCTATTATCCCGTTAACGTCCCTGGGATAAATTACTGCCATGAACCTTCTTTTACCAGGGTCTATAGATACCCTTAAGGCTTCACCAGTCTTAGAGATACTCCTTGTAATGTCCAATGCTAACTCAAGATCTGAGTTCTCATGGTAATATGCCTTCAACCTCCTCCCATCAACTACAAGCTCTCTAACTACCCTGCCAGGCTCCTGCCTCCTTGGCATATCTCTCTCGACAGCAGCCTTCACACTATAAATCTTATCAGTATAGATGTGCACTGGCCCGCTAAGCCTGAAAGGCTTATTGAGCTCCATAACCACCTCTAGTTTTTCTCTCCGTCTAGCCAATGCCACCACTGGGAGGTAGAAGAATGCATGGTAGGGTGGCGTTGTATAGGTTATTAAAACCTTATCGAGGGGCCCCCTCCTGATCCAATACTTAGCCTGGAAGCCTACCAGGTATCCTATGAGCCAGTACCGCTTATCCTTGGGTTTGAATAGGTCTTCAAGCCCTCTAATTATAGCTACCTGCCTCCTGATCATTGCCCTCCTCATTATGAAGTACCATGCTATGCTTGGAAGGCTAGCTAGAAATAACACTATGAGTACATCCCTTAAAACCCCCTCTGGGAGAGATGGTAAGACCACCCTCGCTACTCCCCGCATACAACCTTAAACTATACCTTAAACTCTTTACGTGTTATTTTACATGTTAAATCTTAAATATTCCCCGCCTAATAGATTTAATTAACCAGAAACCTCTTATAGACTCTAGACCTATTTAGAGGTGTCTCTGCTGTGGAAGCAAGATCCGCTGTGGGGGCTGTGGTGACAATCCTCGGTCTAATCTTCATGCTCTATGTCCTAGCCAAGGGGGCCTCAGCTGGTGCTATAGGAAGTGAGGAAGCCGTGAATAGAGATGCAGCACTCCTGATACTAGGCTGGTTCATGGTGCTAGCTGGCCCAGCCCTATGGTTTGGAGAGGCCCCTGCTAAGGTGAGGAGGGCTGCTGGTAGGGGTGGTTAAGGGATGGCTAATGTATACGTGATAGAGGTACTGGCAGTTGTACTAGCCCTATACACCATAGCTTATATATACTATGGTAGGAGGATACTACACGAAAAAGTCGTCCGGGCTAGCGCTGAGAGGCCGACGCCTGCCATAGAAAGGTACGACGGGGTGGACTATGTACCTACTAATAAGTATGTCCTCTTTGGCCATCACTTCGCAAGCATAGCAGGGGCTGGCCCTATAGTAGGCCCTGCGATAGCTATGGCTTACGGCTGGGCTCTCCCACTACTATGGGTTATATTCGGCAACATATTCCTAGGAACGGTCCACGACTACTTGGCACTAATGGCTAGTGTTAGGTATGGTGGACTCTCTGTAATGAGCGTCAGTGAGAATGTCATGGGCAGGAAGGCTAGGTACGTGTTCCTGCTATACACGTTTATGGCTCTTATACTAGTATATGCTGCATTCGCCAGTGTGGCGGCGTCACTCTTCAGGGTTAACCCGAGCGCGGCTACCATGTCTATATTATACATGCCTCTAGCATTGCTTATGGGTATATTGATGTATAGGACCGGGATAGATATAAGGATATCAACGCTAGTAACGGCAATCCTAGTCATAGGCGCCTTCTACTACGCATACAAGATACCCATACACCTAGCCTCGGGCTGGGATGCATATCACATCTGGGTTCTAGTACTAGGCGTCTACTCAATACTAGCCGCCAGCCTACCAGTATGGTATCTACTACAACCCAGAGATTACCTGAACTTCTACCTACTATTTACATTCGTCATAGTAGCAGTATTCGGCGGCTTATTCATGGCTAACAAGGTCTTCACAGCCCCTTCATATACCTCATTCTCCCCGAATATAATAGCTGGGCAGCCGACGCCATTCTGGCCAGCTATACCACTCATAATAGCCTGTGGGTCGCTAAGCGGCTTCCACTCACTAGTGGCATCTGGTACGTCGAGCAAACAGCTTGCAAGCGAGTTAGATGCCCTTTTCGTGGGCTTTGGTGGGATGCTGACTGAGGGTGCACTATCAACCTTCGCAGTCATAATACCAATATCACTAGCGTGGAGTGCTCCTGAACTTGTAAATATGGAGGTGTTCAAGGAGAGCATACTAGAGTTGAAGGCTGTGCCGAGATTCACTGCTGGCTATGGCTACATGCTAGGTAAGACCATGGAAAGCCTAGGCCTAGACTTCGCATCTACATATAAGTTCTTCGCGCTACTAGCATCAGTCGCACTTGCAATGTTCGTCATGACAACGCTAGATACAGGCACCCGTCTAGCTAGATTCGCCTGGCAAGAGATCTTCGACTGGCTAGCCCCGATAAACAGGTCTCTGCACTCCTTCGTAACTAACAGATGGGTTGCAAGTGCTATAGTAGTATTGATAGGCACGTCATTAGCCTACCCGACGATCGAGATAACACTACCAGGCGGGAAGACATCCACAGTGGCAGCCTATAACGTTGTATGGCCAGCATTCGCTGGAGTCAACCAGATGCTAGCTGCGCTAGCACTACTAACTACTGCCTTGTGGGTATATAGCGTTATAAGAACACGGGGAGCCTATAGTGCGCTGGTTATGGTGCCAGCAGTATTCCTATGGGTGACAGTTACAGCTGGACTATCATGGTGGCTGATTAAAGTAGCTCCATACGGGAACCTTGCCACCGTACAAAGGTATGGGGCAGGAGCTATAATAGCATTTAGCCTAGTACTAAGCATAGCACTTCTGATACTATTCATGCAAGCCCTAGTCAGGGGCAAGCAAACACCAGGTACAAGCACAACCCAGTAGGACTCTTCCTTTTATTTCTCTATTTTATTTCATCACTTATTTTGTAATTCCTAATAACCCCCCTTCCCCGATAATTATATTATGGTAGGTAGTATGGGGATCAAATGGATATTAGACCCATTAAAGAATGTGGTAAGTGAGCTAGCTAAGTTAATGGAGGGTATGAGGCAGTCTATTAAGGAGCAAAGTGTAGAAGTACTGCAATTAGAATACCTTGAGCTTGAGAATGCTTTCCTAACCATAATCTTCGGCGGACTAGTAGGCATGCCACTAATGCCTCTAGGCTTATCAATGGAATTAGCTCCATACCTGATGGAGGAAGTTAGGTTTCTGGAGTCGAGGCATGCTAGGGGGAAGGATACCATAGGGGACTTCTTTAGTAGTATGGGTGGCGAGTGGTGACATTGGAGGACTTGGCCCACGCTATAATTAACGTAGCTAAGGATAAGCCCCATATAGTTACTGTCATAGGTAAGGGTGGAGTTGGCAAGACTACGGTTAGTATAATGATTGCTGATATACTCTCTAAGAAGGGGAAGGTGCTGCTTGTTAGCTTGGATCAGGCAATGCACCTACTCAAATACCTCTCTTTGAGGAGGGCTCATGTAGTTGAGAGAGTGGATGGAGAGCTATATGCAATCCAGTTCGATCTAGAGACTGAGGCTAGGAAGTTCACTGGAGAGTACAGCTTGCTCCTCCGCCAGATAATGCCTGGGTTGAAGGTGTTGAATGTGGAGAAGGTTACTGATGTGGTTAGGAACTCTCCAGGTTTTGAGGAAGAGGTGTATCTCAGGTTCCTCTCTAAATTATATGATGACGATAGGTACGATTATATAGTGATAGACACTCCACCCACAGGAGTCACTTTGAGGATACTGAACCTCCCTAGAATGTACATGTTCTGGCTAGATAATCTAATTGAGTTGAGGGAGAGGATTGTGGGGCTAAGGTATGCTATACAGAGGGTTATAAGGGGTAGGGCCGAGATGAGGGACGAAGTTCTAGATAAGCTATATGAGATGAAGGAGAATTACGTCAAGCTAGCTGGTATGATAACAGATCAAGGTAGGACCAGTTACATATTAGTAGCTACCCCAGAGCCACTGCCAGTATATGAGGTAAAGAAGACCATAAACGTGTTAAGAGAGTTAGGCACAGAACCAGTAGGTATAGTGGTTAACAAGGTTATACCATGGGAGTTAGCAGGGAAGATGGGGATAAGCGGTGTCCAGCTAGAGAGTATCATGGATGTAGACGCTATAAAGTGTAGGACAAGCACATGCATAAAGATAGCTATACTAATGAATGAGAAGCCGCCCGACACTCTTGAAAAGGCTAGAGAGGCTATGGTTAAAACTATACCCCTATCAGCCACTATAAAACATGGGTATAGGAGCCAGTCCTCGGGTTGAAGGGATAACAGTAGTTTAGGGTGCATGCCCCGTGGTGAACTACATTTACAGGGTTATAGAGGTTTATCAGAGGCTTTCTAGAGGAGAGGAGCTCAGAGAAGAGGAAGTATGGGAGGCTAGTAAACTCTTAGGCACTCCAACTAGGAAAGTAGATGCACTATTATCAAGGTATACTGATGTACTGGGTAGGGTTATAGAGGAGAGGTGTAGTGGTGTATCAAACGTTAGGGTATGTATCTACACGTGGTCCAGATGGGCATTTAAGAGGTACTTCCCCGCTGCTCTGGATGCGGGAGGCACGATCATAGCGTTTGAGGATGACAGGTTAAGCCTGGTATCATATCCCCTTCATAGAGCCTTCGATACAGATGTTAGGGGAGTTAGTGTACCTGAGGGTGACCCTATAATTACTCCGAGGATAGATGGGTGGCAGGTAAACCTATACTGGGATCCAATACTCGACAGACCATTATATTCCACACGCTATGTCCTACATAACATGGCCTATGAAGGGAAAACCCTTAAAGTCCAGGATTACGGGGTAATCATTAACCCCATAGTCAAAGTAGCTGATTATCTCTCAGAGAAGAGTGGCCTATACGATTCAATTACAGATCTAGAAGGCTGGACATTGACTCTAATGATAAAGTCAGAGAAGCCAGCTACAGCTCTTAGAAGACCCCCTAGGCCTTGGGATGATGAGGCGGCTAAACTAATCTTAATCGCGGCTAGAGAGCCTAATGGAGTACTATTAGGGCTAGACGACCTAAGCAGATTAGCATCCAAACTAGGCATAGAACCCCTACACCAGCTATCATTGAAAGGGGAAGATCTAGAGGAGTGGGCTGGAAAGCAGGTAGACTACCCCTCAGTATTCCTTTGGTTCCCCGACCGCGGTGATAGGGAGCATCCAGAGTTCTACGAGGTCAAATCACTCTACTATAATGACTATATTAGAGCCACACATAACACTGACGCCAAATCACTTGTCGTTATACTAACGTCAGGCGTTAAGGATCTAATGGATAGGTTAAGGGCATCTCTGGGTGAATCCATAATAAACGAGACTACAGAGTCGCTAGGCGAGCTAGCAGACTCTATAAAAGCCGTGGACCCGGATAAGCTATCTATAGTCCTAGAGTCTGCTGGCATCAATAGGAGACTCGTTAAATCTGCCGTTAGGGCCCTCAGGGAGGGGAGAGTGGAAAGAGCTCTCAGGATAATAGCTGTGGGTAGTGTCGAGGGATTCAAGGTTGAAGATGCACCGTTGATACTAAGGCATCTAGCTAGGACTCTAAAAGAATAAGTAGCCCTTATACGGCCTCTATCATTTCCCTTGGGTGAGCATCTGGATGCCTGTGGAGTTAAAGAATCTGGATGACTTCATAGAGGTTACAGCTAGGGCTGTGGAGTGCAGGGTTAAGAGGGTTAAAGGCCGTGGAAAGGATGGAGGCATAGTGAAGGTTAAGGCTAGAACTAAGAGGTACCTGTATACGTATAAGACGACTGAGGATAAACTAGAAGAGGTCTTAGGCAAGGTTAAGTGCAAGAAGGTAATAGATGTTGATAAGGGAGAGGTAATTAAAGAAGCTAAGTAGGGATCGCCGATACTACCAGGTTATACCAAGTTTCTCCTTATATTCTCTATATACCTGCTCTACTCTGTCAACCCACCTGGCAAGGTCGTCTGGCGAGTCGGGATACTCCATGTAGAGCTGCTTTACCTTCTTCATGTAGTCGGCAACCGTCTTAAGTCTCAACAGCATGCTAGGCCTGCCAAGCATCTTCACTATCATAGCCGCCTTATCTAGCACGCTGAAGTTAGCCTTTAGCTCGCCAGAGACGCTGGTGTCGTATGCGTCCTCAGCCCTCATCAGGCCTATCTTTAATCCCCACTCTATCTCTTCATCGGTCAGCTGTTGCAGGAACAGCCTGAATATATCCAGTCCGGCCTGCTTAGTGCCCAGAGTCCTCATATACTTGGTGTTGACTGCCCATAGGGTGTAGCGGGAGAAGTCACCCTTCTCGAACGCCTCAATTATCGTCTTAGCCGCGTATTTTGCAGCTGTCATGGCGTATCCCATGCCTCCACCGTGGATCGGGTTGACGGTGTATCCATTATCCCCTATACCTATGAAGTTATCCCAGGCTAACGTATTAGCTGGCCTCCTAGTAGGCACTAATGCTCCGGAGTCAGCGTATACCTTAACCTCCCTGCCAACATCAGGCCTCTTCATAAGCACATCCCTATACACCTGTGCTGGATGCGGGAATCCACGGCCACCCTGTATGCCCAAGCCTATATTGGCTGTCCTCCTCCCCTTCGGGAAAAGCCACCAGTAGCCTCCTGGCGCTATCTTCTGGTTTAGGTATATCCTTATATACTCTGGTTCCTCTATGTCATAGTCTAGCTCCACTATCCTCCTATATGCTACGGATGCATCGGTCTTCTTCAATGGCTCATTTACAGGCCACTCCTGGGGAAGCTTTCTCCTAATACTTCCCCCGCTACCTGTAGCATCGACTATTATATTCGCCTTGAATATGAAGGTCTCTCCATCAGGGCCTCTAGCTCTTACTCCAACTAGCTTTCCATTCTCCATAACCACGGTACCTACACGGGTCTTCAGAAACACGTCTACACCAGAATCCATCGCTTCCTTTACAAGCCTCCTGCCATACCTATTCCTACTTATCATGTAACCCTTGCCCTTAACTCTTAGCCTTATCTCCTCACTGGGGCTATAGATGTCTATCCCCTCTACATCCTGCATCACAGCATCTCCAGGCTCAGGTAAGCCGGTTTCCTCGAAGTGGTGTGCTCCTATAGCGTCACCACATGGCTTACCCCATAGATGATCCCAGTCGACCCAGTCTATCCCAGCAACTCTTAACCCTGATTTCCTTAAGAGGTAGGATAGTGATGAACCCGCAGGGCCTTGGCCGACTATAACTACATCATACTTTAACTCCTTAACCACTATATGCACCTAAACTCTACTATGCACCTAACGGGTTTTTAAACTCTCTTACATGTTTGGCTTTTCTCTAAAACACTATAGCCCTTTGAATGCCTCGAACATATATACATTAAAATCGCTTAAAGACCGTGAAACGTTATGTTTCCTAATGGCTAATTGACAGGAAGTCTTACTCGACACTATTATTTAGGTATTTGCTGGTATATCTGCTTATACAGGTTTAATCTAAGTAGTGGCAGCATGGGTTGGGATCTAGGAAGGCGAGTTTTAGTTTTAGAAACACTCAATAGAACAATAGAACTAAGATACTATATGGTATTAAATCCTATTGCCTAGTAAGAGAAAGCTATGAGGACGTGTATTACCGAAAAATAAAGTGTATTAGGAGTGTAAACATGGGTTCTCATCTTAATATGATTTATTATTTAAAATATGATCATCTGTAGTAATTTAGATGTCATTAAATACTTGTCAAAAAGTATAGGTTTTGCCTATTGTCGCTAGGTTTTGGCGAAAACAAAATGACTAGAAGAAGTATAGTTGTTATAATACTTATATTAGCGTTTTTAATGGTGGCAGGAGGATATTATTGGCAGTCATTTAAATCTCCTTCTCCTCCAACACTAGAGATTCTGAGGATAGGGTATCTACCTATATATCCGGATGCGCAGTTCCTAGTAGCCTACCAGCTTGAATGGTTGAATGAGTTGAAGAAGCTGGGTGTAGAGGAGATTAAAATAGTCAAGTTTGAGCAGGGAGTGGCCATGATACAAGCATTTGCCGCTGGAGAGTTAGACGTATTATATGTGGGGATAGACCCTGTTTTAGTAGCCTTAGAGAAGGGACTTCCTTTGAGGGTGGTAGCTGCTAATATAATGAATCCCCTAGCTTTAGTTGGTAGTAAGGAGTTAGCTAGGTACTATGAAGAGTATGGAAGCACTTTCCTGGAGAAATGGAGGGAAGATAAGGGAAGACCCGTTAGAATAGCTACACTACCCAAAGGCACTACCCCCCATGCACTATTGAGCATGTTCTTCGAGAAACTTGGATACGACCCCAATAATCCACCAGCAGAGGTGCTCCCTATGGGCATAGGAGCCGTAAGGGCAGCTCTCCTTAATAATGAAGTAGATGCTGCAATGATAATGGAGCCCGTGGTTACAATAGCATTAGAGAAGGGATACACTATAATAGTGGAAGGAAGAGAAGTCCTCCCAGGACATCCAGGAGCTGTATTAGCTGTAAGCCTAGATCTCATAAAGAAGAGGCCTGACATAGTAGAGAAACTAGTTGAGCTCCACATAAAGGCTACATCAATGTTAAATGACGACAAGGAAAAGGCTGCTAAGATACTATCAGACGCTATAGGTACTGAAGTACTTCCGGTAGAAATAGCTCGTAAAGCGTTGAATTCGCCTTTATCTAACTTCATATCAAACCCCCATCTTATAGTAAATGGCACATTAGAATACCAGAAGTTTAGAGTATCCTATATGGGAGTTAAAGTTACGTTAAAACCCAGCGATATATTCGAGACATCATTTTATGATAAACTAGCTGGCCGGGGAGAAAAGGGTTGATTGGAAGATTAAGGATAAATAACACCTCCAGCGGCTCTACTCGCGGAGCACTTGATAAACTAGCCCCACTAGTATCGTTATCAGGCTTCCTATTATTGTGGAGCATGGTATCGTACCTCAATATTTTCCCTAGAGTTATGCTGCCATCGCCAGTTGACGTAGCTAGAGCTGCCATAGTAGAAGCTGTGTCAGGGAATATACTACAAAGTCTAATTAATAGCCTAAAACATTATTCATTGGGCCTTTTATGGGGTTCTAGTTTAGGCGTCACAATGGGCCTCATAGTTGGATGGTACAAACTAGCGGAGGCCCTAGCAGAACCCCTGATAAGAATTTTCAGGCCTATACCTCCCTTGGCCTGGATACCATTCGCTATATTATGGATGGGTATTTCTCACGCCGCCGCAGCGTTTCTAATAGGCCTCCAAGCGTTTTGGATATGCCTTCTCAACACTTATTCAGGGGTTAAATCCACTGATAGAAACCTGATAGAGGCTGTCATGTGCTTCGGTGAGACAAACAGGTTAAGGCTATTGAAAAAAGTTGTACTGCCATCATCTCTACCGTATATCCTCTCGGGTATAAGGATAAGCCTTGGACAGGGATGGTTGACTGTTATTGCAGCCGAACTATTTGGCATACCTGGACTAGGACAGAGACTCATAGAAGCTGGCATGAATCTGGCCATGAATGTAGTCGTAGTCTATATGATCGTTATAGGGATAATGTATTACTTGATAGATAAAGTCTATAAAATTGTGGAGGAAATCCTGCTAGCCTGGAGGTGACAAGGGCCTGTCCTACATTATAGTAGACAGGGTAAGTGTCACCTATACCACAGTGAGAGGGGAGAAAATAGAGGCCTTAAGGGATGTATCCTTCACCATAGACAAGGGAGAACTAGTCTCGGTGCTAGGACCCTCAGGCTGCGGCAAGACAACCCTCTGCAAAGTAATAGCAGGCCTCATTAAGCCCGACTCGGGGAGAGTGATTGTTGAAGGCGAGATTGTTAAAGGTCCCAGTCCTGAGAGGGTTATGGTATTTCAAGAATACCTATTACTCCCATGGAGAACTGTTTTAGGCAATGTAGAGCTAGGGCTAGAAATAAAGGGTGTTCCTAAGGATGCTAGGAGGAGGAAGGCGCTAGAGTATATTAAACTTGTAGGGTTGGAGGGCTTCGAGGATAAATATCCGAAGGAGCTTTCAGGAGGCATGAAGCAAAGGGTCGGCATAGCTAGGGCTCTAGCTGTTGAGCCAAAGATCATAATAATGGATGAGCCTTTCGCCGCTGTAGACGCTATGACTAGGACTTTGCTTCAAATGGAGTTGTTAAGGATTTGGTCTAAGACGAGAAAAACAATATTATTAGTTACCCACAGTATTGATGAAGCATTAATGCTTTCTAAGAAGATAATAGTGCTGACTAAGAGGCCTGGCAGGGTTAAGAGGATTATACATATAGACCTCCCCTATCCTAGGGATCCATTTAACTATAAGCTCCAAAATATAAGGAAAGAACTATGGAAGCTTATTGAGGAAGAACTAGTAGGTGAAGCTTATGGTAGAAAAATTTCGTGTAGTATTCCATATTAGCTCATATAACATTGAAGCATTTAACAGAATGCTATCTAATATATATAATCTACTCAATGATGTAGGACACAATAATGCGGATATAATAGTCATTGCAAATGGAAGCGCCGTAAACCACTTCGTTAAATCATCATTAAGTGAATCCACCTCCAGAAGGCTGCGAAGGCTTCGAGAAAGAAGGGTCAAATTTTACATATGCAGAAACTCACTTAAAAACCAAGGTCTCAAAGAAGAAGATATAGATGATACATGTAATTTCATAGATGTAGGAATAACAGAGTTAATAAGACTGCAATATAAGGGATACGCCTACATTAAACCCTAACTCTCCGGTGAATCCTTACTCTCAAAGGGTTAACACTTTTAATCAATCACTTTAGCCCAATGGGTTCTGGTGTCTCCATTACATTATAGTAGGGTTTTCCACAGGTTATTCTTGGTAGTGCTGCTAGTTGGAGTGTCAAGCCTGCTAACCCTGTTAGACGCCTCACACGACTCATATGTTGAGACGCCAATGCTAGATGAAGGAGTGTATATAGGAGGCTTTGGAGTTTCGACCAGAGCTCAGGCCTCCATATAGAGGAGGCGGGATCCAAGGAACCATTCGCCCGAACCGTGCCTTCATGTATCGAACTGTGACAAACTACATCGGGCACGGCTGGGTTCATCACGGTCTCCTTCGGGGCCGCCTGCGGGAGCAGGGCTCCCCTCGGGAACCCCGAGGTCACCAGTTAAATCTAATAACCCCGAGGGTTATAAGTTTTATTAGGGATTCCCCAATATGAGCTGCAAATAGCTTCAGAAGCATAGAAAGATACAATTCGATACAAAAAGTCATAATACTAAGGTTTCTGCCCCTTTATAAGGGCAAGACCGTTAGGGTTACACACATTACTCTCCCCCCTTTCCCTGGAATGAAGTTAAGGAGGGTGTATGGGTAATACTTGCTCACGGATGTAGTGATCGCCATAGCAGTCGTGATAGTAGCCCTCATAGAATACTTGGAAAAGAGAAGAGGACAAACTATCCAAGCCAATGATTAAGAATAAATCTATAAACTCGGCATACGCCTAGCAGATCAAGCTGGGGATGTACGCGGAAGGACAACGTAGCATGCGAATCTCTACGTGGCAGTAAAGGGTGCTGGAGTGAATGCGGGTGAGGCTTGAGAACTCGCACTCCATCTAGGCGGGGCTCAGCTAACCAGTTGGCAGGGTTGCAGAGAATGGTAGGTAGGGGTTGCGCTGGGATTGTTTCACATGGTGAGGGAAGCGTTACGTTATAGGGTAGAGCTTTGAATGCTGGGAGCCTAGAATCTCTTACTCACTCTCTGCACGGCGGGTGGCTAGGCGTTGGGGAGGGTGAAACTCGGTTTCGCTGGCCTCGAAGTTGATTTTGTTGATAGGGAGCGTGCATTAGAGCAGGTTAGGGAGCTTGGTGAGAAGGGCACATTTCCCGTCTATGTGATCTACGGCCCTGAGGGATGCGGGAAATCAGCCTTACTGAGGCAGGCTTCTGAGATCCTTGAAGGGGATCTCGGGTATTACGTTCTCTATGTCAATCCACTCGCTGAGAGGTTAGAGGAGGTTCTAGGGTTCACCCCCTCAATGGGGGATGTTGTTAGGGAGGTTTTCAGTCTGCTCCCAGAGCCCTATTCGAGGATTGTTGATGCCGCTGTTAGCGTGGCATACCGTGTTTTGAAGAGGTTCCCCAGGCCTAGGCTTGCAGTTCTAATGGACGATATCTTCCAGGCCGTGGGGCTGGACAAGGCTGAAGCCTATGTTAAGACCCTGCTGAACCTGATCGAGCACCCGCCGGCAGGCTACGAGAAGATTGTTGTGCTAGTGACTAGCAGCGAGGGTGTTACAAGGGAGAGGGTTGGAAGACACAACTGGGCTGATATATTTGTGCTATGGAATATGCAGAGGGAGGGTTTCAAGGAGCTCTACAACATTCTCCCAGGCTCTAAGCCATCATTTGAAGACGTCATGAGATGGGTGGGCGGGAACCCTAGGTACCTTGAGAAACTCTTCAAATCAGGATGGAGAGTAGAGAAAGTTGTAAACAGCTTAGTTGAGGATAGAGGGCTGCCCGAACTCATACTCAGCTTATCGAGTGCTGAGAGGCGAGTGCTTGAGGAGGCAGTCGAGGATCCCGATGTCCTACTCGAAAGGTACGAGGAAGCTGAGGATCTCGTATTAAAGCTAGTCGAGAAGAACTTAGTTTTAAGGGTTAAGGGGAGGGATCTAGATGCATGGATAGACACCCCACCACCAGAGAAGGACCTAGAGCTAGGCATAGGAAGACACTACGCTTGGCAAACACCACTACACAGGGAAGCTGTTAAGAGAGCTATAGATCAGCTAACTGGCCGAGTAAAGGGTGGAGAGAATTAATAGTTACTCTTATAGCATTCTTAGGCACTTAGACTTAAACATCAGATGCGGAACTGCATTAGTGGAGACTTCTGGCTAAGGATAAAAATTGCTGAATTCAGGTAGAGGGAGATTGCAACGCCAAATGCATCTGTGTATACACAACATAGGGGGATACACACCCAATAGTTATTTTAGGAAGCTCTAGCTTTGAAGGCGCCAGTAGCGATAATAAATATGGAAGCTAGATGACAGCAAAGTTTATTGGGCTGAAGGATAACCTCAGAGTAGTATAATATTATTGTATTGATGCAAATTAAACTAAAATGACAGTCATAGTCTTTTAAGCTAGAGCTAACATTTTAATTAAGGCTAGCCCAACCCAATGAGTTCTGGTGTATCTATACTATGAATAGCAGAGTTTCTTACTGTTTATTCTTGATTTTTATTATTATTGGAGTATCTAGTTTATTAACAATACTAGATGCTTCATGGGACTCATACATTGAAACGCCAGCGCTCGATGAAGAGGTATATAAGAAACTTTGGGGCTTCAACTGGAGCTCAGGCCTCTCTATAGTGGAGATGGGATCTGAGGATGTATTTTATAAGGGTAAGACGATTAGGGTGGTGCATATATCTTTCCCCCTCCTCCCTAAAATGAAGGATTGCATGATACACGGCTTCATCTATGATTCAGGGGTCCAGGGCAATGCCTGGATAATACTCGTCCATGGGTTAGGTGGAACCCATAAATTCTTCGAGGAGGAATTAGACGGCTATAAGCTATCCTATGAGCTAGCCGTTAGGGGCTTTAAGGTTCTATCAATAGATGCAGCTGGACACGGCCTCTCATGCATACCAGGAGGGAAGTCATGGAAGGATAAGGCTCTAAGTATAGAGCCAGGCGACTTCTTCCTATACTACGTTTACGTCAGCGGAGTTAGGGCTGTCGAGGTAGCCAAGGCGCTAGGAGCAGAGCCTGGGAAAATAGCTATTTCAGGAGTCTCAATGGGTGGTTTAACCAGTTATGTAGTGGCCTCCATTCATCCAGATGTCACCCTAGCAGTACCCATTGTGGCTTCTGGATGCCTAAGCTGTATGATACAGTCAGGAGGGCTAGCCAACCTAGTGGGCCCAGCATCTACCGGGGTTACTAGTGACGTTGTGGAGAAGCTTGCAGCTTCAGACCCTCTTGCATATATAAAATACTCTGGAGAGAAGGGTGGGCTCAGAGACAAATTATTCTATATAGCCTTCTCCGGCCATGATGAGTACTTCCCGATAGAAGGTTTAGTCCTAACACTCAAGGCATTGGAGGAGGGAGGCGCTGGAGTTTACGTTGCATTCGACGGCAACAATAATCATTACAAGCCAGCCCCTGGATGGATACCTTCAATACTTAGAATCCTGGAAACTTTCAGGGATGAGGGGATAGATGGAGTAAAACGGCTCATGCCAGATCGTGGAGGAGAGGTGAATCTACAATCATTCCTGGCAGGGAGTAGAGAGTGGAGACCTGCTGCCGACGGGTTAGCATATATTCCAAGTATACCCCTCACCCCATTATTAGCAGGCGAGGTTGTGGTAGAGGTTCAAGAGAACCCGCTTGTAACTAGCCTACCAAAACCTGAGCCTTTCATCCTAAGGCTAGCAGTATTCATTGCAGCCACTTTAATAGCGGCATTACTAGGGGTGAGGACAGGGTTCTCCATGATGAAGTCTTCTACAGCAATAGCTATGGCATACCTGACAGCAGCACTATTCACAGCCTCCTACTGGATTTGGCCAGGCCGCTTCGCACTGGGAATAACTAGTTTAATGGAGAGATACGCGGTGACGCCATCATTAACCATAAATGTGCCATCTAGCCAGATAATGACTCTCTCCGTACTCATAGCACCCCTTCTAGCATCGCTAATAATAACAGCTGGTAGGCGTGCTACTCTAGCAGTATACTCCATAATATTCTTAGCCCTATCCATAACCCCATTCATATTCATGAGGATAATCATAAGTACTATCGAGAATAACGCTCTCCAACCAATACCAGCCAGAATAACACCTATCGAGCTCGGACCCATCATAATACTAATAATAGCAATACTAGCCCGGAGAAGGCTAAAACCAAGACACCAAGCATCATAACGCTGCATACTCCAATTAAATGAGCTCACAACCTGAATATAGAATGATATACATACCAATAGTATGACTAATTAAACCTAAAACAGTAAAATTAAAACCTCAAAATAATAGCCTAATGAATCAAATAATACACGATACCAGACTATTATAGATACAGCAACTATTTATTAATGCACCAGTCGATTAACCAGTACACTAACAGATGCACTCAGTACTCATGTTCAATATAACAAGTAATACCATAATAAACTAGACCAGGCCATAATGGATAGATCAGCAACATAAAGCATGCAGTATGCCACACCTTGCACAGGCAATGTAATACCGCAAAAATCAATATTAAATGTAAATGTTAAATTAAAATATAATAAATATTAATATATTTATTCTTATATAATAATTTAGATAAATTATTATATTATTTTAGCTATATTTTTAAATATAAATAACCCGGGTACTATACAGGGCAGAGGTAATACACCACCTATATCAGTAGCGCCTAGCCTAATGAATTAGTAAGGGCATACACCTGTTTCTATCCTGGACATCTGTAATTATTATTACTAGTTATTTCGACCATGACTCTCAAGCACAACCCACTCCAGCCCTGACCCCAAGCGTGGTTGAGTTAAGGCGGGGTTAACTCAACCACTACACATCAAACAGTATAGTTAACCAAAAGTTAACCCCAACAACAGTATAACTCAGGGTTAACCTCCAATTCTCTCCTCAGACCTATTAGTTCCATCATAATTTATCATTAAAATGTTATAAATTAAGTTAGTTATTGTAATGCCTATATTAGGGTACCGAGAACAGTTATTAATCCCCTGGAGGTAGTATTCCGGTTGACCATACCTATACCAGCAGTTAGGAGAGTTACAATAAATAATTACAGGGGCATAGGGGAGGTTAGCCTCGAATTACACCCCATAACTATATTTGTTGGACGAAACAATACTGGCAAATCATCAATAGTAGAGGCCACAGCACTTGTACTATCCTCATCTCAAGGTTTCAAGGATATAGTGGACAAGAGGGATTTGATGAAGCATGTAGCAAGTCTAAGGGACGGTTATGAACACCTAGTAAAGCGTGGCAGTAATATGTGTGAGATAGAGGTAGAGTTATCGTATAGAAGCGATGTTAAGAATATTAAAATGACCATGGCTACACATGAGGGCTTCAATGAGCTTCCAGATAATATTAGGAGTATGATTTTAAGTTTTATAGACGAAATAGCTGTGGAGAGAGTAGAAGCTAAACGGAGGAGATTTATATCATATTTTTATGGATCTAGAGCTCTTAGAGAGGAAGAGAGTGGAGAAGAAATAGTGAGGGCCGTTGAAGAAGAGGTAGAATCGTTAAAAAAGGGAATGGTTTTATCTATAATATCCCAGGTTAATGGAGAGATCTCTCATCTAAGACTAGTTACATACATTGACGCACGCTTGTTAAAGGAATACGATAAAGCTTATAGAAGATCTTACTTCCCTGTCCATGCCAGGCTTGTGGGTTATAGGCTTTCGCGATCGGCGATAGACGAGCTAGAGGTTGACCTCCAAGTTAAGGTTATAGAGGAGTTAAGGAGGATTATCCCTTATTTCTGGGATTATAGAAATGGAAGAGTCATATTTAAGTATGGTGATAAATCCGAAATCACCCCCCTAGGTTCTACTGGAGAAGGATTCCAGGCGGTCTTAGACCTTTTGACCGTTCACCCGAACCGTGTCTTCATTTAACGGATTGTGTCATACTGTATCGGGCACGGCTGGGTTCATCACGGCTTCTCCATCCCCCTCCCCCCCGCCTACGGGAGCCCAGGGGCTCCCTTCGGCGAAGAGGGGTTCATCCCATAGTCCCCCTCACCTAGCTCATCGAGCTCATCCCTATCCCTCTAATAT
>WAQN01000049.1 GCA_015520195.1 Desulfurococcales archaeon | reverse complement strand
TATATAATGTAACCCTACGAGCAGGTCGTTAACTCAACCGTTTCATCATGGACTAAATTAAGATTTGAATACCGCCAGGTTTACCACACTTCTATAATCCCACTTACAAGGGTTCTGTTTCCCTCCAAACAGCCCTTATTCTGTAAATATTCTTTATAAGCTGTAAAGCTCTCACGTTATCATAGAGCTGAAAACATGAAAATACACAATATAGTATTAAATCGTGTTTTAATACTACTAATCTACTGTCCTGGTAGGAAATGTTTATAAATGACCCACGCATGAATCTATGGTAGTGTGCTGTGGGGTGGGAGGTGTGGGGGTTCCAGGAGTTAGGATCCCTTTCCTCAGCCACGATCTCCATAATAGGAGCTGGTAGGATAGGCTCTACATTCATATCCTTCCTGAAAGGGAAGGTTAAGAAGATTATAGCCACAGGTAGGAGGCCATCCACACTATCAAATGCAGAGAGGCTTGGAGCCCTACCTCTAAGCGATAACGGTAAAGCAGCGTCCTTAGCAGATATCATCATAATAAGCGTGAAGCCCCATCATTTCCCCGATATAGCACTGAGCATCTCAGACTACGTTAGGGGGAAAATAGTGGTTTCAGTGGTAGCTGGCGTGAGACTTTCAACCCTAAGGGAAGCGCTTCCAGGAGCAGAGGTTTATAGGGCTATGCCTAATATAAACGCCCTAATAGGCCACAGTACAACTGCGATTGCCGAGACGGGAGATGGGGTTGAGACTCCCCATAGGAACATAGTGGAGGAGCTCTTCAAGAGTATGGGCACAGTGTACTGGATTCCTGAGGAGTGGATAGATGTATGGACAGGCCTCATAGGTAGTGGACCAGCCTACCTAGCAGAGATCATAGACGGCCTAGTACTAGGAGCAGTGTCAATGGGAGTCCCCAGGGATGTAGTATACAAGGCCATACTAGACACAATGAAGGCTACAGCAAGTGTCCTAGAGGCTAGAAGTATACACCCAGCAGAGCTCAGGGATGAGGTAACAACACCAGCAGGCACAACAATATACGGATTAAAAGTATTGGAGGCGAAAGGAGTCAAATCAGCTCTAATGGAGCTAGTCGAAGCAGCATCAATAAGAGGAAAAGAACTAGGGGAAATTATAGATTCAAATGTAAGATCTAGGCTAGGACTCAAAAGTTAAAAACAATCGCCTTAAAACCCACGGAACCATAATAACATTTGGATAACACTGATCATACTAAGGATACAAATAAGACACCTCAACCTCGCTGACCTCCGACAGCAATGCCAGAAGTGAGCCACTCTGGCAAACCACGTATTATCTCAACAATCCTATCGACACCCTCTTCCATAACTCTATTCTATCCGGGTTAATCCCAAAACGGTTAACCTAAGCTTAATTGTAATTATAAAACTCGGCTAATAGTAAAAGCTACAGACATAAGAGACCATTAGTAAAAAGCTATGAATACCTAAAACCAATAGTCTACATGGGAAATAGGGTTGTCTAAGGTCATTAGGGCAAGATATAAGAAGGGAGTACTTAAGCCTTTAGAGCCTCTAGACTTGGAGGAAGGTGAAGAGGCTCTTCTTATGAATTAAGTAAAGTTAATGCTAGTTAGAATCTCTACTGATGCTTCAAATAGAATGCTCCCTAAAATCGATAGCACTGACCTAATAGCCGATACATTGTAACCTCTTCATCTCTAGCTCTGATTCTAGCTTAAGCCTAGCTAGGGGAGAATACCTCTGAAAGCTTATTAGGATTCCGATGATTCTCTAGATTTCGGAGGGATAGGGTTGGTTCTGGTCCTCGAGGTGACTGTTGGAAGGAGACGGACTATAGTTATCCCTAAGCGTGTAGCTGAGATGCTTGGTATTAGTGAGGGTAGCCGGTTGGAGCTGAGGGTTGAGGATGGTAGGATAGTGCTCGAGCCTATTCCTGATGCCGTGGAGCTGTCGTTGCATGGCGAGAAGGTAGCGATGACTGGTCTCGAGGAGCTAGAGGCTGAGAGTATTGAGCAGCAGAGGAGATATATCGGGGACAGGTAGGCCCAGGCTACTTATTGACACAACGTTCCTCCTCCCAGCCCTTGGTGTCAAGGTTGAAGATGAGGCCATGGAGGTTATACCGTTATTCCGCAGATTCGAGGTATACTACCTAGAGGCGGGGCTACTAGAGGCATTATGGAAGGTTCTTAAGCTGATCCCAGTGGATAAGCTTAGCCGCGTTGAAACCGGGATCAAGGCTATACGCAGAACCTACCACTTACTCACACCCCACCCTGAAGCGTTCACCGAAGCGGCCCGGATATATCATGCTGGGCACCGAGACTACATTGACTCGCTACACTACACGGCAGCCCGAGTAGGAGGTATACCGCTGCTTACTATTGACTACAGCTTCTTGAGATTCCTTAAAGAGCATAGATATATAGTTAAAGGAGTAGTATATACACCAGATAGCATCAAGGATCTCCTAGTCTAGCAATTCAGAAGCCTCCCACGGCTCGGAACTGGTTTCATTAGAGTAATGCTCTCTATTAGACGCATGCCAAAACCACCGTGGCAGAATAGCTGTGAGAGGGCTGCTGCCATCCTCTCCCGTTAATGAAGGAAACAAGAATGACGAGAATATTAGTTTATAAGTAGTGGCTGTCTCATAGAGGATGTCATCTATCTGCCTACTCCAGGTAGTTGGACTGTTTGAGCCACACACAGCTTGCTTACCAATCTTTCGAGGAGCCTTCTCCTGTGGTTCTGGTCTAGCTTGTCCGGGTCTGTGAGGATCCACTAAGCCTTACTCTCTGTTTTCGGCTTGTGTACTCAACCCGGGAAGAACATCCAGAGGATTATCTTGGGTGATTTGCAGTTATATGTTGCATGGTGGCGACATGAGAGTGCAACATTCGGAAACCGATACATTTCCTACATGGATTAACAATGATTTAGAGGTATTTGTGGCGGGCCCGCCGGGATTTGAACCCGGGACCTCCGGCTCCGCAGGCCGGCGCTCTCTTCCTGGCTAGGCTATGGATCCTTAGTGTTATTTGTTGAATAATGGTGCTGTGGTGTTTTCTTTGGTTTCTTGTGATTGATGTATTGCTTGGTTGTGGCGGTAGTATGTAGTTCCTGGTTTTAGGTATAGTGTTCTTAATTGGGCATCTCTGGCTGTGTATGTACTGTATCTTATTATCGTGGCTCCTTGACCTGGTACACCGTATATTACTGCTTGATTCTCCTGCATGCATGCTATGGCTGGTAAGGCTAGCATGTCTTCTTCTCCCTTAACCACTATTAGGACGCCGTGTTTCTCGCCTAGGGCCTTGCATATTGTTAATATGGCTTTCATTGTTATTGTGCCCGGGGGATTCTCTATGTGGAGTATACTCATGCCTGAATCCTTAGCCTTATCTATTATTTCTAGTCCCTCGTCCACGTACCTCCTCGTCTTGCCGTCTACTATTAATACCAGCTTTTTTGGTTCTATTCCGTTGATACAGTATCTTGATACTATATCGCCTATGCACGCTATCCTGCCTAGACCTGCAAGGAGAGGATGCCTAGTGAAGTCTCCTGAGACTATGGGAGCTCTAGGCTTAGCGAAGTCTCTCCTGTAATGTGTGGGAAGGATTAATGCCGGGTTCATCTCGTTATTACTCTCCCCGCTACTTTAATAGCATACACCCCAGGCTTTTCTATGCCAAGTTCGGCGGCTATCCTAGAGTATTCCTTTACAACTATAATCATGCCCTCCCACGACTCACTGAACTGCGTTGAGCCACATACTGGGCACACCTTTGTTCCATACTCTACTATAGCCCCGCATTTCCTGCATGCAACCTCCCTTGGCCTAGCTGCCCTCCTCGACGCCATAAGCCTTCACCTTTAACTCCTCCAGCCACTCCTCCTTACCTAGATATGGCTGCCTCATAGTCATCCCCACCCTTAGTATCCTAGCCCTCCTCGTTGCCCTGCTTATCTGTGTTATCCTAGCCCTGACCTTGTCGCCAACTTCAACCATTCTTCCCGTCTCTACCCCTCGGAACCCTCTCCTGTCAGGAATGTACTCCACTGGTTCATCCATTATCTGGTTCTTAAATACGAAGCCGTCTATAGGCCCTAAGCTGACGAATATGCCATGCTCCCTGGCCTCCCTGACAATTCCCCTCACAACCTCAAGCAGTACTGGCTCAAATGCAAGAACCCTATACCTTACTGGCATGTAAATGGAAGCGTCGCCAAGTGGAGGTAGTATTACTCCATCACCTATAATAGAGGCCTCCAAGACGGCCACTATCACTCCTAGTTCAGGATCTACTTGGCCTTCAAGATTCTCTCTAAGTAAGTCAACGATCTTAACGTCAAGGTCCCTGTCGAAAGCATAACTCGGCGGTACATCGATCCACTCCTCAATGTCGTAGACCACGTACAACTCCAGCGGACCCCTGCACTAGCACCTAAGCCAGGGGATTTAAAAGTCACATTTCCGGGTTAATAAAATGTACACTTTTAAGATCCAGCTCTTAACAACACTATTATGCTAGTTCTAAAAAACAAAAACTATAATACAATTATTATACATAATAATCAAAATTACAAGTATCACTATACCTGTGCTCCAAACCAGTTGCTCCAAGCTATAAACCACACACCAACTATGAATATTTCATTATTCTATAACTTCCCAGTATCTTTAGCATAAGACTTCTCTCTCTAGATTCCCTAAGTGCTCTGTTGACTCTCTCATTCAACCGTGATCCCTCCATCTCTATGTAGAACACATACCTCCAGGGTTTCCCCCGGGTTGGCCTTGAATATATCATGGTAAGGTTTACATTGTTAGACGCATAGGGTTCAAGGAACCTGTAGAGGCCTCCTGGCACGTCTGGGATTAGTGCCATTATAGAGGTTCTCTCGGCTCCCTTTGGTGAATCGCTCCAGGATAGAAACGCGAACCTAGTATAATTATCTCCACTCTCTACACCTTCAGCTATTATATTTAGATTAAGTGCCTCAGCGGCACTCCTACTACACACGCATAATCCCCCCTCCTCTCTAGCAGCTATAGCTGCGCTTGAGGTGCTTGACATAGCTATTCTAGTGTGCTCTGGCAGATTTGCATCTAGCCATCTAGATGCCTCTGCCAGTGCATGGGGGTGACCGTAGATCCGGCTTATCCCTGGATCCCCTGCCACAACTAAGGTCACTCTCATCTCCACTATAGCATTCATGTGCAGCATTGTATCAGCTAGCGCATCTATACTCTCAGCCACCGGGCCATGGAGGCTATTCTCTAAAGGTATAACTCCTACATCGGCCTCGCCAGATTCAACGAGGCTAACCACCGATCTGATCGTGTCTGCTGGAATTAACTGCTCTTGGGGATAGAGAAGTTGTGCTGCTTCATATGTGAAGCTATACTTAGGCCCTAAATATGAGACCCGAACAATAGGCATCTCCCCGTTAGGCTTGAGGTAAAACTTTGAGAAATATATATGCCTTACTCTCTAAGGCCTGCTCTCTCCAGATACTCTTCTATATACTTCACATGTGGCTTTAAGGAGTCTATAACTTCCTTAGCCTCATCTTTGGTCAATACATGTCTACCCGACCAGAAGCCCTGATATTCTCTACTCCACCTTGGAATCACATGTATGTGAAAATGAAAGACCACTTGACCAGCAGGTTTACCAGAGTTAGCTACTAGATTAACCCCATTAGCTCCTAATTCTCTTCTATAAATACTTGCAAGCGCAGATGCAACTGCCCATGCTTTCACCGTGTCACGCGGATCAGCATCGTGTACTGACTCATAATGTTTCTCAGTCAACACAAGCAAATGGCCTTTCGATACAGGATACTTGTCTAGTATAACTGCTATATCCTCTCCCCTATATATATAGTAGCCCTCGGCCTCACCCCTGAGGATTTGACAGAATATACACTCCCTCATGATTACATACCTCCACGCCAAACATCATTATAAGAAATAATGGCAATTAAACGTATCTATAACTTAAAGCCTTGAAGGATGATTAGGAGTAATAATGATATATCAAGGGGAATGCTTTGAAGAGGATGCATTTCTAAGTGGTTTTAACCATGTATAATGTTGTCAGGCTTTATACTTAGCGTACATATTTATAGTAATTTAGTGCTTTTATCTGTATTCTTCATATAGTTAACTTTATTATTAGTTTAGAGTGTACGTGGATCATTATTAGTTACCTCTGTGGTGGTCTTTTATGAGTAGTTCTGTTAACGACGTCTACCTTATACGTAGTAGTGTCAGGGAGATATTGGATAGGTATGATTCTAGGTATTGGGCTGTTAAAGATGAGGCTAGAGAGTATCCATTAGAATTTATCAGGGATCTTGAGTCGAATGGATTCATGGCTGCCAATATCCCAGAGGAATATGGTGGAGCTGGCTATGGACTACAGGTAGTCTCAGCAGTGTTAGAGGAAATAGCATCGTCACCCGGAGGCAGCGCCGCCTCAAGCTCTGTACACGCAGCATACTTCAACAACCATATACTAGTAAGGTATGGTAGCGCGGAGGCTAAATCCAAGTACTTGCCTAGTATTGCTCAGGGGGAGTTGAGATTCCAGGTCTATGCCGTTACAGAGCCCCATGCAGGGTTCAACACTCCTAGGATAAGCACGTTTGCAAGGCGCGAAGGGGACTATTATATATTGAATGGGCAGAAAATCTTCATATCAAGGCTTAAGCACTCGGATCTAGGAATAATAGCTGCTAGAACTACTCCCTACGATGAATCCCCTAGAAAGACTCATGGGATAACATTGTTTTTAGTAGATCTACGTAAGGCTAAGGGGAAGAACGTTAGATACAGTGAGATACCTAATAACCTTAGGAGGTTCGTTGACACGAGCATAGTCTATATAGAGGATCTAGAGGTCCCTGCTGAGAACGTTATCGGCGATGTAGATAAGGGATTCTATATTCTCATGGAGGAGTCAAACGTGGAGAGAGCGTTGATAGCGTCACAATGCATAGGTTCCGGCAGGTGGGTTATAAGGAGGGCTGTAGAGTACGCTAAGGAGAGGGTAGTATTCCCCCCAGACCCGATAGCCAAGTACCAGGGCATACAGTACCCATTGGCAGATTCATGGATAAGGTTAGAGGCTGGAGCAGCCCTCAGGGATAAGGCACTAGAGCTCATAGAATCTAAGGCTGATAGAAGGCTTATAGGATACTACTCTAACTCAGCTAAGTACATAGCATGCGAGGCATGCTACAATGCTGCAAGATACTCTATGTGGACTATGGGAGGCTACGGCTACTCCCTAGACATGGATGTAGAGAGGCACTGGAGGGCAGCAGAACTCTTTGCTGGTGTCGGGCAGGTATCACCCCACATGATACTTAACTATGTAGCCACGAAGATCCTCGGAATGCCTAGATCCTATGGGGACTGATTGCCATGACTAGGTTCAATCCGTGGGGAGAAGAGGGCCCATACTTTGAGGATTTCGAGGTTGGGTTAAGGATTTGGTCATGGCCTTGTAGAACGCTGAGTGAAATCGATAATGTGTTGTGGGCATCGTTTAGCGGCGACTCAACGCCGTTATATATAGATAGGAATCATGCTAGGAAAATAGGTTATAGGGATATTCCTATACATCCCTTGATAGTATTGAACCTAACGCTAGCACTAGCTGTTAGGGATACCAGTATGAATACTCTGGCATTCCTCGGCTCAGAGTATATGAGGGTTTACAGGGACGTATATCCAGGCGATACCATTTGCGTCGAGAGTGAGGTAGCCTATAAAAGAGAGTCTAGGTCCAGGCCTTATGCCGGCATAATAACATGGATACACAGAGCTTATAACCAGGATAGGGTTCTAGTAGCTGAGGTTAAGAGGACAAACCTTGTGTATAAGAGGGCTTACTCGCCATGGAGGAAGTTTCTAAAGGGGGCTGGTGTAGGTGACTAGAGAGATCTTCAGTGCTGGGAGAGCTTTTGAGGACTTTAAGGTAGGGGATGTTATAGTTCATAGGCTTGGAAGAACCGTAACGTACCAGGACAACCTCTACTACACCCATACCTTGCTAAACACTTCTCCCATACACTTTGACAAGGAGTACATGGAAGACACTGTGTTCAAGCAACCGCTGCTAGTGATGACCATGACACTAGCTATGGCGTACGGCATAACGTCTGATATTTTCAGGAATGTATATAGGGAGCTGGGAATAAGGAACCTTAGATTCCATAATCCAGTATTCGATGGAGACACGCTACACGTCATAACCAGGGTGCTAGACGTGAAGGAGGATCCAGATAACAAAGATGCCGGGATCGTAGTGGTTAAACACGAGGTGTACAAGGATAGGTTCAGGAAGCTAGTATGTGAGTTTACTAGAGAAGTCATGGTATTTAAGAGGAGAGTAATAGAGGAATGGTATAATGAGCTCGTTGGAGGAGAGAGTAAGAGATAAGAGTTTATTAGAGAAGATAATAGATCCTCTAGAGGCTGTAGACAAGATTATACCAAGGAAGGGATCCATAGCCTTCTCAGGAATGTCCAATACTGGATACTCAAAGGTAATAGTGGAGGCCATGAAGAAGCATGTATTAGAGACAGGAGAAGAGTATAGCCTAACAGTATACTCCGCTGGGACAGCTGGCATTGATCATGAGGAGGCGCTGTCAATCATCGGAGTAAAGAGGAGATATCCTTTTGGAGCATCGTCTAAAACGACTAGGATGTTAGTGAATAAGAGGAGATACCAGGTAAGCGATATGTGGTTGTACAAGTACAACATGTGGCTATACCAGGGGGTATTCGATAGGATCAATGGGAAGATAGATGTAGCCGTAATTGAGGCAACTGGAATAACCGAAGATGGAATAATACCTTCAATGAGCCTAGACGCAGCGCCAGCAATGGTTAAGGCTGCAAAGAAAGTCATCGTGGAGCTGAGCCTAGTAAAGCCTATACTCTATGGTTTACACGACATAACAGGGCCTAATGATGCATGGAGGATTAAAGGTGTGCTAGACAGAGTTGGCAGCCCGATCATAAGGATTCCTAGAAGCAAGATCGCCGCTATAGTTGTGAGTTCCAGAGACGATCAGAGGGGCCATTACACCGGGGGAAGCATTATCGACGAGAAGGTGGCGGAGAACATAGCAAGGTTCCTTGATGAAGAGGCTGAGAGTGATCCTAACCTAAGGAGGGATAACATCACTCTACAGCCAGGAGCTGGACCTATAGCATCGATACTCTCTAGTAAGATCGTTGAGACGAGGCTGAGGGTTGGCATATGGGGTGAAGTCGCCTCTCTTAGGTGGGTAGATGCTCTAGGCGATAGTGTTGATGGGATATCGGCCTCAGTACTATACACGCTACCTGGTGATGAACGCTTGAAAGAAGAGTTTTACGGGAGTTACGAGGAATACAGAGATAGTGTTGTGCTGAGGCCACAATATATATCTAATAACCCTCAGATCCTAACCAGATACACCCACATAACGGTACAGCAAGCCATAGAAGTAGATGTATACGGCAACGCGAACATATCACACATAGGGTCAAGCCTATACGGCGGAGTAGGCGGGTCAGGGGATCATGCGAAGAACTCCTACATAACAATACTAGCACTGCCCTCTAGAACAAGCAGCGGTATACCCAGGATAGTGCCCTACACGTTCCACACAGACTTGGCGGAGCATGATGTGGACGTGATAGTAACTGAGCAGGGATGGGCAGACCTGAGAGGCCTATCACCACTCGAAAGAGCTAAGAGGATCATAGAAAAATGCGCGCATCCATCATACAAGGATGACTTACTAGAATACCATGACACCTTGACTAGCATGAGGGGGCATCAACCTATAAATCTAGAAGAAATACTAAAGTTCATGGAGAAACACGGTATTAATCTAAGTTAAACATGCATGCGTTGGTAATGGTCCTCCACCATAATATATCATATGGAGCCTACTTACTGAAGCTAGAGCGGAATTGCCAAGGTGGTCCACCATGTTTTAGTATGTATTCCTCTATCCCTCCAGCTTTTATTATATCTACTATGAGTGGATGTAGTGATTGTATCTCCTCTCTAATATTCTTGCTCTCGTTGACTACTATGCCCTCCACTAAGTCTACGAGTATAGTGTCACCCTCTCTTGTTATCGGGGGAATTTTAGTGCTCACTACCACTGGCAACCCCACGTTCACAGCGTTACGATAGAATATGCGGTGTACGCTTACTGCAACCACCGCGCCTACTCCAGCCATCTTTAGTAGCCTGGCTGCGTGCTCTCTGCTACTACCATAACCAAAGCCTTTGCCAGCAACTATCACATCACCTGGCCTCACACGCTTATAGAAGTCTGATATGACATCGTAGAGTAGATATGGCAGCATATCCTCTAATCTAGCCTTCTGATACTTGAACTTGCCGCTAATTATGTGATCCGTGCTTACACCATCGCCTAAAACCCAGGCTCTACCTTTCACTCTAAGAGTCACGCCATCTGCACCTCCACGGGATCCATTAGCCTCGACCCGAGTGGTAGTAGCTCCCTAGGATCGACTATCCTACCCTTAACTGCGGCGGCGGCAGCAGTAGCTGGATTCGCCAGATATATCCTAGCTGATCTATGGCCCATCCTTCCTGGCATGTTCCTATTATTAGTTGATATTGCAACTTCGCCTTCTGCTAGGAGGCCTAGATGCGCTCCTATGCAAGGACCGCATGTTGAGTGGGCTACAACACATCCAGCCCCTGCTAGAGCCTCTATTATCCCCTCCCTGAGCAGCCTCATATAGATTCTCCTGCTTGCTGGAACAGCTATGCACCTAACTCCTTGCTTGACAGAGTGTCTCTTTAGAACCCTGGCTGCTGCATGGAAGTCTTCTAACCTTCCATTGGTACAGCTTCCTATGAAGACTTGATCTACCTCCACCCCCTCATACTCAGCCACTGATGTTACATTATCGGGGCTAGGTGGAGCAGCAATCATGGGCTCTAGTCTAGATGCCTCCATCACTATTTCATCGGAGTATGTAGCCTTAGATCCAGGCTCTAAAGGCTCAGTGCTGATACCCCGAGACTTGTACCAGGCCTTGGCTAGGCCATCTAAAGGGAATAATCCGTATTTTGCTCCTGCCTCTACAGACATGTTTGAAATAGTTATCCTGGAGTCCATGCTTATATAGGGAATCGCTGAACCCTGGAACTCTAAGCTACTATACACAGCTCCATCAGAGCCTAGTTCTCCTAGAAGGGCTAATGCTATATCCTTACCCATAACCCACCATGACGGCTCTCCCTCTATTGAGACTTTAACCTGTTCTGGAACCCTGAGCCATGTTTTACCTGTAGCCATGGCCAGAGCAGCGTCTGTGCTTCCGAATCCCGTGGCAAGCGTTGTTAAGGCTCCCAACGTTACAGTATGGCTATCAGCGCCTGCAATCACGTTGCCAGGCTCTATTAGGCCCTCGTCTATGACTACCTGGTGACTTATCCCAGCCCCTACATCATAGAGTTTAACGCCATGCTTGCGGGAGAATTCGCGCATAATCCTATGGGCTATTGCAGCTGCTAGGTTAGGGGCTGGAGCAGCGTGATCTATGAAGAGTATGATTCTCCTAGGATCGAATACCTTCTCCATATCTAGTCTACGTAGAACCTTCAGGGCCAAGGGAAACGTTCCATCGTGCATGTAGACTAGGTCTACATCGACTACTACATGATCTCCTGGTGCAGGAGCTCGTCCAAGCTTCCTCGATAATAGAGCCTCCGTCAGGGTTAGCTCCCTGCTACTCATTAACAGTCACCTTTAATTCTGGAAAGTACCTTGATGCTATCTCTACTAGTAGATCCTCGTCTAACGGGCTTCTCATGCTATTCTCGTCATATAGCCTTACTATGTCTAAGTAGACTGCCTCAACCCTTGGATCCCTCTTCAACTCTAAGTAGTTCACGTATCCTAGCCTATTAGCTATCCAGGCCGCTACAGCACTCCTACCCCCTAAGGGGGTTAGTATAATGCTTGGTATCGATCCCACTATCCTGGGGTCATATGGGAGGTATATCCAGGGATTCTTGAGGAGCCCGTCTACGTGTATTCCAGCCATAGTTGAATGAGCATTACCCCCCACCAAAGGCTTATATCTTGAGGGGTCGTAGCCAAGATCCCTGAATAGCTTATATGCCTTAGGCAGAAGCGTCAGGTCTACATCGCTCATCCTACCCGTTAATGCTATGTAGTGCAAGAGCATGACCTCAAGAGGGCAGTTGCCAGCCCTCTCCCCCACCCCGAATAAGGTGCAGTTAGAGAAGCTGGCTCCATTAAGCCATGCTGCCAGGTGGTTAGCCACTACAAGCCCGTAGTCGTTGTGGCCGTGGAACTCAAGTTGCTCTGGCTCCAAGCCGAGGGATCTCATGAACCTAACCAATGCTGGTACCCCACGTGGTAGGGGTGCCTCAGGGAATGGCAGGCCTAGACCTAGGGTATCTGATAACTTAATTCTAAGGCCTAAGCCTTCCCTCTCCTGGATCCTCATAGTCCTCTCCACGAGCTCCCTCACAAACCCCCTTATGTCAGCCCTAGTCACATCCTCCAATGCTAGCCTCACGCTTAAACCAAGCCTATACGCTTCCTTAACCACCTCTAGGTACTTGTCTAAGGCTCTACTCCTATTGGTGTTCAACTTATGGTATATGTGGTAGTCACTAGAACTAGCTAGGATCACGGTCTCATCTAACCCGAGATCCTTAATTAGCCTGAGATCCCCGATGCTAGCTCTAACCCACCCGATAACCCTAGGCCCCCAGGGCTCATCTAACAGTAACTGGGCTAGTCTCCTATCCCTAGATGTATAGGGGAAGACCTCTACAGATTCTATAACCCCGCTTCGATCGATCTCAGCAATGATCCTGTATACTTCCAATCCCTCCTCAACACTAAGAGGTCTCCAACCCTGTTGGCCATCCCTTAGAGTAGTATCTGTGACAGCAAGTCTCCACCCAACCAGCCACCTCAGACTGGTAGAAGGGGGAGGCCTCAAAGAACCATTAATATTCACCTCAACCCTAGCATATCTACTGGTCAATCCTAATCGCCTGAGATAAGGATCTAGTAAAATTAACCTAGGAAATAACCCTTAGGTTCTAAAACAACACCAAAAGTAAACCATAGAGTCCCAACATAGCACTCAAATATCATCGAAACTCTCAATTTATAACACTCAACACCCCGAGAAGCCGCCTAGTTTAATTCTAAATAACTCATGCAAAAAGATATATACCATCTAGACAAATTAAGCGTTGCATTACTTCTTCCATAAATCCCTGTGTTAGACTTACTACGTTGCTTATCTCCTACCCTACTAAGCCCGATATTATACTGAAAACAATGCGTTATCGTGAGAAAGTTCGCCACGATAAGCTTATACTACTCCTTAAGGATGTCTTTAGAATAGTTCATATTCGGCCAGCCTTACCTTATTAGGAGCCATCCCTCATATAGTGTGGTGGAGGTTCGCAGGAAATGTCTAAATATGCAGTCGTAAGATTTCCTCGAAAGGCTTGAGCGAGAGGCTAGAAGGCTAGGAGTTAGCCTGGAGGAGTATATATTAGATCTCGTTCTAAGGGACTCGATCCCCCCGAAAGACAATGGAATATATAGAGTCTTCTAGAGACTTATTGGAATAGCTCCGAGAAGAGCTTAAGAGAGGTGATGTTAGACAGGCTGCGATGAAGGCTTGGGGAGCTTCGGCCCTGGCTGTTAAAGCCCATGCAGAATGGCGAGAGGCAAAAAGGCTAGTAAGCCATGGAGAGCTTTGAGAGTATAAGAGGAGGCTTGAAAAGAATCTTGGAGGCTGGATTAGCGACGCTTGGGCCCAGGCAACGGCAATGCACCTCTGCCTCTACGAGGGATGGTGTAATAGGGAGGATGTAGAAGAGGCAGCCAAGAGAATAGAGAGAATAGTAGAAGAGGTGAGAAAAAGAATCTTGAAAGTAGGATAATAGTAAATATACGTAATACACTTATTGTAGAATCTCTGCCATTGGTCTAATGGACTATGAGCTCCTGATTATGAAAGCTTAGAAGAATATTTCATTAATTTAGATGAAGTTTCCCCTGATTACTCCTTACATTAGAAGGATCAATCTATTAACCTAGCAAATCTAACCTTAGCTCTTCTCTAAATCTATAGTAAATCTTTCCAGCCGTTAGAGTACTGAGTAGAAGAGGGTCACAGTATCCTAGCAGATAGGGGTATTTATACCCCCCACAAATCTGTGGTGCTATAGCTTGCATCCTTAAAATCTTGGAAAAATTTTATTATTTGTAATTAAGTATATTATCTTTAGTCTGCACACCGGATTATAGTAACCCGGTATTTCCTTGGCCTATGACGTGCTGGGATACTGGGTTACTCTTAAGGGTTAAGAGATGATCATCATGCATCCGGGTAGAGGCATATCCAGATCCGTACTGTTTGTGATGACGATATTACTAATGCTATTAACATTCTTGCCCCTCAATGTTTACTCTCATCTCGACCCGCCTGGTAACCCCCCGATTAGGGTTGAGGTTAAGCTGCTTGACATCGAGCTTCTAAGTGACCAGGATGATGGTCTGAATGGCGAGACAGAACTCATAGTCAAATGGACACTGGCGCACAGTGGCCATTTTCTGAGCAGTAGCTCCAAAACTAGAGAAGTTCCAGGGGTTTTAACCATCACAGGTTTAAACTACGATTACAGTGATCTAAGGAGTAAATCTTTTAATAAAATAATGTATTCCCACGTAGAATGCACACCTATGTCACCTATCTTTATGAATGCAGAGTTTATAGAAGATGATACTGACACGATTACCCAGATATTAAGTGGAATAGCCGCTGCTGGCACAGGACTGGCCGCCACACTGGTGTCCCTAGGTGGAGGATCAGCCCTTATAGTAGCCTCGCTAGCCTCTGGATCAGCGCTTAGTAACATTATAAACCTGGCTGCATCAATCAATGGTAATGATTACCTAGGAGAGGCATCTATTATTATTAATAGTCCAGGCAAGTATAGGCTAGAGTCAGATCATGTCGCAATGAATATTGAGGTAACAGTTACTCCAGCAGTGGGAGAGGGTTCATGCGATATCCCTAGAGGCGTTAAACAGGTGACCACACCTAGACAGGTTACAGAGACAGTTACAAGTACCATTACAGCTCCAGAGCGTGGAACAGTCACAGTAACCTATACAACAACCGTTGAGAAGACAACCACCATAACCATCACTACATTAATAAGTGAGACTACCCCGAGTCAGACTACATCACCCCAAATAACGCAGACTCCCAGCGGTATAACGATAACATATGAAGAGGTGCCTGGCCTAACCACTAGCACTACAATCGACCCCTTACTCTTACCTCTAATAGAAAAATCCCAAAAGGAGTTAGAGAAGGATATAGAAAAGTATAAAGCTAAAGACAGGGAGTACTTCAAAGTTTACAAGTCAGCTATAAACATGTCTATGAACATAATGCCTGAGGAAGGAAATCCAGGCGGCATGACTCTAGAGCAGGTTGGCCTCCTTAGAAGAAGCATGCCAGTAAAGATCCTCCTCGAGAGCCTAGATCCCCTAGTCCTGGAAATTGCTAACCTAGCGTCAGCAACATCAACAAGCGATACACCACTAGACGCGATAAGATACTTAAGCAAAGCACGAGAGGATGTTGCCTCCGAGATGTACATCAACGCGGTAGACAACTATAGGCTGGCATGGGAAAGATCACTGGAGGCTATACTAGCCAGTAGGTGTCCATGCATAGAAGCTAGAATAGGTGCCAGTACACTATCCGTAAACATTGTTGATGAATCCATGAATCCCGTTGAAGGAGTCATAGTAGACGTGTACGGGAATAAAGGTCTTATACTTACAACCATATCAGGAGAGAAGCCTAAGACCTTAACTCTAGAACCAGGAGACTACATAATAAAGGCCAGCATTAAATTCCTCGGCAGGCCACTTACTGTGGGCTCCACAAGCCTAAGCCTTAGAGAACCGACAGAGGTTACCATGGTAGTGTCATCAATACTAGTACCAGTAGCATGGATACCTGTGGTGAGCGATGGCATAGCTGGATTATTAGCCTCAATTATAGCATATAAGCTATACCAAGCTACTCGACCACAAGGTTCATCAAGGGTAGCTAGCCTAGCTATAGCAGCAGTTATAGGTATAATGGTCTTCGCATTACTCCGCTACATAATATAATATTAATTTCCACTAAAATTTTTTAATCAAAGTTAAATAATACTCCCAGTAGTCTAAAGGAGCTAATTAGTGAAAATTAAATTCAAAATAAACAAAATAAATTGCCTAGACGAGGGCTCTCCAATGAGGGCTTCCCCTTTATTTAGGGTTTTCTAGCGTCTTGTTATTATTAATGCTGCTAGTATGATTATTACTGCTATGAGTATTAGGAGCTCCGTCCTATACTTTGATAGGTAGTCTTCCGCTATATCGGTGGCTTGATCTACTACCCCGTTCTTATCATTTTCTTCCGTGTTTGCAGGTGTCTCGGCGGGGTTCTGGGTTGTTTGTGTCTCGCTTGTAGGTTCATTACTGGTTGCGGTTTCTGAGTCCGTCTTAGTCTCTCCTGTTGTGGTTGTTGTGGGCTCTCCAGGAGTTGTCTCTTCTAGTTTTATGTTGGAGTTGATCACGTATAGAGAGTCGTCTTGTAAGTTGGAGTAGCCTGTCTTCATCGAGCTGGAGGCGTCTATAATATCTAGTCCCCCAGTAAGCTCTGCTGCATCGCGTAAAGGCTGTGTAACGGCTGAGATCGGCAGGTCTATGACAGTTATGTCATCCTTATCTAAGAGTTCGTACTCTGACTCTGTTGCCTGGAAGCCTGCGTCTAGTGTTCCTGGGATCCACTTAGATGCCACCATAAGCATGTCTCCCTGTAATACTGAATCCCTGAATACTACTGCTCCTTCCACTCCCAGTGTATACGCTCCCACGATCTCTCCTGTGTCTAGCATGTTGGCGGTCACGAACCCCTTAGATTCGTCAGGCTCGTAAAAGGATCCTGCCTTGTAAAGCGATCCTATAGTCATTACCATGTTGTCCTTTATGATGACGTCTGCGACATAACCGGAGCCCTCCACGCCGGGGAGCTTGGTTATGCTCGTCCATATAGGTTGTAACGTAGACGTGTCGAGGATTATTGTCGTTGACCCTCCTGTATTCTTGCCGTTATAGTATGCGTTATAATATGCTGATATGGCCACCTTATCTCCATAGACATCTATCTTTGTAGACCACGTTTCAGCCTCCTCAGGCAATGGCATTATGAGCGCTTTGGATTCAATGATGTCTAGTGTCTTTGCTGATATCTTGAGGAGTAGTATCTTAGGCACTGTCTCACTACTAGGTGCACCGCTATCGTAGAGGCCTACCGCGTATATGTAGCCATTATTGTAGACGGCGTCATACATATTAACATTGCTATCAGGGGATGCAGCTATTCTACGACTCACGTATTTATCTAGGCCGCATTCGGCGTCAAATCTAGCCACTATGAGTGGATTGTCTGCGTAGACGTCACCGGATGTCGTCATTGGGGCTATAACATAAGCCTTATCCCTGTCGTGGACCATGACGGGGATGACACTATAGAACGAACCAGAGCCAGGCTTCAATTTATCGAGGATGAACCCGTTATTACATTTAAGGCTGCCATCATCGTTAAAAGCCGCTATATTAATCGCCATGCTACGGTAGCTAACAAGCCAGAATAACGTAGTATATAATACCCAGACCTCCGTTGTTGGAGGGCCAGCTATGTTCCCAATGCTCTTACTCCCGCTTGTACCGCTTATCCTACTTATAACGCTAACATCGTCCACTGACACGCCATATGATACATATGGATTATCATTATTCTTTATATCTGGATTCCGTATATCGAGTAGCTTGAACTCGGTGAAGGAATTGCTCGGGAATAATGCTAGAAAGCCATAGTAAGTCTGACCCTCCTCTCCCCTTAATGCCGCGTATCCTCCGACAGCACTCATATCCTTACCAGTAGAGATCGATGTTGGCGTGAGATCTAGATAATTGTTAGTGTCACTTGACGAGTAAACGCCTAATAGTATAGGAGACTTATCACTCTTAGAGATCGAAAAGCTATATGATGAGCCAGCGGATGCGAATATAACGCTGGCAAGCATTATAGCCGCAAGGATCCAAGCAAGTAAGCCTGAACCCATATACACACGGATCTTCACTTCTTCTACTCCGCATTTCTCTACTAATACACTTACAAGTACTGAATGCAACAGCATTAATATAAACAAATATTGTTTTATACTATGAGCATATTTAAAACAGCATTAGCATTAAATTTCTATAGAACCTCATCGACTTCATTAAGT
>WAQN01000048.1 GCA_015520195.1 Desulfurococcales archaeon | reverse complement strand
AGACAGATAAAACACTGAATGGAGTGAAGGCATACTACGAGATATTCCTAGGAGGCCCAGTATCTGCGGGGGCACACAGCTACATTGCAGACGCATTCGACTACCTAGGAGTTGAGACACCCTTCACACACCACAGAGAGCCATGGGTGATAAACCCAGATCCCCAGAGGATAATCGAGTTCGACCCACAAATAATAATATACGAGCAAAGCCCCTATATCGAGACAACCATAGAGAAGATAAAACGGGAAATGACGGCAAGAGGCCTAGAAAACTTAAAGCCGCTAAGAGAAGACAAGATAATAATATTGCCCCCAGACACTCTAGCACACTACGGGCCAAGCCTAATAGACAGCCTACAGATGCTAACACATAGAATAAAACAGACACTACAAAAAGACACCTAACACCTATAAACCCCAAACAAGGGATAATAAGAACACCTGGAGCGGCCGTCGTCTAGCCTGGACTAGGACGCCGGCCTTCCAAGCACGTACAGCCTGCGTGGGAGAAGCCGGTGATCCCGGGTTCAAATCCCGGCGGCCGCACCATTAAATCCATAAATGTACTCGGTATGGTGCATCTAGAGGGAACCTCTCGGATCTAAGTTTTCTCATTTTTCTCCGCAAGGCTTCAACTTTAATCGCCTACCGGTTTACTGGTAATAGGAGTGCTATAATGAATGCTAATAATGATAATACTGCTAGGAATGTGAAGTAGCTGACGGGTGATTCTAATAGTGCTACTGCTGATGATGCAAGCACTACTGTGAGGATTCTGCTAGTTAGACCTATGAATCCTGTAGCGCTCCCATGGAGTCTAGGATCGTGGTATGTCGCTATCCACTCCATTATTATAGGGTATGCTGGTAGCATTAGGAATCCTACCAGTGGTATCAATGCTGCTACAGACAAGCTAGTGGTCTCCAGTGCCAAGGCTATAAATGACAGTGCCGCTATGAGGCTCACCATCCTTATATACATGGTTCTTGCGTTTCTCCGTGTTACTATAGCTGGTATAAGTGATATCCCGATCAACCCTGCTATCAGTGCTAATGCCAGGGATCTACCAGCTATATGGCCAAGCCCTACCCCTGCTAGAACAGCCTCAAGCCATATAGACATGTTATCGAATAATGCCACGCCAAGGCCTAGTATGCCTCCCAGCATCCACAGATCCCTGAATCGCACGACTCTACGTAGTTCAAACAAATAACCCTTACCAGCTACACCTGCCTCCACTATACTGGTGGCTACTGCGTTAATGCTGGACAAGACTAGCACCATGCTGGCTAGAGATACAACAGCTATAGGAACTATTAAGCCATACATACCCCACTCCTCGTAGATCGTGTATCCAGTACCCAAAGCGTATATGATGCCCAGATACATTGAGAGGCTGAGAAGAGATACGACTCTCTCCTTACTCTCTGAATAGAACCTAGCGGAGAAGGGGGCAAAGGCGTTCAGTATGAATGGCTGACCTATGCCCGCCATTATCTGGCATGCAAGTAGCCACTCGTAGCTGCTGGGATTAGCTAGCCTCAGCACGCCGCCTAGCCCAGTAAGCATTATTCCTGTTAAGAAGGAGGCCTTAAACCTCCTATCTAATAGTATACCTGAGGGTAGTGTGAGTGCTAGGAAGAGGATGGGGTAGACAAGGGCTAGTAATCCGATCCTCTCCTTACTTACACCTAGATACTCAGATACATTGGTGCTTACAGGGGAGAACGTGACCCATATAGCCTGAGACGAGAATGTAGCAAGCATGAAGCCAGCTAGAAGCACTCCTCTCCTAGATCTATCCCTCATACTCCATAACCATGGAGATCATGTAAACCGCTTATATCATAAGGGCATTACTATATAATACTTCAATATAGTTCCTAATAAAAGGGTTAAGCCCAACGTTTAATCTAAGCAATACTGTTTTAGTCTCCCCAACCAGGCTTTATCGATAGTATGGGTGCCTGAGGATGGATCCAGATAAAGGAGAGGTTAGGAAGGCATCTGTAATCAGGGTGTCTAGCCTGGGGGATATAGCGCGTCTAGCTTCAACACTTGCTTCCAGAATGCTTATAATGCCCGTATACAGGTTTAAGTACAATGGCAAAGTGTATTATACATTACAGACTATATATAAGGATTATTACAGGTTCTACGGGATACCGATAGTTTACTACTATGTAGATGAGGAGGGGAGCACCGATGGTAAGGATGTAAAATATATACTAGCTAGAGCGGATGAGACGGGTGAACGGGTAGAGGTGTCAGATAAGACTAGGACTGGATGGGTGGTCATTCCAATCATCAATCTAGCCGAAAAACCAGACTTTATCCCAGACAATATCTAGGCTAGTTCAACGCTCTTGGAAGCCCTAATCTCCTCATTACCCTCATAGTGTATAAAGGCTTTTTCCATTAAACTAGCCAGGCTAGCCCCTTTAGATGCTTCTTTAAGGAGGGCCTCACCAACTATACTGACCCTAAATACCTTATAGCTACCCTTAGAGTAGACTTCGCTGATCAAGCCTAACTCCTTCAGGCAGTGGAATGACGCTAGAACCCTATACCTAGGCTCTCCAAGCTTCTGTGCTACATCACCTGGGGCAAGCGGGCCTTCATTGTAGAGAATGTCGAGTATCTTCAATAGTAACCCCGTCATTGTCTCACCACCATACCAGTGATAGGTTGAATGTGTATCGTTTTAAGGGGTAACTGTGTGTATTATACTAGAGGGTGCGCCTGGTTGACTAAATCAATGAGGCCAGAGTCATCATTCACCTAAAGAGAGGGTAACGAGGAATACAAGGGCTGTCGAGGGGTCGTGGTTGTACTGGGGAGAGAGGAGGAGGAAGAGGTGGGTGATAGTTAGGAGTAGGTGCATAATACCCAGGGAGGATGGTTCATTTCTAATGCAACGAGAGAAAGGGGGTACATACAGCCTCCCTGGAGGCAGGCTTGAATTCCAGGAGACCCTGCCATTCTGTGCGGTAAGGGAGTTAAGGGAGGAGGCCGGCATAGATGTTATACCACAGAAGCTTGTCTATATAGTTGAGACGGTCAATGAGAGGAGAGGCTATCCTAGGCACGAGATATTATTTTACTTCGTCTGCAAGTATAAGGGAGAGCCTAGGAGGGAGTATAAGGACATTAGATTCGAATGGAGAAAGCCCAGGGAGGTCTATGATAACTTCTGGCCTCCAGGTTTAGTGAGGAGGTTGGAGGAAGACGCTCCAGAATTCAATGACGCGTATTTCATAGTCTTCATAGATGACAGGCTCACATTCGTTAACAGGCTTGAAGGCGGTTTTAAGTATATAGAGGTGAAAGCGTTACTCCCTCAAAGCTATAAAGCTAGCGAGGACTCCACCACTCCGGGCTAGCTCATTCCTCACGCTATCTAGGTACTCGTCCCTCGATGTTATGACTAAATATGAGGCCCGAGGATTCCTCTCTACAAGCCTCGTTGGAGCAGAACCAGTTATTTCTGAATGAGCCCAACCCGTCACTACTAAACCACTACCATACAGCCTTAAAGACCTGTCTACTATAGCCGCTATAACTGTATCCTTATACGCTTGAGCTTCAAGTATCCTCCTCGGGTCTAAGCGGCCCATCGGCCCCTCTCTGGGTATCATTGAAAGGATCCTATCTTCGTAACGTGCATAGTCTAGCCTTATCTCGCCTGATGATACCGGAGAGTCGCTTATATCATCGACTACATTTAGGCCCTGCCTTGCTACTTTAGCGGCCTCCTCGCGTGGAGGCATAACGCCTATAAGCTTAATCCCCCTACTCCTGGCATACTCTATGAGTGGCTTGTAATACTCTAGATCAAAACCCTCCCTCCCCTTAGAGTACTCTTTCACTAGTTCCTCCCAACTTAAAGAACCCTCAATGTAGCCGTCTAATAGATCCTGTTGCCTGTAATTAAACATCTCAAGGCCGAGAAATCCTAATACACCTATTCTATCCATAGCCATGGCCAACTCTAATTCACACCTGATGATCCAGTTGACCTGGTGGACCTCGCCAAAGAACACCGCGGCATTTCTCTCGGGCATGCATGACAGGATGTCCTTGAAGCTGGTCTTATTGAGGGTGTTTAAGTCGTATACATTACAGGTCATACACTTCACCTCTCAGTGTTAGGTCAGCGAAGTTACGCCACTTCACAGCCCATGATACGGCTCTGATCCCGGATTCTACTTCATCCCCTATAGTCTTCATGCCTTACTAGTGGTTTTAATGTCTTAGGCTTCGATGACCTCCTCGACTACATGCCTTGGGGGTAGTTCTACAGTCTTTAGGAATAGTAGGGTGTGTAGGAGGAGTCTCCTAAGACTCTTATTGTCGTCTAATACATGGCCTACTCCGGGTATTATGTGTATCTCAAACATCTTACCCCTAATCTGTAGTTGTAGCGCGTATTTCAATACAGGTGCTAATGGTGTGCGCGTGTCGTTTAATGGGTGAATTATGCATAGCGGGGCCTTAACCATTTCTACGTGGTTAACCGGGGACCTTTCCTCCATGAGGTAACCCTTACCATTGAATAGTATCTCAATGAACCTCTTAAACAGCGCATCACTCAGCTCATAAGCCTCCCTCCAATCCGTTATCGCTGCCCCAGCGACTCCGCCGTCGAAGAGCTCGGGAGCCTTACTCATCGCCATTAGTGTGAGGTATCCGCCATAACTATAGCCTAGGGCTATTATGCTGGATGCCAGCCCAGCCTTCCTAGCCCAGCTTGCGGTTGATATAACATCTTCAACGTCTCCACCGCCGGGGTCTCCTATTATGAGTCTCCTGTAATGCTCTCCGTATCCAGTTGACCCTCTATAATTTGGTATGACGACGTTAAACCCGGCGTAGAGCATAGATGATACTATTGGCCTCCACTCATCTGAAACTTCGCTCCACGGGCCTCCGTGGATATAGATTATTGTTGGACCTGGCCTAGAGCTCATCTTTGATTCAAGAACCCATACAGGCACTCTAACCCCATCACTGGACTCTATCCATTCTAGCCTAGGCTTATCTTTGAGTGGCAGAGGTTCTTTAAGCTTCGGCTCTAATAAGAACTTGGATTCGCTCTTACCCCTCTTAACTATTAGAATGCTTGGGGGCTTGTTGAATGATGTATATGTTAGTATTAGGTCTCCGTTATTAGTGAATCCATTTATTATTGTTCCTTGGGGTGTCTTGATCTTCCTCCCATCTATATAGAGGAATGCCCTACCCATACTCTTCCCTATGAACCATATCTTCCCCTCACTAGTCCATCCAAGGTCTAGGAGTTCTGCTAGGGTCATTAGCTTGTAGTCATTATATTTTAGGGATGGAGGTCTAGAAGTCATTGATTTCACATCTAATACAAGAATCTCATCCCTAACCATGCTATTGATGAAGAGCACGCTATTAGACCTAATCTTAGGCTTCTTATTAGTGGAACCCCTCAACGGCGTGTAATCCACGAATCTAGACTCGCCTAGATAGTATAAGAAGAGCTCCGTGCTCCGTGGGTCTCCAGCTAAGTGGCCTGTGCCGACTAAAACACCATTATCCATATCCGAGGCGAATATAGGCCTATCAGTTCTATACACATCTTCAACAACCCAAGAGCTTGAATCCACAATTCTAAGCTCGAATCCTCTATCAGTAGAGACGGTTACTCCAGCCTTGGATCCATCCCAGGCTATACCAGTAACCCTCGCCATCCCGAATCCTTCTATAACTACTTTCTCTCTCGTCACAACGTTCAATGCAACTAGCGATGAAGACTCACGTCCATGAGATATATCGAGCGAGTAGAGGATCCAATGTGACCTAGGAGACGCCCTCACATAGCCTATATAGCCCTCTACGAGCTTAACCTTGTCTCCATTACTTTTACCCATAACCCACAGGCTTCTCCCCGAATCCTCTCTGGCCGAGAATACTATCAAGCCCCCCTCAGCTACACCCTCAACAGCATAACCCTTAATAGACAATACACTATCTATTATCTTACTGGTCCAACTCAACTCCTCTTCAGATGACTCCATCTCACCCAGCCAAAGCCTTCTTGATCAGCATAAACCCTTATATAAATGATAGCAAGCACTAATAGAATTCTTATTGTAATATTTAGTAATAGCGTGCATGCAAGCTAGAACTAGTAGAGGCCCTTCCTGAGGTAAGTAATCGTAGTCTTGTGTAAGCCTTTTAAATGTAGTATCCCCTAAAATGATTACATGTGGCGTTATCCCGGTGATACTCTATGACTTTAAGGGATAGAGGGCTATCAATGCGTGTATCCACGTTTTCCATCGTAGGCTTTGACCCTGAGACTGGAGATTTAGGGGTAGCTGTTGCATCTAAATTCATAGCTGTGGGAGCAATAGTTCCATGGGCCAGGGCAGGGGTTGGTGCAATAGCGACGCAGGCCCTAGCTAACGTATCGTATGGGCCTAGGGGATTAGAGCTCCTATCCAAGGGATATGATGCCAGAGAGGTTCTCAAGAAGCTGGTAGCAGGGGATCCGCAGAGAGAGGAGAGGCAGGTAGGCATAGTAGATTCTAAAGGCAATGCAGCAGCATTCACCGGGAGTAAATGCTACCAATACGCTGGCCACATAATCGGGGAGGGCTATACTGTCCAGGGGAATATCCTGGCTGGGCCTGAGGTTCTAGAGGAAATGGCCAAGGCCTATGAAACAACCCAGGGAGAACTCGTAGACAAGCTACTGGCATCACTTGAAGCAGGAGATAGAGCTGGAGGAGATAAGAGGGGGAAGCAATCAGCCGCTATAGTAGTCGTTAGGGAGGGTGGAGGCTACGGTGGCTACACGGATAGATACGTGGATCTCAGAGTAGACGATCACCACGAGCCTGTAAGAGAACTTAAAAGGATATTCAGGATATGGGAGCTCACGCTACTGACAAGAGAGAAGCCAGATGACACAGTATTGAAACACGAAGTAGCAGAGCAAGTCCAGGAGGCGTTGAGAAGGCTAGGATACTACGATGGAAAAATAACTGGAAAATGGGATCAGGAAACCGAGAAGGCATTCACCGACTGGGCGCTCATAAATAACTTCGAGAACAAATTGAGAAACGACGATTACATATGGGGCACGGTATATAGGTTCCTTATAGAATCCAGCAAAGGACGGATATAGACAGATAAGCCTGCTCTTCGATTAAAGGTGACGCAGGATATCCTACAACCCAAAACTTTATCCCTGTTATGTGGTGGCGTGCTTGTTAGTCACAGCGGCTGGGCTAAGGATTATCCCCTATGATGCAATTATTCCTATCATATGATAATTATAGGTTAGAGGATGGTTAGCGTGGGTATAGGGGAAAGCTGGCCTGGCATTAGAGGCAGTCCTATAGCTATGAGGAGGGTGGACTACGACGAGTATCTGGAGTTCGCCAGGAAGACTGAGGAGGTCGAGATTGAGGGTAGTAGGATTAAACTTGAACCCATCCAGGTCAAGAGGATCCATCCCTCGGTGGGGGAGCTCACCAATATAGATACTACCGTCTGGAGTTTCCCTAAGAGAGGAGCGTGGGCTACTCATAGAGGTGATTATAGGGGTAACTGGCCGCCTCAGATGGCTAGAGCCCTCATATTAATGTATACTAGGCCAGGCGATACAGTACTGGATCCTATGGTTGGAAGCGGGACCACGTGCATTGAAGCAAAGCTTTTAGGAAGGAATTGCATAGGGGTAGATATAAACTATAGCTCAGTATTGTTGACCCTCCACAGGCTCTACTGGCTGGAGAAATGGCTGGAAGATGCTCCTAGGAGGAGTTTACACGGGCTTCTGGGAGCCAAAAATATGGTTGATGAAGCAACCGTTGAAGACGTAATTAAAGCTCGCGTAGAGGTCTATCACGGAGATGCTAGAAACCTAGACAAGATAGGCGAGGACTCTATAGACCTAATAGCAACCCATCCCCCCTACTCTAACATAATACGCTATAGCGCCAAGAGCAGCATGCCAGGAGACCTGTCATCCGCCAAAACCCTAGAAGAATATATTGAAATGATGAGGACTGTTGCATCCGAGGCCTTTAGGACACTCAAACCCGCAGGGCACATGGGGATACTGGTGGGTGATACTCGTATACACAAGCACTATGTGCCCATAACACACTATGTCCTACAAGTACTGCTCAAGACGGGCTTCATCCTGAGAGAGGAGGTGGTAAAGATACAGCATAAAATGAAGGCAACAAGAGAAATATGGAGACGCATAAGGAATAGGGACTTTCTACTAATATACCACGAGAAACTCTATATACTAAGAAAACCGAGAGGCAGAGATGAATACAGAAAATACAGGTACAGCTCGTACATGGAAACACGTTAAGCAGTAAGGGTTAGATGATATAACGTACTTAGGCCATAACAGATCCTCTAGGAGGCTCATAGCCGTGAAGGGTAGAAGCGCGCTCGTCACCGGGGCTAGCAGGGGTCTGGGCAGGGCTATAGCGGTGGAGCTCGCATCCCAGGGAGCCTTTGTCTTCATAAACTATAGGAAGCGCGGGGAAGAGGCTAAAGAGACCCTTAGACTCGTCAGAGAAACTGGCGGCGACGGCGTTATCATCAGGGCTGATGTCTCGGATCCAAGCCAAGTTGACGAGATGTTCGACACTATAAGGAGGCATACAGGGGGTGTAGACATTCTCGTTAACAATGCTGGGTGGGGGATGATCTCCCCACTTGATTCAATGGAGGATAGACTCTGGGAGAGGCATATAGCAGTCAACCTCAACAGCGTCTTCTATTGTACCAGAAGGGCTGTTCCATACATGATCGAGAAGGGCTGGGGACGTATAGTTAATGTTACAAGCATAGCTGGCCTCAAGGGAGTGAAATGGCTCTCCGCCTATAGCGCAGCCAAAGCCGGGGTCATAGGATTCACTAGGGCTGCTGCCCAAGACCTAGCACATACAGGAGTAACGGTGAACGCCGTAGCCGCCGGATTTGCAAGGACCGATATGGGATTGAGCTTCTTTAAGGCCACTGGTATACCCTTAGAGGAGTTTGCCCGTAGGTTCACTTTAACAGGCAGCATACTAGAACCCATCGAGGTCGCCAGGCTAGTCGCATTCCTAGCAAGCGACGAGGCTTCTAATATAACGGGTCAAGTCTATGTCATAGACTCAGGCATGAGTCTAGCCACGGACTACACATCGCTGATAGAAGGCTAACATAGCCCTTTAATAATACCGGGACTTCTAGTTGCTTAATGTTACATAAGCCCTTCTAGACGGTTATATAATATTCTAGTTTAGCCTTAGAATATTTTAATTCATCTTTATTTGTTATTTGAAGCGTCTAGCTGCTAGGCCTAGTACCTCCCTTATTAGCTTTGCTGCTGTATACGCGGTTACATTACTGGAGTCGTAGAGTGGATTGTATTCTACTATATCGAAGCCTACTATCTCTCCTTTAATATTCCATATGAAGTCCAGTAGTTGTCGTGTAGACAGGCCGCCTGGTTCAGGGTTACCCACGCCTGGTGCATATGCCGGGTCGAGCACGTCGAGGTCTATTGAGATGTACACCTGTTCCTTCGAGCTGAGTAGTTTCTTGAAATGTTTCTCTAGCTGCTTCATTGTCACTATATTTATCCCTCTATCTATAGCATACTCTACCTGCTCTGGAGTAGCCGCTCTAACCCCAATAATCGTTACATTGCCTGGATCGACTAGCTCATCTTCAATAATCCTCCTAAGCACGCAGGCATGACTATAGATGTCTCCCCCGTATATATCATATAGGTCCGGGTGGGCATCGAAATAGAGGAGATGGAATCCATCAGGATAGTGATGCATTCGCAGCGCCTTTATGGTGGAGTAAGTTATAGAGTGGTCTCCTCCCAAGAACAAGTATAGTGCATCCCTTCCTCCTTTCTTTATACTCTCTACTACTCTGATCATAATTTCTCTATAGTCTCTAGCCTCAATGTCTCCTAAATCCCTATAAGTGTATGTAGACGCGAGATCCACTAGATCCTCAGTAAAGCTGTTATAGAGTTTTGATGACGTAGCCTCCCTAATAACCTGTGGAGCCCTACTAGCCCCCTTTCTATAACTAGAAGACGCATCCCACTTAACACCGAGTATGTAGAGATTTGGGTTATCGCCTTCAGGAATACCAAAGTACATTCTCAACCACCCAAATATTAATTTACAAGCTTCCTAATTAAGCAATCTCTCGCATTCATGCTAGTGATCTCTGCTCCAAGCGGATTAGAAACGGATAAGGGAATCCTATCCAAGGCTATCAGGCTAGCTCTCATCGAGATACTAGCAGTCAGGTTGGAAATCAGAGGGGAAGAAGCCGAATGGCTAGAGGAGGAGGTGAAGAAGAGGCTAAGAAAAGAACTACCAGAAAACCAGCGATAGTGCTGGATACTAACATCATAATATCGTCGCTAATAAAGCCAGGTGGCTTCACTAGGAGAGTTATACTACTTCTGGAAGACCAGGCAGACCTCTACGCTCCGAAGGCGCTTCTCGAAGAGTTAACTAAGAAAACGAGTACCTGACCCCAGGAAAAGAGTCTCCTCCACAGAGCAGAGGCAGTCGCTCACCCTACTCCTATCAGGCATCCGGACAATAGAGAGCAACGCCATTAAACCCTATTATAAAAATAGCTCTGAAAAATAATGTTTAAGACTCTAATGATGCACCCTTCATAACATTAGCCCCTCTACCTTCAGGGGATTTACGAGGACGTAATAATCCTTAACACAACATAAGCTACTATAAAAAGGAGAATCCTTAGGAAGGCTGGAAAATAAAGGCTCTCCTATTCTTGTGATATGTTTTCCTCATTTTCTCTTTCGCATACCTCAGTGCTTCCTTAACAGCTTCTTCAATGTTTCCAGGGTAGCTATAAGGCTTTACTATGTTATCATGTTTTTCATGAAAGTGGTGGGGAAATGTTGGTATATGCCTATGTGATTCATGCGGTGTGTTATCCCAACGATATATGCTACCGTCTATATGGCGCCTCTCCCAATGTATAGCGTATCTATTAGGTAATCTTCGTGAGATCCATATTATCAATGAAGCTTTCATCAATAAGGTATATTCTTAACTTACCATACACTATTTCTACACTAGTAACAATCTCTGGGTATGAATTAATGGCAATCTCTCCAAGTCTCTCAAGTATTTCATCTATGTTGTTATCCCTGTTCACATTTCTGAACCTCTCAACTCTTCCAGGAGCTTCTTTAGCTTCTCCTCACGATCAAGAAGGTAGTCGAGGCGGGTAAGATCTTCGAATACATCAGTTTCATTTAACTCTCCCTTTTTAACCTTTTTATCAAGCTCTTCGATGCTAGATACGCCATACTTAGTCATAATGAGCTTAGACTCTAACCTAACACGCCTAAGCTCAGATAAAATATACAAGCGTAATGCTTCTCTTTCTAATGCGCTTTCCTCAACACCCAGTATCTTGGATATTCTCTTGTATAATGGATTGGCCAATTTTGGCACCCCAGATTAAGCTATTCTAATGCATAAAGATATTAAACTTCATAATTCTAACACTAGTCTTTCTATATCTAAGAGGAACATAACGTTTAGCTCTATTGTGATAGTATAGTTTACAACTTGTATTTTTACTTAATGAGGTTTAGATGCCTTGACTAATATTAAAGTTACTGGTGTCTCAGGGTTCTGGTGGGGCCGCGGGGATTTGAACCCCGGACCACGGGGGCCCAAGCCCCGCATCCTAGCCAGGCTAGACGACGGCCCCATTCTCTCTCCATAACCATTTGATTTATACTAGGCTAAGTGGCTCTTATATGTTATGTCTGGCTGTTCTCCTAAATCGTGTTCAATTCGATCTAATCAGTACGGTCTAGACGTGTCTCAATTTTATTTTGTAGATTCTATATGTTATTTTTATATGTTTAAGGCTTTAGAATGTTAAAAAACAAGAATTTAATGGTATTTATATATGCTTGGGGTTAGTTCTATACAGATAAGGTTTTATATTTCTAGGTGTTTCTAGAGATTCTTTTTATATTGTACAGAAGAACTCTGTTTTAGTTCAATATATTTCTAAATAGGGCATATGAGTGTTTTAATGTGGGTGTTGAAGGGTGATTTCAGTTAAATCGGGTGATTTAATTTAAGCTTCTATAGGGTGGTGAGTGTTTGGAGGTTATAGTAGATAGTGGTTCTAGGCTTCACGCGGGTTTCCACTATATAGGTGAGGGTTACTGGGGTGGATGTGGATTTTATTTAGAGAGGCCTGGTTTAAGGATTAAGGCTTGGAGGTGTAGGGATGGGAGTGTCATTGGTGCTGGCGAATCCTTACAGGTGGTAAGGGGTATATTGGGCTCTCTGCATGGTATGTGTGTTGAGGTTTTAGAGGAGATCCCCCTTCATGCTGGATTTGGTAGTACTACTCAGACCGTATTAGCTTTAGCGTTGGCTTATAAGGCGCTCTATGGCACTAGAGATCCTATATATGTGATAGCTAGAAGACTAGGAAGGGGGAAGTATTCGTGGGTTGGAACCCTCCTATTCGTCTATGGGGGTTTCGTTGCAGATGCTGGGGCAGGGGTTGATGCTCCCGAACCGATAACCAGGCTATCGATACCAGGTGAATGGCGCTTTATAGTTGTAATCCCTCAGCTTAGGAGAGGGTATAGTGAGGACATAGAGAAGCAGATACTAGACCTTGCAAGGAAACCCTCTCAGACAAGTAGCAGGCTTATGGCAACTGGAGCCTTAAAGCTCATGATGGGTATTGCCCGGAAAGACCTAAAATTAGCCTTGGAAGGTCTAAAGGCGATGCAGATGGGTACAGGTATATACTTCTCAAAGCATCAAGGGGGCACCTATAGGGATGATTTGCAACGTATAGTGGAGGAGGCTGAGAGAAACGGGATCATGCTAGCGCAATCCAGCTGGGGGCCAACACTATACACCATATCAACCATAGACCAGGCAAAAGGAGACGCATACCTGATCAAGACAATACTAAGCGAGTTAGGAGTAAAGGGGGAGATCATAGTATCAAAACCCAGAAATCAAGGGGCAAAAATAACATTGATCTCTGATTCTAGTTAATATTTTAGGATAGATAGTCATGAAATTCTTAATTATTTAAATATTTATAAGAATTATTAAGATTAAGGGTGAAACTGGTGCATTACGCTGTTT
>WAQN01000047.1 GCA_015520195.1 Desulfurococcales archaeon | reverse complement strand
CGCTTGGCGCAACAATTTCAGCTAGAATAGCGGCTTGGTATCCTGAACCAGTACCTATCTCTAGAACTTTCATGCCAATATCAGGGTCTAAGAGTTCAGTCATATATGCTACAATACTGGGAGCACTGATAGTTTGTCCATAACCTATAGGCAGGGGCCTATCTTCATATGCGAGATCCCTATACTCCTCTGGAACAAAGATATCCCTTGCGACTCTAAGTAATGCCCTCTCTACTTTTGATGATGTAATATAACCTTCCTCCTTTAGAATGCGGATCAGCCTAACTTTCTCGGCGTTTAAATCCCTAGACGACAAACCACGCACCAATAAGGGAATATAGAATAGAGGGATTTAATTTAGCTCTGACACATCGAGGTAAGACAAGAGATGCGGATAACTATGCCCAGATATAGATATACTATCCTAATAATACTCGACAGAAAAATTATGCGGAAATTGGCAAGCAGTCTTCACACGTTGTTACAAAGTAAAACTTTGTGAAAACATGGAGATAGTTTAAAACATTTGAAGAATCTGATTCAGCCAAAGTTTTAATTCTAGCAAAATTATGTAGAGACCAATCAGTGCGGAGCATGCATGAACCGTAATCATAAATACTCCATCAGCTGTCAAGTACACGTATAATTCAATAACTCATAAAGGTAAGGTTAAAGTACTTAATTCTTGTCATGAGCCTACACTATTACACTACTCTACATTAAAGTCGAACATTGTCAAGTAATTGCTTAGCCTCTCAGTAATAACACCAACTTAAGAAATGCTCCCAGCTAAATGTAATTTAAACCAAGGGGGAGATGGGATAGTATGTTGGAGATGATTATTGGGTGGTGGACCGGCCGGGATTTGAACCCGGGGCCTCCGCCGTGCGAGGGCGGCGCTCTTCCAGGCTGAGCTACCGGCCCGCTTTAGTCGGCCATGTAATTTTATAGGTTTATACTTTGAGGGTTTAAGTGTTATTATTCCTTTGATTTTATGATGTTATGTAATAGGCTCCTAGTAGTGCTGTTATGATTATGATTAGTGATATCATTGTTCTTGATTTTATGTATTCTGTTCTTCCCATGGTTTTCAGCAGCAGAGCTGAGGCTACTGTTGTATATGAGAGGAGTACCCATGCTAGTATACCTGATATGTAATTGTAGTCTATTCCTTCTGAAATTGATTTGAGGATTATGTAAAAATAATATATAGCTGCTCCATGGCTTGCAAGGCCCCCTGTGAGTAACCCTAGTAGCGTTAAGGCTACTGGTAACATTGTATTTGCGAGTAGCGGTTCTATGTGTACGTCCACTATATTTATTACTGGTTTTAGGCTTGTACTATAGAGTAGTATGGAACCTGCTATAGCCGTTGAGAGTAGTGATGCTGCTATAGCCTCTGCAACTCTCATTCTCTGCACGAGGAGCCATGGCGCAGTTAGCGTTATCATTGTTAATAATAGGATCGGCGCTATTATTGAGCCTACTATAGCATATATGAGTATAGCAAGTATGAAGGCTATAGTCAAGTTTGATAGCGTTAATAGACTACCTCTCCGTCTTAGACCCCTTCTAACCCTCCCTCTAAACCGCTTACCCAATATTATAGGCACCCTTTGAATCAGTTAATCCTTTATTCTAAGTGGATCTCCCTAATCCTGTCCTCCTCTAAAAGCCATCCCCTAACTTCATTAGAGCATGATATAACCCATATATAAGGCCATCGCCTCATACCATCGATATCCAAGGAACTAGGCGAGGCTGGACACCCCGGGTGTGTATGAAATATACCTACAACCTCTAGACCGTACTTCTCAGCCGATGTATGAGCTTGAACTATCTGCCATGGTTCAGCCTCAAACCGTACAGGACTCGATTTTATATTATCAGTCCTGTATATGTAGTCTACTGTAACTGTATCATCCAGCCTCCTTCCAACTAATATACCCGTCTTTTCCTCTCCACCGAGCCTTGCTAGCTCCATCATAACCCTCTTCAACGGGCCAAGATGTACCTTGGTTATGCGATTCAAAGTTCTATCAGCCTCGCAGCCATCCTATCCGTGTCTAAAAGGGCTATACTAGGCTTATAAAGGAGGCCTCCTGCATTGCCAGGGTTTAGTATTAGTGTGCCTCTTTTATATGATATGTCTGGCTCGTGGGTATGCCCATATAGTATTGCATCCCATCTTCTGGATTCAGCAAGTGCATAGACTAATTCTCGAGTGTCCTGAGGAGATCCAAACCCATGCACTAGAAGAAGCCTTCTACCTGCCAGGTCTAGAGATCTAGGCTGCTCTACCAAGTCAACATTATAATTAGACGCTATATTAAGTAATCCAAGCTTCTCTCCGTCATTATTCCCTAGAATCCCGATAATTCTAGCATTAACCTTTGAGGCTAGTAGTCTTAATGTGAAGGGTGCAATATAATCTCCCAGATGTATTATAAATTCAACGTTAACATCATTAAATATTTTTGAAGCTTTTTCTACATAACTCAAAACGTCATGTGTATCACTAATAACACCAATCAACAAGCCTATTCACCCCTGGATATAATGTATAGATACCATAGTATAGTAATTCAAGCCTGTGTTACAATTAGGTATATTGCTATAATATAATTTCTATGATTTAGCTAGTTTAAACTAAATAATGACTCCTTAGTATTCATATTTCGCTTTAATCGAAGCTATATTAAAATTATAACTCGTTAGTTGTTTAATATAGGGTGTGGGTGACAAAGATCATGTCGAGTCGTGATAGATTAGAGGAGTTCGAACGCGCTATGGAAAAAGTAAAGGAGTTGTCTATAGGTGATATAAAAGAGTTATGGATAGATTATGACAAGCATAATGATATATTATATATAGGGTTCGGCAGAGAAGAGGCAGAAGAAAGTATAATGGTAGACGATGATGTAGTCGTAGGTTTAAAAGGTCGAAACGTGGTGGGCATAACGATCTTTAGTTTTACAAGGAAGGCAGGGATAGAGGTCTGCTAGCTCCTCTTCAAGGGAGAAAGCTGTTATTCATTATATAGAGCTCTATTATTAATTACTTGCTTTAAGCTCTCACATTTGCTTTGGCACGTTCAAGATAATATATATAGTCCTAGCTATACCCCACAATTGTATGGTCCACGGAGGTAGAACTAGTGTTGAATTTATTTACAAGAATATCAGCTTTGATATTATTATCTATAATACTATTATCCATAACTCCTATTCAGTCAACTGCCGAAATCAGCGAGGCTAATATTAGATATAGTGCAACTAGGGATTCTTACAATGTAACAGCAGTAGTCTCAGGTTATAATAAGACTTTAGAGAACGTTACAGCTACTATTTACTTAAGTGCTTCACCTACAGATTTTAAATTAAACGCTGATATAGACACGTTAACAAGCAACTTTACTTCACTAAATATAACTGGAACAGGAAATATGTCTACTAGACAGATAAATGACACTGCTGTAGTAGAGACATTAAATAAGTTCCTTCTAATGACACGGGTAAACTCATCCGCACTATCAATGGGAGGAGCTGTGGAGGAGTATGAAATGCTCCCCTTAACAATATCTATTGATAAGCTTTATACAAGGACAATACAAAGAGGACTAAACTATACTAATACATCTATAATAGTTAATGCACTATTCAACCTATCAAAGGGCTTAAACTATCTACCTATACCAGCCCCAATACCACTTAAAGGCGACTTAGCATTAGCTATAAACTCTAGTATTAAATCAATAATTATTAATAATTCAATAGAGTTCAACATGGATCTTCAATTAGAATCTAAATCAGGAGTACAGGCGGTAGATGTTATCCTAATTAATATGCTATATCAAATGGTGTCCCTCTATTTAACAGAAGACATGCTAAGGCAAATGCTACTATCAATGGGTATAGAGATAGACGACATATCCTTGAATATAGAACAATCAAAGGACGATCCAAGAGTAATGATAATATCTATATATTTTAAGGGCAAACAATTAGTGACGATGCAGCCTATGCCCAATATGGGTCAAATGCCGTCTATGCAGTTTAATCTAACTGAAGCCCCATTCACGTTCATAACAACGAGTCCATTCAATTCAAGCGCTTCTTGGTCATATAATCTAACATCATATAGCATATCTGAGAGTATATATGCAGTAAATATAACAGTGACCGTTGAGGGTGAAACATCATCTCCCATCACCCAAGAGGGCTTTATAGAATCACTTGAAATTAATGCAACAATAGATAAAGGTTATTACAGGATTGATGCGAGTTGTAGTGGTAAAGGCAATCCACTAGCATCATTCAGTATGTTAATGGCAATCCTAAGGGCATCACTTGAGAGTAACTTAACAGAATCCATAAAGCTAGACATAGCGACAAAGGATATATCATTATTAGATACATCACAGATGCCTGCTAGAGAACTTATAGGAACTATAATTTTAACGAAAGACAATATACCCGAGAGTGTTGGTGTATCTTATGACGACACGATACTCTCGATCCATGATAAAACGCTAAAAGCGTCATCAACATCGACCATTGAGGCTGATCTATCACTAATTGCTTCAGTTAAAGACGCCATAATAGAGGCCCCAGGATTCACGATTAAAACACAGACACCAGCTATAGCTGCAAGGGACTTTAATCTAGAGATTATATATGGATCCGAGAAGGCAGAGGTCAACATAAATAGGGGAACAGTAATCTCTGGAGAAACGCTATTTAAAATAGTAGATAGAGATTTAGCAGCAAGCTATGCAGAAGAGGCCAATAAACGTGTAATAGGGACGCCACTAGAAGTTAACGGCATAATGGACGGAGAGCTGGAGATAGGGCTACTTTTAGACGAGATAGTAGAACCAGAAAAGGTGTCTATATTAGAGGTGAAACCTGACGGAACAATAGTGATCATAAAGGACGTAGAAATAAGAAACGGTAAAGCATACTTTAATACATCTAGCTTCAGCGTATTTATCCCAGTAACAGAAGTGGAAGAGACGGGTGGAGTAGTGACTACAACCACTACAACAACAGAAGAGACTACAGAAACCACAACAAAAACCACTATAACAGAAACCGAAACAGAGGAGACAACTACTCCGACCACGACGGAGACTAGAGAAACAACAACTACGACCATAGAAGAAATAACAGAGACGACAACTGAAACCACGACGGAGACTAAGGAAACTACTACAACCACGGAGACTACCGAGAAAACAACCGAAATCACCTACACTGCACCTACAACAGGAACGACTACTACGGAAGCAGCTACAACTAAGCCCAGAGAGACAACTCCAACTGTAACAACAACTGAGAAACCACGAGAAACCACTAAAACAACAGAAGAGACTAAGAAAACAACTACTACCGAAGAACCTACAGAGATGACGAGTCCCAGTGAAACTACTGAAACAATAGAAGAAAAAGGAATGAACTGGACTTTAATAGCAGTAGTTCTAATAGTCATAATAGCATTAATAGGGACTATAT
>WAQN01000046.1 GCA_015520195.1 Desulfurococcales archaeon | reverse complement strand
GGAGTTCGTTAGGATGGACGCCAGGAGCCTGGTATATGATGGGGAATTCGATGCTGTGACGATGTTCTTCACGAGTATAGCCTACATGGTAAGCGATAGTGACTTGGACAGGCTATTAGTAGGAGTCTATAGAGCCCTGAGACCTGGGGGCGTATTCATAGCTGATACTCCTAACCCCTACGCCTCCGCCTATAGGTATGGGGCCCAGCCTGGCCCCAGCGTCTGGGAGGCTAGGGCCCCCGATGGCAGGCTGCTCTTTGTGATCGACTATAGGGAGTTCGAGGATGTGAGGGCCATCGTGCACTTCAAGCGACTGGTGATGGTCGTTGACCCCGATGGGTCCACGCGCTCCTACTTCGTATACGACAAGCTCAGGCTGTATAATGCCCGGGAGCTCAAGGAGGCCTCCCTGAGGAGCGGGTTCAGGGTCGCCGAGATATACGGGGACGCCGATATCAATAGGAGGGAGCCCCCGAACGCCAATAGGCTGTTTCTCGTAGCAGTCAAGTAAGCTCTGAGCCCCTGGGGCGGCGCCTGCTCCACACTATGCTCCCGTCTCTCCTCCTTATCTCCACGACCCTATGCAGGGGTATGACTGTCCAGTCGTCGTCGAGATGCATGGCCCACTCCGATAAGGCTTTTATCCTGTCAACGCTCAGTTCCGCTATCCTCTCTCCTCTAACGGGGTCACGGTCTATATAGAGGACTACGTAGTCGCTGGGATCCCCACTGTATCTGGCCTTGTTTATCATCTGCCTTATTACGCTCCTCCTCTTAGTCAAGCGGGGCTACCTCATCGCGCCTTAGTCCTGATCGCCTTTACGTCAATATTTAATTATACATGACGGGCATAATACATCTTATTAGGTGAATCCGCGTGTACGAGACTATCAGGATAGAGAAGTCCGGGGTCGTAGGCTGGCTCGTCCTGAATAGGCCGGATAAGCTCAACGCTCTAAACACGAAGATGCTAGGTGAGGCCCTCGAGGCCCTCGAGAAGCTCGAGGGGGACTCCTCGGTGAAGTTCGTCGCCGTAACTGGTGAGGGTAAGGCGTTCTCCGCGGGCCTGGACTTATCGGAGGTAGCCGGGGCCGGGGATCCCGACGGCGCCGGGAGGATCCTAGGCGAACTGGCCGGGTTCTTCAAGAGGCTCCTGAGCCTTAGTAAGCCTGTTATAATGGCTGTGAATGGCCACGCTTTCGGCGGCGGGGCAGAGCTACTATGGGCGGGCGACCTCGTTGTAGCTGTCAGGGGTGCTAGGATTAGCTGGGCTGAGACGCTGTGGAACCTCGTTCCCCCATTACTGCCTACTATAGGGGTCCAAGTACTAGGGCCTGCTAGGGCCGCGTTACTAGCACTCGCCGTCGAGGAGATAACTAGTGAGGAAGCCTATAGACTGGGTCTAGTATCAAGGCTCGTGGACTCTAGGGAGAAGCTAAGGGAGGAGGTCGAAATGCTAACAAGGGAGATCATGAGATCCTCGCCCTACTCCGTTAAGTCGGTCATTAGAATGCTTAGAGTAGCTAAGATATCCACCTTAGCCGAGCTAGGGATCTCAGAGCTGGAAAGAATGGCAAGACACCGCTTAACCATAGAAGCTGCCCGTAAGTTCTTAGAGTCCAAAAAGCCCCCTAATTATAGGAATTTATGGTTAAGTACCTAAACGTTATATAATAATTATAATAAATTACAGTATTGAAATAAGCACGCTAACATTATAGAGCATACAAGACCATTAAGAGGATAATAACCCGGATTAGGCTTTTATGTATCTCAAAACATAGACTAGTATCTCGTAAAATCTATCGAAATCCCGGCTATTAAAAGGCACCTCAAGCCATGCTATTATATTATTCTCCACCCACACAGCATGTATCCTGGGAAATCTAGTATCAGATATTATATATACCTCTACACCACTAACGTCGATCTTATGAATCAGCTGATACGGAAGCATACCCTGATTCTCCTTTATCTTATTAATCATCATATTAAGCAATTCCTGCGCTTTAGAGGTCTTTGCTAACCATAACCTCGATCCATCAGAGTACTCGACTATCACTGCATCCTCTATTAATATCTTACTTGGATCCCAGTGTATGCTCTTAATCCTTGAAAGCGCATCATCACCTATATAAATATTTATAACTCCAATATTGCCAGGTAATTCCTTTGGATAAGTTAACTTCGAATTTTCGAGTTTTAAGTGAAACGTCGTAAGTGTAAAATATCCTACAAGAATTATTAATAATATAATAAAAATTAATATCGAGACCCGTTTATACCTAAAAGCCTGCATACAATCCACCTAGAGACGTCTTTGATTCTCAGCTGAACGTCGGGGTCACTCTCTAGTACGTTATTTCGATTTATAAATGTGTCTCTATTATACCAAGTAATGGACAAATAATAAATAATTGTTGACCATGATTAATCACTCGACCTACCACTTAACCGTATGGTGATGGAGAGCATGAGAAACCTCAAAAGCCATAATACTGTAGTAGCACTAATCGCTTTAGTACCGCTTCTATTAACGCTTCTAGTATACAGCCTAGCGGCCTCCGTCACCATATTAGCCAGAGCCTCCGAGGAAGCTGGTAAGTTTTACCCCTGCATAAACTGCCATAGAGCCATGGACTTGACTGGTCAAAGAAAATCGGTGAAACTACACGATATAAACCTGACTTTAGGGGCACACAGAGGCCTATATTGCTCTAATTGCCACGTTCCTCCCATAATGCAGGAATTAATAGGTGGCAGTGAAGTATATATACCAGGATTACATAGTAGAGACCAACTTATGGAGACAAACAAAGTATGCGCTGTATGTCATCCGAGGGAATATAAGGATTACGAGTTACTAGTTCACGCTAATAAAACCCTAATTTGTAATGAAGGCGAATCGGTAAAGCTGATAGGATATAAAGGCGTAGACTATGTATTCCACATATGCCCTGATTACACGAACCTAAGCACCGTACCAGCTAAAGCCTGTGTAGAGTGCCACAACCCACATGACCCCTTAATGCCTCCACCCAATATACTGCCAGAGCCTTCTACTAGACCTCCACCACCTAGAGAGGATAGCATAGCTCTTGGTGGGTTAGCCGCGGTTTTAGGAGGCATTATACTCATAGTATCAGCTTTCGCGGTACCCAGGAGAAGACGGGGTGCTCTGGAGGTGGTAGTAAATGAAGGCTAGGGATGATAAAACGGGATCTCAAGAATCTAATGGAAAGAATGAAGGCGTATCCAGAAGAGAGTTCTTAAAGATAGCGGCTATAACGTCTGCTTTAACCTTTATATCTATTAGCAGAGACGACCTAATGAAGTTATTAGTGCCAGTCAAACTAGAGGACCTACTAATGCAAAACTATGGCGGTGAGGAATCCTCCGATCCCTTAGAGGAAAGAGCTAAAGAGAAAGAAGCAGAGTTAAAGGAGTGGTGTAACAATGAAGCCCAGCGTATATGTAGAGAGACAGGCGAAGAGTCCGCAGCATGCACAGAAGCTAGGAAAAGATGTAATATGATCAAAGTCAAATCCACCCCCGCGAATAAAGGCGTTCTATTCGCTATGGCGCTCGATGTTAATAAGTGCATAGGCTGCCGTAGATGCGCTTACGCCTGTGTCATGGAGAATAATCAGGCTAGAAATTTAGGAATTGAATGGATTAAGGTATTAGAAATGCCACGAGATAGGGAAGAGATAGAGAAATTAGACATATTGAAGGCTAACATGTACTATAAGGAAGCCCCTAAGCCAGATAAGGTGTACGTACCAGTAGCCTGTATGCACTGTGAGAACCCGCCCTGCGTCATGGTATGTCCTGTAAGAGCTACCTGGAAAGAGCCTGATGGCATAGTTATAATAGATTACGATAGATGTATAGGATGTAGATACTGTATAACAGCCTGTCCATATGGCGCAAGACACTTCAACTGGGCTAAGCCATATGTCCCGCCCACGGAGATTAATCCAAACATGCACATTCTAGGCAATGTAATAAGGCAACCCCACGTAGTGGAGAAATGCACATGGTGCATCCAGAGAACTCGGGATGGCGGTATCCCAGCATGTGTCGAGGTATGCCCTGTTGGCGCGAGATCCTTCGGCGACCTAAACGATGAAGAGAGTCCTATAAGAAGGATCTTCGAGGAATACGGGGCTTTCGTCTTAAAACCGGAAGCTGGCACCAGGCCGAAGTTCTTCTATTTCTTCGGGCCTAGGAGAACTCCGCCACGTAAAAGTAGTTTAATACGGGAAGGTGGGGGGTGAGAATGGCATGGAAGAGGTTCAAGAACGTGAACGAGGCGGTCTTTTAAGCACTATAGGATTCATTATACGCGAAGCGCTTTTCACCGGTTCATTAAGGTACTACATGGCAGCGATAGGACTTATACTAATAGCGTTATACGGCCTATATCTATGGATAATGGTTCAGCACGCGCCCATATTCATAGGCTCGGATATAGGCGGCATGATAACCACTGCAATGAATGACAGCGTCCCATGGGGGCTTTATGTATCCTTCTTCGTATTCTGGGTCGGAGTAGCTGCCGCTGGCATATTATTCGGGATAGCGGCATACGTCTTCGGGGATAAAGAATATATTAAAGTCGCTATATTCGGAGAGATACAGGCCGTAGCAGCGATTATCATAGTACTACTACTCATTATGGTTGATATAGGCCGGCCTATAAGAGCTTTGATACTCATGCCCCAACTACCTAATCTTAGATCGATGCTAGACTGGGACTTTATAGTGCTTACAACGTATCTAACATTAAATCTAATAGCTGCTATAGTGACTATCCACTACTATAGGCAGGACAAGCCTCTTCCCAGGAAATTCCTAGTCCCATTCATCATAATAGCTGCTCCCTTCGCTATAGGCATACACACTGTGACAGCATTCATATTCCAGGCACTAACGGCGAGGCCTATATGGAACAGTCCACTAATGGCTCCTAGGTTTGTAGCCACGGCCTTCGCCAGCGGCCCTGCATTATTGCTGCTAGCCCTCTATATAGCTGAGCGTTACGTCGAGGAGTTTAAGGTGAGCTTCAGCGTCTACAAGAAAACATTATACGTTATAGTAGGAGCCCTAATAGTAGGATTGTACTTCACTTTTAGCGAAATACAGGAGATTTACTGGTATACTACAGAGGCGGCAAAAAAGGCTCAAGCCGAGGAGTTATTCTTTGGATTACATATACCATACCTGGCGACCCTTCTCTGGCTATGGATAGGCTTCGGTATAGCCGCTGTAATACTAGGAATATTGCCACAGGTTCATAATACTAAGAAAGGCATACTGACAGTCTCTATATTCACGGTAATTGCTGTGGTAGCAGAGAAGACCCTGACTATAGTAATACCCGGTTACATCCCAGGCACTCTCGGCGAAATAAGACCATATTATCCGACGCCCCTCGAGATAGGGATAACGATTGGCATGCATGCTATAGGCCTACTAGTCTATCTCTTACTAGCTAAGCCAGCACTTAAAGCTGTGGTAATTCACTATTTCTCAGGTAAAGGACATCACTAAATATATCTTTTTTTAAACTACTTACTAAAATTAAAACGAATCCTTTTATATCTCATGCAACACCACACTAAGATGGCGCTCCATGTAAAGCTACCTAATAAGGCTTAAGAGCAATATGGTGATAAGGCTTGAGAGTACTTACGACTGTAATTCTAATAATCATAATATTAGGCCTAGCAGGGCTAGGATATACTATAATATATGCTTCGATCTCGGAGGATCAAGCTAGACAACTTTTCGAATCCAGCGGATGTACTGGATGCCACAATGGAGGAATAGCCCCAGACTTCGCTGGAACTATAGAGAAAATAAAGACCTGGGCCTCAAAGTATAATACCCTTGACGAAGCTGTTGCCTCAGAAGCGCCGAGCTTCTCTATGTTTAATAATGTTAAAACATGGGATGAGCTAATGAATTCAATGCCTGGCATAACTCCTGAGTTGACTGATTTCTTCACAAATATATTCACTCAATCAAAAACAACCACAACAACAACGACACAAGAAACAACTACAACAACAAAGACAACCACAACAACAACGCAGCAAACAACCACAACAACAGAAACAACGGAAACTACAACCATTACAACAACAAAGACGGCAGAGACAAGTAAGTTACCTGAGGTAGAAGTGCCAAATCCCTCTCAGGAATCAGAGCCATTGGTGAAGAGAAGTTTCTTAGTAGGTGTGGGATTATTTGTAATAGCTTTAATAGCTCTGACTATAGCTATAATGATTTTCAGAAGAGGATACACGTAAACGATTATTTCAAGATATTACCAAATATTAATAAAACATAAAAGATTTTCTTTTCATCAAACGTTAATTAAGTATACAAAATACCTAAATTAATAAAGTAAGAAGGTTTCCATTCTAGCTTTCTCCATTAAAAGATTTAGTTACCTTTTTATTTTTATTGTAATAATAATAATTAAATGCATATGCTGGCATTAACGTGAAAGAGGCTATTAACCCTAACAT
>WAQN01000045.1 GCA_015520195.1 Desulfurococcales archaeon | reverse complement strand
CTATATAAGTGCTATAATTAAACCTAAATTAGTAGATGTCCTACAATAAAAAGTTAGAAAGTTAGGGAGGATAATTAATTAGTAAGGAAAAATCTCTTGGTATCTAATTGAAGCAAGCCGCTTTTCTGTGCCCCCCGGGGCATAGCCCCCCGGGGGGATAATCTATTCCAAGCTTCTATCTACTACTTTCTTCTCTACTATCTCTGGCATTAGGGCTTGGGCTATATGGTTAAACGCTGCATGGGGGTTTGTGTGTGCTCCGCAGCTGTATACGTCGACTGTTGCGTAATTGAACTCTGGCCATGTATGTATTGCAATGTGGCTCTCTAGTATAATCGCGATTACGCTCACTCCTTCTCCTATCTTCCATGATTTCACATCTAATATTGTCATGTTACCTTTTTCAGCTGCTTCTGTGACTAGTTTTTCAAGCTTTTTTGCGTCTCTGAGTAGTCCTGCATTCCTGCATCCTATTAGGTTCCCATAGACGTGTGTTCCTACAACCCTGTATCTGGCTGTCTGTAGCTGTGCCATTTCTAACACCCCCCTTATAACCCCCCTTCTCTATAAACCTATATAGGTTAGTATTTTAAGTATAACCCCCCGGGGTTATGGGGCTTGTCTCAGGAGAGCGTGGGACTTGCTACAGGCCTTCACGGCATCTCAAGCGTTGAAAACGCCATAATAGTCGATAGCCTTGATGTTTTTAAGGGTATCAAGAAGGGCCTTGAGAGAATACATGGGGGGGAACAGGAAGGGCTTCCTGGGTTTAGGTCGATCGTGGGAACTCATTTAGGCCTTCATTTGATTATAACACTAATCCCCCCATATCCAGCTGCTATAGCTGAGACTTTAATGGAGCTCTTCGTTTTTGGGGTAAGGAGGGCTATTGTGATCACCAGTGGTTATAGGCTTAGAAAGAATATTGATGAAAACTCTATTTTAATAGTTCAGGGCTCAGTCCCCCTAGATGGTGTTAGTAAGAGGATTGCTGGTGAAGGTCTACCTCTTCTGGCGTCCCAGGATTTATTAACATTGGCTAAGAACGTGATTGACGTTAGATTCTCGAACTTCGAGAGGTATATCGGTTTCTCTGTGACAATAGATTCTCCAAGGCTTCCATGGGCTTACAGTGACGTTGAAGAGTATATAGGAGCTAGAGGGGTAGTTGCTGTGGACTCAATAGCGGCGCCAGCATATGCGCTACAATACATGTATCCTAGGCTAGACGTGTTAGTCCTGGCTACACTTAATAGATACTTTACCCCGTCTACATCGCCAGCTTCTCAGACATACGAGTCATACGCTAGGGTATTGGATCAGGAGAAGAGGAATAAGTCCATCCTCTACCTAGTGGCTCTTGAAATGTTTAAGGGGTTAGAGGTGTAGGCAATGGCTACTAGCGATTTACTAGACTCGATAGATAGGTTATTCGTTAAGCTTGAGATGCTTGAGAAAGCACTAACACCCATACTTGGTAGGAATGACGTGAAGGGTGAAGCGGTAGCCATAATGGGGTGGATAGAGGAGATCTACGATGAACTAGCATTACTCAGGAAAAGACTTAACGAAGGATGCAATGAGACTATCATCAATAACCAGTAGCTACAAATAATATTATTAAAATCTCGTTGACTTATGACTAGGCTTCTACAGCTTCCTCAGCTTCTCCGCGTGTTAATATTACCTCTCCTCCAGCCTCCCTTATTTTTTCCACAGCCTCTCTACTCGCATTAGGTACTATTACCTTTACAGGATCCTTAATTCTACCCTCCCCTAGCAACTTATGTATACCCATGCTCTCTAAGTTTACTACTATCTTGTCTCCTTCTAAGCTCAATGTCTTTTTAATCTTCATCTCGTCAATGAGCTCTTGTAATTCGATGACGTTTATTGTAACAGGCCTATAACCTATTCTAATCCTGGGTGGTTTAAATCCTTTCTTGCCGAACCAGTTGGGTGCGTATTTTATAGTCCACGTCCATTCATGTTTTCCAAGTCCAGCCGCTCCTCTACCTCCACGTGATCCCGCTTTCCTGTGCTGCCCTATCCTACCCCAACTCATGGTTCTTGTTCTTCCCCTAAGCTTTCTCGACTTCCTCCTTCTTCTGACTACCATGCCTAGTACACCTTATAGCATCCTCCTAACTAGACTGTTAATATTCTGCCCCCTATATCCTAGTTCTCCTCCAGCTTTGTAGTGCCTCTTTATTGTTTTCTTAAACCCTCCTCTTGGTGGGTGAAGTCTGAAGAATGGTTTTATTCCCTTCTCTTCTAATCTATGATAGTGTATTTCTCCCTTGACCAGCTTCTCCGCTAGCTCCACTATCCCATTCTGCAAGCCTAGGTTCTCCTTCACCCATTCATCGGTTAACGGCTTGTCACCTTTAAGCCTGCCTCGGGTTCTGAGGAGTTCAGCTAGGGTGTCTACGTCTATCTCCCCCCATGTTATCCAGTCCTCAGCCTTCTTTATCATATCCTTTATCCCAGGGAGAGAATCGTGGTATATAGATGCAGCGTATCTCTGCCTTAATCTAAGCAAGTAAAGAGTCTTCTCTATATCCGGGTTAACATCGGCCTCTCCACGTAGCCTTATTGCTATATATAACGGCACCCTTCATCCACCCTCCTAGGTTCTGGCCCAGTCTAACGGGGTCATGAACCTATACGTGTTCCTAAGAGCTAGGTAGGTTGCCCTAGCGAAGTTATATCTGGTCCTTGTCTCTCCCTTAGTTAGCGTCCATACGTCACTCAACCCAGCCATCCTAAGCACTGTCTTGGCTACATTGCCTGCTACAAGCCCTGTCCCTTTAGGTGCAGGCTTTAATATGACCTCCACGCTTCCACTCTTGCCTCTTACAACGAACGGTACACTATGAGATTCTCCGCATGTACACTCCCAGCTCCCGCATCCCCTCCTGACAGGGGTTATGTTTAGCTTTGCATTACGTATAGCCTTCTCTATCGCGAATCTGAACTGCCTGGCTTTACCCTTCCCCAACCCAACATAGCCGTCTTTATTACCTATCACAACCACAGCCCTGAATCTAGTTATCCTCCCTGCATCTGTCATTTTCTGTACTATACTTACATCTATGACCTCATGTTCTAGACCAGGTAGAAGTATATCGACTATCTCAGGCTCAAGTATGGGTAGGTTTCTCTTGAAGATCTCCTCTATACTGGTGATCTTGCCCTCCTTAACCATAACCCCTACTCTAGTCCTAGGCTTCCACGTCTCAAGCGTTACCTGCTCCATCTCAGCCATCACACCTACACCTCCCTAACAACCCTCTTAAGCTTCTCCTCATAGTCAGTCTTTATCCTTGCCGCTACCTCGTCGAAATGGCCTGGTAGATCCTCGGGTCTTAGCCCTCTTGAGAGGTACCGTGAAAATAACCTATTATATTTCTCCGGGTCCTCCTCTGCTAGCTTCCTAGCCCATTCAGCCACATGCTCTCCCCGGATCCTCTCCACATCCGGTAAGATCTCCTCGGAATGCGGTACCCGTAATCCTGCATCCAGTGCTCCCTTAAGTGCAGCAAATACCCTTGACCCCCTAACCGGAGCCTGAAGACCTATGTCGAGTACGGCCTCTTCAACACCCGCCAATAATGCTCTATAACCAGCCAGCAATCCTGTCAAGTAAGCTGCACTTGTGTTGTTGTAGTCACCAAGCCAACCATAATGCTTTGCCAGTTCCCTGCTGTGAGCTGCAGCTAGTATCCTGTCACCCTCTATCCTAGCCTCGATTACCTGGACCCAGTAGTACTCGTTGGTTCTTCTAACAACAAGTCTAGGCTTCCCGGATATCACTAGTTTAAACCTTTTATAATAGTTTGTCTTTCCCTCCCTCCTGCGCCGGAGGGGTACCCGGTATCTAGGCCCTCTACCCATCACCTAGCACCCTCTGGTAGTATGCCATGCTCTCTCATATACCTCTTCATATCTGAGAGGCTGTGAAACATGCCTCCCTTGGACAGTCTATATAATCTCCTATAGGTTCTCTTGTCTATGACATTATTATCCCTAAGCCATTTCAGATATCTCCTCATCCTCCTTATCCTCGAAATCCAGTCTCTCTTTGGGTCTAGTCTTGCAGTAGCCTTACCCTTCCTAGTCCCAGGACCACGCCTGTGGCCCTTTCTCCTCTTAGCCCTCCTCTCAAGCCACCTATGTGTGTTGCCCTTGACAGGTTCAACGTCTATAAGGCCCCTTTTTATTAGGGCTATTACATCCTTCCTAGTTACAGCCTGGCTTATGTCCTCTTCATGCTCTGGGTCAGGGCTTATCCAGATCCTAGACTCGCCTACGCCTAAGACCTCTGCTGCCAGCCTCCTCTGAAGCCTGTAGTCCATCTCTCACTATACCCCCGCATTAGCTAGTCTAACTCCGAGCTTTTTAGCCTCCTCTATTATCTCCAGTCTCTTCCTGAGCCCAACAGTTGAGGCTATATAGGCTATCTGCCTCTTGGGATCCACCCTTGCTAGGTCATTCTTGTTGTGTATTATTACTGGTTCGAGGCCGCTAGGGTGTAGCCCTCTTATGCTCCTCTCAGTCCCATAGCCAGATTTAACTATGGGTGGATATCCCTTGATCTGTAGTCTCATCTTGTTATCATTTCCTTTAGGCTTTCTCCAGTACTCTTTCCTCTCAAACTTCCAGAATCTCCATGAAAGGTATCGGAGGAACCTGGGCTTATCTTTCCTCTTAGCCAGCTTTCTTTGAAGTATCCTCTTCCTCCTTAACTCCTCTGACCTGCTGGGCATCACTCTGCCACCCCTTTCTCGTAAATGTATATTCCATCCATGAACTTCCTCCTATCCCTGTCTTTTATCTTTGTAGCTGCCTCTATGTTAGCTGCAGTTTGACCCACACTTTCAACATCTATACCCTCAACTATTATATCCTGTCCTTTAATCTCAACTGTGACGCCTGGGAGTATCTTGGCAATCCTATCAGCCTTCTCGCCAAGGAAGTTGGATATAATGAGTTTATCCCCGTTGAGCTCGACTTTCATGGGGAAGTGACTATATATTATTTTGAGTTTATACCTAAACCCCTTAGTAACCCCCGTAATCATATTGTTTATATGTGATGCTATTGACCCAACCAAGGCTCTTTTCCTGGAATCGGCAAAATATGCCTCAACTATTATCTCGTTACCTTCTTTCCCGATGATTATCCCTCTTGCATGGGAGAAATCCCTGGATAACTCTCCTCTAGGCCCTCTCACCGTAACCCTCATGCCATCTATATCGACTTCCACGCCGTCTGGTACATTAATCCTCTTTTCGACGTGAACGTCCTTAGCCATCCAACTCCACCTATCCTGTACACCCACGCCTACTAGGGGATGCGCAAAGACGGAAATATAGTTTGTGACTCCACATCCCGTACAAGCTATTGAGCCTCAGGGGAGGGCCTCTAAGGGGGTGAGCAGGCCGCAGCACTTCCTCACTCGTCGGCGTATAGCCCGGATGTCATTGGCCCAGCCTTTAATTTAGTATCAGAGCCTTATTCTCCTTTGTTGTTCAGGCTCTAGGTTTTGCTAGTCTGGCTATTACTAGTATGTAGCCTTTATCACCCGATCTCCTCTTGATTTCTGCTATCTCCTTTAAGACGTCTAACTCGTCCTTTGATAGCAAGTCTCTAAACTCTGATATTAGCTTTGAGGCGTGGTCTGAGGGGACATTGGTGTATAGTATATCTCCCTCATCTGCATGGCGCCCGATTAGGATCTTACCCTGGATCGACACTGCTACAGCAGCTCCCAGCCTCGCCTCAGGAAGGCTCCTGTCCCTGTCCCTAATAGCTTGTATAGTGCCTAGTGGTCTACCCTGTGAGTCCATGACTGGATAGCCTGGCCTAACTACCCCGCCTAGAATCTCTACACCCACTATGGCTGGGTCGCTCCTCCTAAATACGTAGCCAGGCAGTATCCTGAACTTACCTGGCCTCACTAATGCGTTAAGTTGCCTAAGCCTCTCAGCCTTCTTCTCTTCCTCTACCCACCTCTCATAATCCTCTAGGAGCCTGTATATGACGTTATCCTGGAATATCTTTACCTGAAGCCTCTTAGCCTCATCTAAGGCCTCAGGTAGTGTTTTAACGTTGAATGCTAGTATAACCCCAAGATACTTGTCATGTTTCCTCGTTATAGAGGCGTCTATAACGTCTGTTTTACTTACAGGCCCTATATCAGCTATCCTAACCGGTATACCTCTCCTCTTTAATGCTTCAACTAACGCTTCGAGCGTACCAAGCGTATCAGCCTTAACCACGACACCAGCCTTATCAGTCCTGATCCTGAGCTCCTCAAGCTCCCTCCTAACATTCTCGACTGCCGCCTCTAGATCCTCATCCCTCCATACAGCCACTATAGGTGAACCAGCTAGCGCCTCGTCTAGCCCTGGAGCAGCTATCCTAACTCCAGCAGCTGCATACACCTCTCCCACATTCATGAATCTCGCCTCCCTCGACCTTATATCCTGGAGAGGCCTGGGGATTAGGAGAGCCCTTACGCTGGTCACTATAGGCTTATCCCTACCACCAACCACTATCCTATCGCCAACCCTCAACACTCCATCATAGATGACGCTATCAGCTACAACGCCCAAACCAGGTACTTCTTTCAACTCCAAAATCACCCCACGGGCCGGCCCTTCAGCGTATCTCAACCTCTTCTGTAGGTATTGCTGCGTGAGTCCTGCGAGTACAGCTAATAGCTCTGGTATCCCTTCTCCAGTCTTCGCGCTCACGGGCACGACGGCTATGGCCTTCGTGAAGTCCTTAATCCTGGTGAATAGCTCTGCTGGCAGTCCTAGCTCATACATCTTGCCTACGATCTCGTATATCTTCTCCTCTAGGATACCCTGGATTCGTGGATCCTGTTTCCTAAATGAGAATATGAAGGGTTCTCCTGGGTTAGGCTTCCAACCGGGTATACGGTCTATCTTATTAGCTGCTATAAGGAATGGAACCCTCCTAGCTTTGAGGAGCTCTATAGCCTCGTATGTTTGAGGCTTAAATCCCTCCATTACATCAACAACTACTATGGCGAAGTCGGCTACACTACCACCCCTCCTTCTTAGGTTGGAGAATAGCTCATGGCCTGGCGTGTCTATGAACAGGAGGCCGGGGATGACGAGTTTTATAGAAATCACTTTCTTCAAGGGCTCCGCGATTCTCTCTATGACATCCGAGGGCACCAGGCTAGCGCCTATATGCTGCGTGATCCCCCCTGCCTCCTTAGCTGCTACTGCCGTCTTCCTGATCTTATCAAGTAACGTAGTCTTTCCATGATCCACGTGGCCTAGCACGACTACTATCGGCTGCCTTAGCCTCCTGCCACCCTCCATACCAGTCCACCCAGTGGATAGTGGGTTAGTAAACGTTAATAGGAGTAGCCTAGCACAAGCCCTCATACGGTTCACTGTATGCTGGCCGCATCTAGGCGGTCGTGGCGTGGAGAGGTGGTCTAGGTAATGTCGTCTGAGAGGCCTCCACTCAGGATAGTAATATCCGACCCTAAGGCTGGAGATAAAGTAGTTAAGGTCAAAGTTAAGGGTGTGGAGGACAAGGAGTTAGAGTATAGGGATACAATGAGGAAGACGAAGGAGCAGGATAGGAGGGAGCTCCCAGTAGCTAAGGTGAATAAGGGGCTGATAGAAGAGTTGAGGCTGAACGAAGTAGGTGTGATGACGTTAAGATTCAAGACTGAGGATGGGAAGAAGGTGAAAGTACCATTTAGGGTAGTGGAATCGAAGGATGTTCCAGAGGGTGAGGTCCACGTCAACATGGAGTTGCTAGGCGAGGTTGCAGGTGATATAGAGGTTGAGGCTGAGGCTTTCAGGGCTAAGTCGTGGCAGATAGCTGTTCCAGATGAGGTTGCGGTTAGGCTATCGGGGCTTGAAATCGGCGATGTATTCGACGGCTCTCTAATAGGATTCGAGGGGGTAAGGCTAAAGATCCGGGGTGGCTCAGATGCCACGGGCTTCCCAATGCATCCTGGCGTTCCGGGTAGTGTTAAGAGGAAAGTACTACTCTCGGGTCCACCTGGCTATAGGCCAAGGAGGAAGGGTGAGAGGAGGAGGAAGACTGTTAGGGGTAGGATGATCCCAGACCCTCGTGGTGAGAGGAGGAAGACTGCTCTAGCACAGCTCAACGTAGTTATAGTATATGGGGAGTCGGCAGGGCATCAGTAAAATAGTTGGATAGTGGTACATGGGTAGACGTGGTGGTGGAACTGCGGGTAGAGGAGGCTAGGCAGCCAGAGGTGAATATTGGGGTAGTGGGTCACGTTGACCATGGCAAGACGACCCTAGTGCAGGCTTTAACTGGAATATGGACTATGAGGCATAGCGAGGAGATCAAGAGAGGCATGACTATAAAGCTGGGATATGCAGATGGAGAAATATGGAGCTGCGAGGGATGCGGCTATCCTGATAGATATTCTCCAGAGCCTGTGTGCGAATGTAACCCACAGGCTGCTCCTAGACTTATTAGAAGAGTCTCATACGTTGACGCTCCAGGACACGAGATACTAATGGCGACTATGCTCTCAGGCGCAGCCCTGATGGATGGAGCCCTACTAGTTATAGCCGCTAACGAACCCTGTCCACAACCACAAACCCGCGAACATCTAGTGGTTCTTGAGATAATAGGAATAAGGAATATAGTCGTCATCCAAAATAAAGTGGACGTTGTCAGTCCTGAGAGGGCTAGAGAGAGCTACGCGGAAATCAAGAAGTTCATAAAAGGTACAATAGCTGAGGACGCGCCTATTATACCAGTTAGCGCTCTGAAGAGAGCTAATATAGATGCTGTACTTGCAGCTATCGAGGAGAGGATACCAACACCTGAGAGAGATCTAGCTAAGCCTCCATTAATGTTCGTTGCTAGAAGCTTCGATGTTAACAGGCCAGGAACACCTCCAGAGAGGCTTGTTGGAGGCGTAGTTGGCGGTGCATTGATCCATGGAGTATTCAGAGTTGGAGATGAAATCGAGATAAGACCTGGAGTAGCAGTTAGAGGCCAGGCTGGCAGGACAGTCTATGAGCCTATATACTCGACTATAGAGAACATGAAGTTCGGCAATATAGAGGTTAAGGAGGCGAAACCAGGAGGCCTAGTAGCTTTAGGGACAAGTTTAGATCCCTCACTGACAAAATCGGATAACCTTGTAGGCAACGTAGTGGGGAAGCCTGGAAGCCTACCACCAGTCCTAGACGAGATCAGGGCAGAATACAAGACTTTAGAGAGAGTGGTGGGCTTAAAGGAAGAGGTTAAAGTCGAGCCTATAAAGAGGGGAGAGATGCTAATGATAACTGTGGGCACCGCTATAACACTTGGCGTGACGACAGGTGTTAAGAAGGACGAGTTCGAGATAAAGCTGAGAAGACCAGTTGTAGGCTGGGATGGAGCTAGAATAGCCATAAGCAGGAGGGTTCATGGAAGGTGGCGGTTGATAGGCTGGGGGATAATAAGAGAGTAATAGTGGTCCTAGACGCTAACACGTTAATCTACATGGCTGAAGGCTTGATGCCACCCTCACTAATAGATAACGTCTTAGACACCGGATATAGAATGGTGACTTTAGGAGAAGTAGTAGGAGAATTAAGAAGACTAAGAGACAAGCGGGGAAAGACTGGGAAACTTGCATCGAAAGCCCTAGAGTTAATGGAACGCCTTGAAATCAACATTATAAGCCCTATATCAGATGCTAGCGCGGATGACGCTATAGAAGCTAAAGCATTAGAATTGAAGCGTAGAGGCTATAGGGTTATAGTAGCCACGAGTGATAGAGAGTTGAGGAGAAGGCTCAAACGACATGGCATACCCACATTGTACTATAGAGAGTCTCGTGGGGCCCCAGAGCTTGAATGGCTACCCATCTAGGTGGAGATCCAGCATTTGGAGAGTGATTCCATTATTTCATGGTTACCTATTAGAGGGCTATCTGCCTAAAAGTTACCTGGTATATCGTCCTAGAGGGAGGTGCTATACATGACTATAACCGCATTGGAGTCAGAGCTCTACACCGCAAATATGATTCTTAAAAGCGTGTGGAGCGACATGTATTTTAGCAACTATGAGTGGGTGGTTGAGAAAGCGTATCAAGCTGCTAGAGTGGCTTTGCAGGCATACCTTAAGAGTAGGGGTTTCACGCCTACACATGATAGTCCTGTATCTATGCATGCATTAGTCTCCTCAACTATCTGCCCGGATATAAGAGGGGAATCACGTGATATAATATGGCTGGAGAGTTTCAGGGAGTTAATTTTTAATCAAGACCTCAGGATCCTATTGTCCCCTGATACTCTACAAACTAGTAGAGCTGAGGCTTTAAGATCAATAGAGGCATCTGTAAAGATAAACTCTATAATTAAATCTTGCTGGCACATGGAGGGAGAACCTGTTAGTATGTTGATGAAAGCATATAAAGATCTTAACGAGTACGCCAACCTAGTAGATGCTAGTGTTTTGAGGATCGGGGACAAAGTCATTATAGCCAGTAATAGATATAACGACCTCAAACCTAAGGAGAGGATAGAGGTTGAGTCGGGAAACATCCCTCTTGGCTTCACACCCATACTAGTTACCCCGGATGAGGCTTATGCACTAGTAAATCTACCATGGTTCAAGGGATACACGGATCTTGAAATTCTAGTTGATAATCTGGGTATATTCAGGCTGCTACTATAGGCTATAACGTGTTCTATTAATATAGCTACATCGTGCTAGTAG
>WAQN01000044.1 GCA_015520195.1 Desulfurococcales archaeon | reverse complement strand
CATATAATATATCACTTACCTCGCCAGCCCAATACCTCTCGTTGTGAATACTATCCTTCCATAATAATTTAACGCGCTCCTCATCTACATCAAATGCATGTACATGACTATACTTATACCTAAATGAAATCTCAGCTCTCCTACCAGACTTGCCCTTAAATATCGCTGGGGCATGAATCCACCCTCCGAAAAACACCAAATTATCAACGGCTTCAACGGCATTATACGTGTCGCCGCCAGACCTAGGCGGAGAACCTACAGCATTAAAATCATACAGTAAGATCTCATGGTTTTGAACACTAGAAATGAAGAACGCCAAAGCCTCAAAGGCTAAAGTATAATACAGATAACCCCTATGGTATCTCAATCCAAATATACCGCCACTACCCCATTCAGGAGCGTAGCGCGGCCTATGCCAGGCAAGCGACTCCAATATATTTGAATGCGCATAACTTAATCTTCTGAATTGACCCTCTCCAATCTCCATTAGTCTCACCAGGTCATCCTAGGATCAACATGACATAGACACTAAAAGCTCTATAGTTTATCGTGAATATAATAAAGAATCTACAGTTAATCTAGAACGATAGGCTTGGAAGAGGAAGCTAAGAGACAGAATCCCTTTATTGTATAGCTTGGGCATTAGTCTTGAACTTATGATAATATTTATATCATACCTAATAGTGGGTGTTAATCCAAAGAATCTAGAACTATCCCTATGATCACGTTTCCTTTAACTTTTTCTGGTATAAGATCGAATACATCGCCGCATATTATAACTGCATCCTTAGAATACGCAATTATACCTGACTTCCTATTCTTTATAACAATTTTAATCTCAATTAGACTATTCGAAAGAAGAGCAATTATTCCTACTCTGTCATTTGATTCATGTACAGATACTATTTCATCTATTAGCTGGGCAAGGTTTAACTCACCCTCATATATGATGTCTGCATTCAAGAGCATCTCAGAGAACCAGAAGTCATCTGCCTCTAGCCTTCTACATAAATCACTTGAGATGTATAATTTGAATTCATATATACTGCTTCCATATGGTAACAGTATATCGCCATTACTAAGCGTCGGTTCACTATTATTACTTTTTGGTGGATTATTCTCTCTATTTTTGATGTCGCTGTGCTTCTTCTCTTCCATTATTTCTCTTAAACTCAAAATTGATCCACCATCAGTGTTGGCTAGCTGTATGCCTCCCTCACTCACCCTTCTGTGTATACCCCTTTATTAATATTCTATGTTAGGGGGTTAAAAGTCCATTTGAAGCCAGTAATACCCGTTCTAGTGTTGTACGTTAGATGATGCATTACAGTTCTATATTGATGCTTAGGGTAGTCTACTTAATTCCGCAATCGATGGATTTCTTATCTTAAACCGTTCTTCTGCTTCTACATAACCTCGCTCGTGGTATGCAAGCGCCTCCCAGAATCCATCCATGTATTTATCAAGGATTATTATTTCAGTTATCCATTTTGCACTCTTCCACCCATATAACCTTGGATTGAATATTCTAGCTGGATACCCATTCTCCTTACTCAAGGGTTTACCATCGATATATAATATTATAAATGTATCATCGGCTAAAGCCTCCTCCAGAGGCAGAGTTGTTGAGTATCCAGCAGCACTTCTTATTAGAACCCATCTAGCATCACTATTATACCCTGTTTTCTCGAGTAAGTCACGCAACCTTATGCCAGTCCATCTCCTGTCTTTAACTGACCATCCGGTAACACAGTGAAACGTCATGTATCCTAAATCACGTGATAAATTGATTAGATCATCATAGCTTACATTTATTTCTCGCACTACCTCTCCTTTTATAGTTAATTTCCATGTGTTAGTGTCTATGTATGGTATTCCTTCAGCAGCATAAATAACAAAACTCTTTATAGGTTTTTGACCATAAGGAAAACTTCTTTTTTCATATCTATCAAGGAAAACCTCGCTAAGTGTCTCCCCTAGGGTTATTCCATTATCTAGTTCTTTTAGTATATCAGATGAAATTACATTTAGGGATTCTCCAGTTAAGACCCCTGATATATTGAGGAAATAACGTGAAACTTCGACCAACCTTAGTTCTCCAATGATTAATTTATTATTCTTAAGTTCATACATATATAGGTCAAATCGTTTACCCATATATGCATGATCTCTTGGCATAATAGATATATCTATCTTCAATACATCACTTAATAGGGAAGCAGCCTCCCTAACAATAGCCTCCCTAGTGCTACTTGATGATATAACAGCATCACTGCTGCAATCAAATACTATGGGCATGCCTACGTTCTCTAAGTACCTGTTATAGTATATCCTGCATCCAAGGATTTTGTCTAGATTCATATTCGAGCCCCTAAAGGAAGCTAATAAAGGATTTAGACGCTTAATAATTGAGTATGGATATGAGTCCCTTAACAGTAGGTCGTCTTTAGCTTTAAAGACTGGTTTATCGCGGTTTCCTTCTACATGGCCTCCTTCGTTTAGCATTAAATGGGGCTTGAAGATTTCTCCTGAACTGGTTTTGAATAGTTTCCTAAATGATTCGATTTTATGTTTAAGCATACTTTTAATGTAATGCTTTAAGTTACACGTTAGCAGCGATCTCTAAGATCCCTGGTATTCAGAATACGACAACGACAGTAGCCTATAGTAGAAGATAGTAAATTCACGTAAAATATCATGACATATATAGGATATTTTAAATGAATGATTGATGCTTAAAGGTTCTGAGATATCCTTTGTTAGGCTACAATTAATCTATATACAAGCGATCATATTAGGAACTTAGAATTTTAAAATTGCGGATTAGAATATTACCATTAATCCTAGCTTTTAGATAGGAGTTTATCTACGTATTCCTTGTGTGTTAAAAGCCCCTCTAATCCATTCTTAAGCTTCATTTTGAATATCCATCCATCACCATATGGATCCTTATTTATGAGCTCCGGTTCTTCAAGTAATCTCTCATTGACTTCAATGATTTCACCTTCAACTGGCGAGTATACGTCCGCGGAAGCCTTTATCGACTCTATAACAGCTACTGGATCGCCTTTATTGAATGAAGCTCCAACCTCAGGTAGCTCTACCCCTACTACATCTTTTAACATCTTCTGGGCATAATCAGTCACCCCAACTATAACTATATCATCTTCAACAACCCTAACCCACTCATCACTCTCCGTATAGTATAATTCCTCAACTATAGCGACCTTCATGCCTTCTACATCAATGTAGTAAACAGCCACACCTACTCCCCCAAGCTAACTTTGCAATAGCTTTCCATTATTAAATGGTAATCACACCCAGCTACTATCCTCTCCCAGTTCTCCTTCTACGCTTTGACTCTAATGTAAGTAATGCCTCTTGCAGCGTCTTAGCGGCTAGTATACTTGTTATCCCATTACAGTCATATGGTGGTGTTACTTCAACAATATCAATTGACACTACTCTATCATCGATTGCTTCATGAAGTATGTAGAGTAGTTCGCGGGGAGTGAGTCCTCCTGGTTCTGGTGTACTAACTCCAGGAGCATATGCTGTATCATAGGCGTCCATGTCTATGGTTATGTGAACGTGTTTGCATCCATCTAAGAACCTTTTAATAGATGAGGCTATGTTAATAGGGCCCAACCTGTTAACATCACCTACAGTTATCTCCTCTATAAGGGGTTTAGATACTGCTAGGTCAACCTCCTCTTTATCATACGCTCTGACCCCAATATAAACTATTCTTGTAGGGAACAACTCCAGGATACGCCTCATAACTGTCGCATGGCTTAATTTTTCACCCATATACTCCCATCGTAGGTCGTAGTGAGCATCAAAGACCACTATACATGGCCTTATACCAACATCGACTAATCCCTTAATAACTCCAAGAGTTATAATGTGTTCTCCACCTATTACGACTAATCTTTTATCAATGCCTACGAGCTCACTAGTTACCTTGCGTATACGCTCTACCGCCTCGGATGCATTGCCAGGAGGTAAAGCTATGTCCCCTTCATCGCGTATCCTCAAGTCTTCTATATATAGATCCCTCAAATAATAGCCGTTAGATTCTATATTTGAAGATGCAAGCCTTATACTATAAGGAGCGAACCTCTGACCCCCTCTAAACGATGATGTGCTATCGAATGGCGCCCCTACTACTATATATAGGGCATCCTCTCTATCCACTTGTTCTAATCCACCGAAACTCAAGGGACTAGTAATAAACAAGTCCAGATATGAAGTCACATTAAACCCCTCAACAATACGATAACAGGAATTCTCCTTAATATATAGTGTCTCTCCCCCCAAACCTACAGGTTAGTTGAATACCGCTCTGAGGAGATCCCGGATAACCCCTTCTAAGATCCCAGCGTGGAAAGATTCTATGCATCTAAGTTAATAGTAGTAATAGAGATTTATGTATAGCAATGCTATTTAAAACTATCAATCTCCTAATCAGGTGGAGGAAGGGATAGTGGCTGGTAGGCTTTGAGGGATGAGTTTTGGCTGGCGAGGATTTATACATGAAGATCATGGAGTTAGCCAAGCGTAGAGGCTTCTTCTGGCCCTCATACGAGATCTATGGGGGTGTGGCTGGATTCTACGACTTTGGGCCATACGGTTTTCTGCTTAAAAAGAGGATAATAGAAAAGTGGAGATGGTTCTTTGTAAAGTCCCATAGCGAGTATGTAGTAGAGATCGAGTCTCCCATAATTGGCCCCTCAGTTGTGTATGAGGCTAGTGGCCATGTAGATAGTTTTACTGATCCCATAGTTACCTGTGTAAAGTGTGGCCGTAAGTTTAGGGCTGACCACCTTATCGAGGAGAAGCTTAGGATAAGCGCTGAGGGGTTGAGTATAGATGAGATGACTAGGCTAATCAAAACCCACGGAATAGTATGTCCCGTATGTGGGGGGCCGTTAGGCGAGGTGCAGGTTTTTAATTTACTCTTTAAGACGTATATAGGGCCTTATGAGGGTAACATCGGCTATATAAGACCTGAGCTTGCTCAGGGCATGTTCGTGGCATTCAAAAGAGTATATGAGGCTATGAGGAGTAGAATGCCCATAGGCATAGCTCAGGTAGGTAGGGTTGGGAGGAATGAGATAAGTCCTAGACAGGCTATGATGAGACTCAGAGAGTTCACGATAATGGAGATGGAGTATTTTATAGATCCTAAGGATCCCGAGGGTTCATGTCCTTTCTTCCATAAACTTGAAAGTGAAAGGTTAAGGATACTCAAATATGGTTCAAGTAATGAAGAGCCAGAGTACTATAAGTTGAAGGAGGCGGTAGAGGAGAAAGTGATACTACATCCATGCCTTGGCTACTGGATGGCTGTAGCTAAGAGATTCATGAAGAGTATCGGGGTACCTGAAGACTCTATGTATTTCCATGAAAAAGGTCCAGAGGAAAGAGCACATTATTCAAGTCAAACGTTTGATCAGATGGTTAAAGTGGCGAGATGGGGGTGGATTGAAGTATCAGGACATAGCTATCGTAGCGACTATGACTTATCACGCCACATGAAGTATAGCGGCGTTGACTTAACTGTATTCAAGTCATACCCAAAGCCTGTGGTTGTGCGTAGGAAGAAGATAATAGTTGATAAGGGATATATAGGCAGGACGTTTAAAAAGGATGCTCCTCAGGTACTTGATGCAATAAATAAGTTAGATCCTGGAATGGTTGAGGAGGAATTAAAACGTCATGGCGAGTTAGTTGTTGAGGGTAGAGTTATACCAGCCTCTGCTGTAAAGGTTATTGAGGTCGAGGAGAAGGTTACGGGGGAGAGGTATATACCACATGTGGTTGAACCCTCATTCGGCACGGATAGAGTGGTTTATGCTGCATTTGAATACGCATTCAAAGAGCGGGATGGTAGAACAATATTAGCCTTTCCCAGGGACATAGCCCCCTTACAGGCCGTCGTGTTACCCCTTAATGAGAGTGATGAGTCACTCAGAGCTAGGGCTAGGATGCTCTACAATAAATTAGTCGAGGATGGATTTGACGTTGTATACGACGATAGTGGTAGCATAGGGAGGAGGTATGCTAGAAGCGATGAACTAGGCATACCAGTAGCATTCACAATAGACTATAGGACCTTAGAGGATGGAACAATAACAATGAGGGATAGAGATACGTGGAGACAGGTTAGGATACCAGAAGCCGATGCGAGCCGTATCCTAGCTAAATTCATATACCAGCAGGTAAGTCTAGAGGAGCTTGGAGAGCCTGTAGAGGTGAAATATGATGGCTAAAGGAACGGATGAATCGAGAGAGGATGTGAGGATAGAGAAGCCTAAAGGCGACATAAGGAAACTCCTTGAAGCAATACCACCAGCATCAGTGCTTAAAGCTAAGGAAAGACGACTTACAGAGAAGAGAATTAGGCTTAGATACGACCATAGCCTCGACCCAGAAAAGGCTAGGTTGAATCAACAGCTAGCAAGAGAACTCAATATACGAGACATGATCGAGATAGTCGTCGCAGGCAGGCACAGATTCGTCTTCCACGCCATAATAGATGAAGAGGCAGAATACAACATAGTATACGTTAACCCTGATTTGATGGAGGAACACGGAATAGCTGACAACAGCATAGCTACATTAAGGTCGTACAGAGGCGAGGAGAAGGCTGGAGTCAGGCTGCCGGTCTGAGCAAAATCAAATTTAGGTTTAGAAGAGATATTGAGATCCTACGTGGGCTGTAAAGAAATGAATAATATAGACGATGTAATAAGACTCACTATAAATAGGTTAGGAGATGCCCTCCACCATCAATTAAATCTAGTAAAGGACATAGAGAACCTAGCACATCAAGCAGCAGTTAACCCTTCCAGAATCAACGATTTAAAAAGGCTGCTAGCTAATCTGAGGGACCTTAGAGAAAGACTTAGGAATGAAATGAACATACTCTATAGATACCCCATTAACAGCAAAGAATTAGCGCTAGATGCAGAGACACTAGTCCTATATTATATAGAAGCTGCATGGAAAACCGAGCATCGCATCTTGGAGATGTTGAATAGAATATTAGATACGAGGAGCGACATAAATGAAGTAAATGAAAACAAGATTCTGGCAGAAAAGCTTATCAATAAGCTAAGAACATAATAACGATTTAGAGTTGCAGTCTCCGATGATTCCACAACAATTATTAATATCCCTTACTAATGCTTAAACTACAGGGACTCTATTATTTTGATTATTCTTGTAGGTAATTTTTCAGTCTATTATTATTCTTAGTATACAATTCGTCTATATAGGAATCTAAATGATGATAGGCTAAATACTCCCTATATTTGAATCCTTAATAATACTTTTGTAGAATCACTCTGGATGAGCGGGGGACATAGCCCAGTTATGCCGGGCGGGGATTGTTACAAACTAGGGGAACGGTAAGATTAATAATAGTGTGTTATCGACTGATTCATCCAGGGAATGGTGCTGGATTTTGTATACTGGTAGCAGTATAAGTGCGGCTGCCATAGTGGAGCATTTACTTAATATGACGCGAGATGTAGAAGATCTAGTCTACACTGTTAAGAGGGTGTTAAATAGAGAAACTCAGGTTAGAGCTGAAACTATAGAGAAGCTTTACAGGCAGGAGATACTCCCATACAAGGGTACACTAGAGAACATGACGTCTAAGTTATTCGAGTTCCTAGCGTCAGGTAGGTTGACCCTTGTGGATATGAGTGAGTATTATTTAAACTCGGCTATACAACTCGAAAGAGCAGGGCAGAGCATAGAGGCTAGCGTTTACAGGTTACTATTACTTGCTAGCCTTAAGGTAGAGCTAACAACGGAGACTCTGGAACTACTAAGGGGTCTGTATGATAAAATGGAGGATTCGATAAGATCGTTGACGTCTATAATGCGTTTGCTCCAGAATATGCGGGGAGAAGAAGCCTATAGGATGCTAGAGGATAGAGTTAGGAAATTGAAGGAGACGGAGGAAGAGGCTGACGCATTATATAGGAAAGCCTATGCCCATATAGTATCAGTCTTTAATGATAAACCTAGAGAACTCATCGTATTAAAGGACATGCTGGAACTAGTAGAGTCGGCTATAGATAGGATACTGGAAGCGGGTAACTATATGAGGATAATAGCAGTGGCTACTATAACACGGTGAATACTAGGAATGGAAGAGCTGAATGGAGAGATAAGGGGGTTATTAATACAAGGAGAGGTAGTTATACCGAGCATAGATGACTCACGTAAGATATACTCGCTAGGCTTCTATGGGAAGCCAATAGGCATAGACAAACCCCGTGGAGCTAATTTTGATGTACCCCTAAAACTCAGCCTCATAGAGGCGCTGTACCTATTAGAAAAAGGCATAATCAAGATAAGTACCCTCGAGGGGTCAGAGGTCAGCGTTGATGAGTTAAAGAGGGTTATGGAGGAGAGTAAGAGATTTAAGATGCTCTATAAGGTTTATAGGGACTTACGTGATAGAGGGCTAGTTGTTAGGCCAGGCCTCAAATTTGGAGCGGACTTTACAGTGTACAGGGAGGGTCCTGGGCTTGAACATGCACCATTCATAGTACACGTATATCCCTTCGACTCAGAAATAGACCCCACAGAGCTAGTGAGAGCGGGAAGGCTAAGCCATAGTGTTAGGAAAACCTTTATACTAGCTACATCTACTCCGTCAGGTAAAATCCAGTACATAACGTTTAAGTGGTATAAACCCTAGTATAGCAAAGAGTTTAACACCTCTAGATTTCACGTGTGTGTTTTGGAATAAACCAGGTATAGGGATAGGGAGGTGCAACTTGTTTGAATCCAAATAGAGACTATAGAAGGGATTACCCAGTAGAAAGACCTAGGTTTAGAGAGCCGAAGCCGTTGCCAATAGGAGATAAGTGTAACCCTCTATGCCCCTTCTTTAGATGCGGTAAGAAAGCACTTAGGATAACTAGAGAGCATTATAGAGGAAGAAACCTGAAGGTAGCTATGTGTAACTGGATAGGAGACAAGTGTATAGGCGCTACATGTAGGTTTGCATACTGCGAGAAAAGAGCGATCCTACCAGATGGCCGGTGCGCGTTTGCAGTGAAAGGCAAAAGCCAGATGGATTTTGAGGAGGAGTTAAGGAGGGAGGAGAGATACAGTATTTCGTCAAAGAGGCTGAGAATAGACGAAGACCTATACTAGAATCCGCATGAATTCTCTACAGCCCTCAGGATACAATTAATATCAAGGCATTCTACCTTAACCACTCCTTTATCACATATCAACCTCATATTATAATCCAACAGGGCATCACATTTAATTTCATCAACAATAAAAGACTCTCCATTCCATCTAGCACTCCATATAATCCTCCTATCAACTACACCAAATACTCTAGGTAACATATGCCTTAATCCACTCAGTTTATCTAAAACCTTGACTCTTTCCACTTCAACTCTATAAGCATTCCTCACTATACATAAACTACACTCAAAACCCCTACAAATAACCCATAAATTATAAGCATTCCCTCTATATTCATAAATAATAGGTTCTAGCCTTTTAATAATCATATTGACATTCCTAGATCTCACAGGCAACTCTATTATTCTAACTTCATCCCCAATAACATACCTAATAAACTCTAAGAACCTATTACTATACACTTCTCACGCCCTTATCACATT
>WAQN01000043.1 GCA_015520195.1 Desulfurococcales archaeon | reverse complement strand
GTTATTAGGGAATATAAGAGATATAATTTATCTAGTAGCAAGGTCAATTTTTCATGCCTTAAATTCTTGGGCGGCGAATTAAGTTATGGAGAGGTAAATGTGTATAAAGGAAGAGCTCTCTATCCAGACATGGGAGGAAGCACTTTTGTAGAGGGGGATGTGTTAGTTTATTTCTCAGATGTTAAACCAAGAGAACTTAAGAGAGAAGGGTTAATTAAAGTTATGGAGAAGATATTTGCTAAGATGGGTGTCTAGTAGTTGATTATACGAAATAGAATTATAGTAGCCGTTATAGTGTTCTCGTACCTATTGTTAATGAGTATAGCTTATACTGTGTATATAGATGCTCCGATGCATAAGGCTGTGGTTATAAGCGGCTACAACGGGGATATAGTATATTATAATCCTAATAATGGAGTTATAGTAGCTAATGGAGTAGGCACATCGTTACTTGTAAATAGGAGCCATGGTGTTATACTGAGTGAATCATTTAAGAAGGCATGCACTTCTGGAAGCATAGTGTACGGCATAACTGAATCAGTCGTTGAAGATAGGAATAGGGTATTTGCATTTGATGGCAAGGCGGTTTATGCTATGAAGTTTAATGTGTCAATGCCTGATCCCAAATTATTGTATTGTAATGATGATGGAGCAATTATAGTAGGCGGGGATATAGTTAGGGGTATTGCGGTATACATAATCTCCGGTTTCGACGTTGATGTGTACTATATCCCCTACTATAAGCCTGCTCTCCGCGATGTCCTACTATATAATAATACGTTATATATATTGTTTGAGAACTCCGTTATAATAGCGGAATTAATGGGCAATGTCACCATATTAACTCCAAGATACCTGAACACTTCATTCAACCTAGATAGGTTACATCTATATAAAGGACATGTAGTAGCTTTGGGCTCAGTGGAATACGAGGACTCCAATAAGTTATATGGGGCTATAGTCTATATAGATAAGAGCGTAATGGATATCATACGTGTAGGTAATAGGAATAGTAAAGTCGAAGTAGTATCATACAGTCAAGGTATTAGTCATATATTGGTGAGGCCCTCGGGAGACTGGGCTAAGATAGTTGAGGTATGGCGTGATAGGCCTCGTGGGGTAGTTAGCATTGTTATGTCAGAGTCCTTTGTCATGACTGCCTCAGGCTCCTATAACTCCAAGATATGGATAGGAGGTAGGCTGCCTGCATCAGGTTCTATGATCGTATATGAAGGCTCCTCAACTAGACCAGCATATATAGGTGAGGGATATTATATAGTAGTGGAGGTCAAACCCTACGATAAAGACTTGGTATTCATTACAAGTGGTGTGGAGATAGACTTTAAGGAAGAGCATCTAGAAGCTATGAAGGGACCCTTCACGACTACTATGGAGCAATCGCAAGCCATAGAAATCAGGGAGTGGAGTGGATATGATTTAAGCATATATAAACCCTATATTGATAGATGGGTTATATTCTTAACTCTACTCACCGTAAGCATACCATCAACAGCTATATTGTATAGACTTCTAGGAGGCTTTATACTGGATTAGATGGATACCCATTATAACTATAGGAAACATATTTATTCCTAATCTAAATCCTGAATGGGGATCAGGTGGCTATAAGCATGAAGATGGAGTACACAACACTCGGAACCACAGGCGTGAAGATCTCCAGGATAGGGCTTGGCGCATGGCAATTCAGCCAGGCCTGGGGTGTGACTGAGTATTCAACGGCGAGGGAAATAATATCGAGGGCATTAGAGCTCGGAGTGAATCTAATAGACACAGCTATGGTATATGGTAGGGGGTTAAGCGAGGAGTTTATAGGAAAAGCTCTAAGGGAGCTCGACGTGAAAAGAGACGATGTAGTGATAGCAACCAAGATACCTGGAGAATTCCTAGCATATGATGACGTATTCAAGGCAGTGGATAAGTCTCTCAAGAGGCTCCAAGTAGACTACATAGATTTAATGCAGGTCCACTGGCCTCCATGCTGGCATAACCATCCAACGTGCGAGTATATGAGGGCACTTGAGCGGTTAGTAGTCATAGGAAAGATAAATTATATAGGATTAAGCGATTTCCCGGTGGAACTAGTAGATGCAGCTAGAGCATGCCTCTCCAGGAGCGACGTAGAGGTACTCCAGGTTAGGTATAACATAGTCGAGAGGCAGGCTGAGAAGGAGTTAATACCGTACGCTGAAGAGAATGGCATGACACTACTAGCATGGAGTCCCCTAGCTAAAGGAGCCATACTAGGCAAATATAGCTTAGAGGAAGCCGAACAACTAGAAGACGTTAGAAGAGATGATCCATTATTCAAAAAAGAGAACTATCAGCAAATACTTAGAGTTGCTGAAATACTAAAAGAGCTAGGAGAAAAATATGATAAGACACCAGCACAGGTCGCATTAAACTGGCTAATAGGCTATAGCGACATAATAGTACCAATTCCAGGCGCTAAGAATCCACAGCAAGTGGAAGACAATGTAAAAGCCGTAGGCTGGCGCCTAAGCTACGACGACTGGAGAAGACTAGACGAGGCAACAAAAAGCCTAAGAATAACATATGTAACATGGTAGTGCTCACTACTAGGATTGGCCTTATCACAGCGAATAGCCTATAAGCCCCCTAACAAAGATACATAAATACAGGGACCTCCACCCTGCTGACTTCCGCTGGTCAGAGATGCGGAGAGGGATGATGCAGGGATCCATTAATTCACTCCATCTAATTAAAAAATGAATATCGAAATAATATTGAAGCAGACTAGACTAGCTTATTCATCGAACCTTACAAATGAAATAACCAACCTTAATGCATTCACGGCGTCCTGATCGTCCACAAAATCAAAGTAGCCCAATAGTGGCATGTACCCTAAAAGCTTGTAGTTAACATATCCCTTTTTCGCTCCAATCTTAACTTTGCGCCTGATCTCCTCTATCAAGTCCCTGTAGTACTCCTTATAGTAATCTATTATTTCATCGGCTTTCTTGTTATATATTATGAAATAATCTTTTTCCTCTTCATCATAATAAAGTTTTATAAATCCGAGTTGCTCGAGTTTTCTTAGGTAACGTAAGGTTACTCTCTTTGGTGCAAGCACGCTGTCGTCTATTATTGAGAGTTTTCTAGCTCCAAATCTAATCGTCTCTAATAGAACCAATGCTATAATCTTATCATATTTACTCTTAAATGCTTCATTAAAGTTCAACCAGGTCACCCGCCATGAGTATTTTTATTAAACGAAGTATTTAAGATTTATTTCCACAATTACCGTCGTTCTTAGGTGTTCTATATTTAAAGAGAATACCAATATTA
>WAQN01000042.1 GCA_015520195.1 Desulfurococcales archaeon | reverse complement strand
GTCTTCTTGTGAAAGGCGCCATCCCATAGCCCCAATTATCTCTTCAACATGCTTCCTTTTCTCGGTTTTAGGTATAGCTATGACCCTCGGTTTTGATATTAAATAGTTTAATGCAACTTGAACAGGTGTTTTACCGTATTTCTCGCCTAGTTCTTCAAGCATCTTAATTCTTAATACACGCCCTCGTTCTAATGGCGTGTACGCCTGTATGCTCACATTCTGGCTTATCGCATATTGGAGCAAGCTTTTTTCCACAGTCTTATCTAAAACGCTATATTTGACTTGATCCACTACTAGCTCGTGGCTTCTAAGAGAACTTAAGGCTTTTTCCAAGTCACTCTTATCAAAATTACTTACACCTATATAACGTGTGACTCCGGACTCCGCTAGGAACTCCAGGTTTCTAATTTGTACCTCTATCGGAGCGAAGCTATCCGGCCAGTGTATAAGTATGAGGTCGACTGTTTTAAGGCCTAACCTGGATAGGCTGGCTCTTGCTGCTCGGAGAGCTAAGTCTTTTTCTCTAAATCTGTGTGGCAGTAGCTTAGTAGTTATGAATACCCTATCTTTACCCACAGTCTCTATTACCCTGCCGACTAGTGACTCAGCTTTTCCATCGCCATACATTTCAGCTGTGTCTATATTATCGATTCCCAGCTCTATGGCATATACTAGTGCATCGTATGCCCTCTCATAGTCTAGGATAGCCCATGTGCCTATACCTATTGCAGATACAGTCTCCCCGGTACGCCCAATAGGCTTCCTATCACTGGAATCTATCACTAGAGGAGTCTCAGGCATTTTTACATAGACACCTCCAAATACTTAGACTAGCATTAGGGCATCGATATTTAAGCTATTGGATCTGACACTATAATCTTTTAGAGGATATCTGGGATTCATAATTACACTGCATTACTACATAGTTATTAGTCCTTGTCATGGATTCTTCTAGAGTGGAGTGATAGCTTTGATTGAGGCAGATAACATTATCTCTAACATACTCGAATTAACAGGCAGAGCTAATTTAGAGAGGATAAAGAGTAACGTAAACTTAATTGCCAGCGAAAATGTAATGAGCCCTCTAGCGTTAAAGGTCTACATTAGCGATTTCATGCATAGATACGCTGAGGGCAAACCATTTAAACGATACTATCAGGGGACAAGATACATAGATGAGTTAGAAGTCTTAACCTCAGATTTAATGGCCAGACTAGCCAAGGCTAAAAGAGCGGATCTTAGGCCAGTAAGCGGGACTATAGCTAATGCTGCGGTATTTAGGGTTCTAGCGGATCCTGGTGATAGAGCGGCCATTGCCCCTGTCCAGGCTGGAGCCCATGTTAGCCATACAAAGTTTGGCACGCTAGGAGCATTAGGCATAGTCCAGGTAGATCTGCCATATAATGAGGATGAAATGAATGTTGACGTAGACAACGCTTTAAAAGTCATAGACAGCGTTAAGCCTAAATTCGTCGTTCTCGGAGGTAGCGTCTACCTATTTCCCCACCCAGTCAAGGAGCTATCAGAAGCCATTCACAGCATAGGAGGTAAACTGGTTTATGACGCGGCTCATGTATTGGGACTCATCATAGGTGGTGTGTGGCGTAACCCCTTTAATCACGGAGCCGATGTGATTACTGCATCTACCCATAAAACCTTCCCTGGACCGCAGGGAGGCGTCATATTATTCAATGACGAACAACTTTATAAGAGAGTCTCAAAGACTATTTTCCCATGGTTCGTAAGTAATCACCACCTACATAGAATACCAGCAACAGCTATAACAGCCATTGAAATGGAGCTTTATGGAGAGGACTATGCTAGGCAAATAGTAGATAATGCTCGTAGCCTAGCAGAAGCACTAGCTGCCCAAGGCTTTAATGTACTAGGCGAGAGTAAGGGCTACACCCAGAGTCACCAGGTTCTAGTCGATGTTAAGAAACTTGGAGGCGGAGCAAAAGCCGCATCGTTGCTAGAAGAAGCCGGAATTATAGTTAACAAGAACCTGCTACCCTGGGATCCTCCGGAGGCTGTCTCTGATCCTAGCGGGTTAAGGCTGGGTACTCAAGAGGTAACTAGGTGGGGCATGAAGCGTGATGAAATGGCCCAAATTGCCGAGTTCTTTAGAGATATATTAATTGATGGCAAAAGCCCCAGAGAGGTTAAAGAAAAGGTTATCGAGTTTAGAAAGAACTTCCAGGAAATTCACTATTGTATAGATCCTAAACGGTACAAAGTGGAGACCCTACTAGACTTATTAAATTGATTTCTTAGAGTATTTCCCCTTCTCTCCATAATATTCTTTCGTATAAAGACTATAGAGCTTTAAAGTCTTATAAGGCCTCGCGGACCTTTTTAAGAATGTGCGCCGGCCCGTAGACGCGGCGTTAAGCCGAGGATGAAATCGGGTACTCTACCTTATCCATCTCCATCATCCATGGAATATACTATAAATTATTTGAGCGAACTTCCTGTTACAATAGGGATGCAAATTGACTAGTGCTAATGCTTCTAAATTTGGGAAGGCATGGATCTTGACTGTAGGTAATGAGCTCTTGATAGGGAGGGTCATTAACACCAATGCTTCATGGTTAGCCAAGAAGTTATCATTTCTAGGCCTAACTGTACAGAGGATCATAGCTGTCCCAGATACTGTAGACGATATAGCCGAGGAGTTGAATCGTGGAATTGAAAGAGCCCATGTGATCATTACTACTGGAGGTTTAGGGCCTACATATGATGACATGACACTGGAGGGTGTTGCAAAGGCTGTTGGAAGACCTCTGGAAGTTCATGAATATGCTCTAGAGATGGTAAAACAGTTCTATCAGGCTAGGGGATTAGAATTGACTCCAGAACGAGTTAAGATGGCTAGACTACCTAGAGGATCTATTCCTTTACCTAACCCTGTAGGCGCAGCTCCTGGCATGTGGCTTGAATACAATGACTCTATTATAATATCCTTACCTGGTGTTCCTAGAGAGATGGAATCAATGTTTGAAAGTCATGTAGAGGCTAGAATTAGGGATCTCTACCCCAGTATTAGTGTTATTGAATGCGGAATCCTAGTTAAAGGCGTCCCTGAATCTACATTAGCTCCAGATATAAATAGACTTGCTCGTAGATATAAGAATGTTTATATAAAGAGCCATCCTAAAGGTCATGAAACTCAGAAACCAATCCTTGAAATAAAAGTCATGGTATCTAGTAGCGATAGAAGGAAGGCATTAGAAGAGGCAGGTAGAGTGTTAGGTGAGGTAGAGAGTATTGCAGAGAGCCTCGGGGGAGAGGTGGGCAAAAAGTCTTGTGTATAGGAAGATCCTTCTCACAGTATTAATAGCTTTCATAGGGTCATTGATAGTCACGATATATCAGGGAAATAGAACAATACAGTCTATAGGCTTAATAATAGTGTTACTATCCCCTATATTATCATATTTAATAATATATTATACTAAAATCAAAAATCTAACATATAAATAAATAGTTATGGCTTTAGAGGATAGGAACATTATATTATTGCCTTAACCCTCTGGGTTCAACTGCGTCTTTCCCTAGTTCCACATAGGCTTATCAAATAAATCGAAATCAAGTCTAATAAGGCTTATAGACTATAGGAGCTATTATCGCCTACTCGGTGACCTCAGAGTTCTTGAGGGGAGCCTCGCTCTAGCAGATGGCTCTGAAGGAGGTCGTGATGAATCCAACCGTGCCAGGCATAGAAAGCTACACCTCAATATATGAAGACGCTGCTCAGGTGAACAGTATGCAGCGCTATCGATACAGGCTAAACACTACTATTGAGGTGAATGGTAGTACCCTGAAATACCCTACTCTCCTTAAATTACGGTTTTGGGGTGAATGGTATAGATATGACTCGTATATATGATATTAGAATATTATTAATTCAGGCACTTACAGAGGCTAGGCAGTTACAGTTAAGAGCTCGTGCAATTGCTATGCGAGCTAAGAATATGCCTGGTTTAAATGATCAGTTGAAAGTTGAGCTCATTAGAAAGCTCCTAGTGATTGATTATGTACTTAATTTTATTATAATGAAACTTGAGCATTTAATGAGGCTAGGAAGGCCTATGCCTAACGATATTTATCTACTCGTTAAACTGTCGGGTGAGGTCTCTAGGTATTCACGTATTTTACCTCCTGAAACAGAGTATTCTGCATCAGATTTAGAGACCCTTATTGGATACATATACTCGTCTAGCTTAAGTGAACGCGATAAGGCTTATATAGAATCCTTATATAAGGATGAAATCTTTATGCAAGTCAAATCTATAATTCGCGCGGCAGAAGAAGAAGCGTCTAATAAGCTGAGTTACTTATTAAAATAGGTGTTTTTCCTTGATGTGACTAGTTAGTTGTTTTAGGCCATAGTCTCCTGCATTTGCTTCTTCCACTGTTCTACTATGTCGTAACCATATATTGCTTTTAATAGTTCTCTCCCTTCATTTGTTATGCGATCCGGGTCCCATGGTGGATCAAAAACTACCTCTACATAGACATCTTCTACCTCTGGGAGCGCGTCTCTAACTGCTTCCTCTACATAGGCGGCTAATGTACCTGACACTGGACATCCTATAGCTGTTATAGTCATAATGATTTTAACTCTAGGCCCTGTCTCTCCCTTTTCCACGTGGATTTCATAGATTAATCCTAGGTCATATACGTTTACTGGGATCTCAGGGTCATAGACCTCCTTTAAAGCTTCTATTATCTTCTCTATTAACTTCTCATCCCCACTTACAACTACTCCGTCTTTATTCACAACCCTCTCGCTAACTCCATGACTACCCATTACAATTACCACCCGCTATATACCGCTTTTCAGGGTAATTACTTTACGTGTACAGTTTTACAATGTTAAACTCAGAATTTATTAACCTATATACATAAACCGCTGTTTAAACACCTGTCTCTTATACACATCTCCGA
>WAQN01000041.1 GCA_015520195.1 Desulfurococcales archaeon | reverse complement strand
GGTTTTCTACGAACCAGTTAGGAGATAAGCTCCACGCCAAATACCTGTGACTCGAAAACACTAAGACCCTTATCGTCAATATGCTTAAACAGGTTTCGTGCCCTTTTACTACGTTCCTCACTGTATATGAAAAGTCTATCGATGAAGACTGATACATCAACAACCAGATTCATATTCCAGGCTACCTCCTCTCCTTTAAGAACTCTTCTAGTACATCCTCCTCAACCTTCTCCGAATACCTCTCTAGCACATTCTCTAAGCCCTTAGATATACTTACTTTCTCAGAGCTAAATAGTCTCTTCACCGCATTCCTGGAGAGGCGGAGCCTTACAACACCAGGCATAACCCCACACCAAACTACACTATATCTAACTCAACCTCTTAACCTTTCCCTAATCCTAAAACTCACTATCATGAAACAAAACATAATTATCAAATTATTAAACGATAAGGCTCGCTCGGACTTCTAGTCCGCCAGCCTCCGGCTCCGGAGATCAGATTACATCAGATTACACCAGTGCTTGTCATAAGCTTTACATTAATCGGGTTTTAGGTATTCGTGGAACAGCATTTGAAGGCGATATAATAATAACTTCAAGGGTATCCTATTATTTATAATACTTGGTGTGTCTTTATGCCTGAGGCTTCGTTTCCCCGTAGAGTGATTTACGGTGAACCAGCCGGATCCGCTTTATTGGGCCTCTTATCTGCTATCAACGCCTCCAGGATCCTCCTGGTAACCGATAGGGGTGTATCTGAGCTAGGCTTCTTTAAGCGGATCGTGGATGAGCTAGCAGCCTCCGGGTTGTATATTATAGTGTATGATAAGGTAGAGCCAGAGCCTGCCTTAAGTGTGGCGGATGAAGTTGCTAGGCTTATAGTAGGTGAGTCGATTGATGCAATAGTTGCTGTGGGAGGGGGTAGTGTTATAGATGCAGCTAAGGCTGGGCTAGTAAAGGCCGTGAGGCCTGATGTGAGAGTCGAGGATGTTGCACCCTTCAACCCACTCGGCTTAGAACTAAGGAAGCCAGTGTTGATAGCCGTACCTACAACTAGTGGCACTGGGAGCGATGCCAGCTACGGGATAGTCTTGACTAAGCATCAGGATGGCAGGGGGGTTAAGATTGCAGTGGGGAGCCCTGAGGTGGTGCCGTTCGCCTCCATACTGGATGAGGAGGCCACCCTAAAGCTTCCGAGGAAGCTCACAGTAGGTACAGCGGTTGACGCATTATCACACTCGATAGAGGCCCTGGTGGCCACTACATCTAATCCCCTAAGCGATGCCCTAGCATACCACTCTGCTGAGCTCATCTTCACTAACCTCCCCAAGGTGGTCGAGAATCCCGATGACAGGGAGGCTAGGCTTAAACTACACGTGGCAGCTACCATGGCTGGGATGGCATTCACAAACTCAGGTTTAGGCCTAGCACATGCAATAGCCCATCCACTTGGAGCGGCTCTAAGAGTACATCATGGGACAATTGTAGGCCTGGTACTACCATACGTGGTGGAGTACAATTACAGGAGTAGCAGTGCTAGGAGCAAATATGAGAGGCTGAGGAGGATACTTGAGGACATAAACGGGCTACCAGCCATGGCTACACTAGCAGACCACATAAAGAGCCTCTACAAAACAGTCGGCCAGCCGCTTAGAATCAGGGATCTAGGTGTATCTGAGGGGAAGTATAAGAGTGTAGTAGATTATGTATCCCAAGAAGCCCTACACGACCCAAACATAAGCTTCGCTCCAATAATACCTGAGCCAGACGAGATAAGGGGGATCCTGGAAAGAATATATTAGCCCTGCCTCGACGGCGTGAATATCTCGTTAACAGCCAGTTTAAGTACCTCCTCCACAAGCTTCGGCTCCATACCGTGCATTAGACTGTTTATGATAGTCATGTCACTGGGCAACTTGCCTGGAGCCACTCCAAGCATCTCCATCAACTGCCCCGGATCCACCTGGCCCTGCATCATTCCAACTCCAAACTGCTCCACTAGTTCATCAACCCTAGGCATGGGATTTCTAAGAGCTTCGCTAACAGAACCCCTTAGGTCGTCTAGGAATGCGTCGGCAAGCCTATCGTGTACAGGCGTTATAGTTAGGTGGAGGCTAGGCTCTATGCCTAGATGCCTGGAGCCTGGCTGCTCCTGAACATACCAACCCTTATCCCTCATCAAACCAGCTACCTGGAATATGTTGACGTCATCCCTGGTGAAGGCCACTATACTAGACTCAGGTTTACCTAGCACCCTAAAGCCCATATTCTCTAGTCCCCCCAGGATCTTAGCCCTAGCATTGAGTATCCTCCTAGCCTGCTCCATGTATCCTTGAAGGCCTAGATAGTTCAATACAGCCCATGAAGCTGCCAGGGGGCCAGCAGACCTTGTTGATAGGAGCGCTGTATTCACTATAGGATAGCCAGGCCAGCTGGATTTAACGAATACCTGGCCCATCTTGAGCCTCTTATCCCTGTAGACGACTACCGACGCACCCTTAGGAGCATAGCCGTACTTGTGCAGGTCTACTGAAATACTTGTGACTCCTTCAATGGTGAAATCGAAGTCTGGCACATCAACTCCCAGCTGCTTGAAGAATGGCAGTACAAAACCCCCTATACACGCATCAACATGGAGCCACACACCCCTATCCTGGGCCACCTCCCCGACTTCCCTGACAGGATCCACGCTTCCATAAGGGTAGTTTGGAGCTGAAACAGCTATCAGTGCAGTCCTCCCCGTTATAGCCTCCGTGACCTCGTCTACATCAACTTTCATCGTCTCAGGGTTCACTCCCACGACTACAGTCTTCATGCCTAGGAGGTCGGCAGCTTTATGGAAGGCCGGATGAGCGGTTATAGGTAATACTATCTCCGGGACGCCGCCTCCGCCATTCCTCCTATAATGCTCCCTTGCAGCCTTAACCGCGAGTATAATGCTCTCCGTTCCCCCATAGGTGAATGTGCCTCCAGCGGTCTCAGGTGCATTCATCAGAGACGCAACCATGCCGACAACATCATTCTCCAGCTTGATAAGGCTGGGGTATACTGTGAAGTTTAGCATGGTCTTATCCATGTAGAGGCTATACGCCTTCCTAGCCAGCTCGGCTAACTCTTCAAGGCCAGTATCGTATACATGAGCCCATAGCCTCCCACTATGCGGATCAAGATCTCCCCGGGCTAGGGCCTCTAACTCCTCAAGCACTCTAGAAGCATCAAGGCCGTTTTCAGGCACACCTTTAAACCTTGAATCCACGAAAGCCGCACCCCAATACCCTGATAGAGGACCCGTAAGATATTATCTTCCTTTAGCTTCTCTCTGTACTTAAATCTGGGACGTCCAAGTTAAATTCCTGGATTTCCGGCTTATACTCTTCGGCCCTGCGATTTGCCATTGTGAGGCCTAGCGGCTAACGCCTACCCTACCAGCAACTCCGCAACAATCATTCTCCCTAATAGATATCAGCTATATAGTGACCCTTGCAATTGAAAGCCTAGCTTTTCCAAGTACTTGCTCACAGCTCTGCTCATATGCTCTCTATAACCCTCCTTACAATAGCTGGACAACTCATACCTTCCTGATTATGAGAGAGGGTTAAGAGGTTGAGAGAACACCTCAACTGTAGGTAAAAAGGGGAGGAAAGAGAATAATTCCTATTCGTAGCAGATTCATTTAACTGCCATGTTAGGCTTCTAACCTATATAATGGGAATAGACATAATCTACAGGGTAATAACAGAGAGACATTGCAAGGATTAGGATATTAGATAGGCAGAATTATGAGTAGGTGGTGTACTGCTATGAAAAGATTCGTGAAACAGGATAGATGGAGTATAATGCAGCTATAAGTGCCGCATGTGCCATTCTATTACTCTATAGTAACGTATATCCTAGGATAATGCACATTTTTGATGATGTAACTACAAGACTTTAGAAATGGCAAGCAAGTATAATTGGAATTGAGATAAGGATCTTTTAACAGAAGAGCCTTTACGATGGTAAAACA
>WAQN01000040.1 GCA_015520195.1 Desulfurococcales archaeon | reverse complement strand
TGGATAGTCTTGATAAGAGGATTGATGGGCTGGATAAGAGGATTGATTATGTTGCCAGGGTCTCATGGCTACTAACAGGAGCAGTCATAGCAACACTAATAGCAAACATAATAATACAAACCCTAGGATAACATGTGAGAATAGTTATAAGGGCTTAGCCCTGTGGTCCACCACATCTACATAACTGGCCTCCTCCCCGTCCACAGCAACATCAAGAACCCTTGCCTCCTTGAGCGGGGAGGTTTAGGGGCTGCATCTCGCCTCTCGGGGTTCAGCCCTGGCTAGTTTCCCCGGCCTGCCGCTTGCCCGCATCCTTTCCCTATGGAGGGTTATGGTTCTGTGTGGAGGCGTTGACGGTAACTACTGTCTGTCTCATGACTCTTTGGCTTCTTGCCTTGCTGATGTGGGGATGGAGTTCTCTATTGTCTAGGGTTATACCTCGCTGGGTTAAGCTTATTTAGTCGAATTAGTCGAATTTGATTTTAACTGGTTCCTCCTCTTTTTATGAGGATGTCATGGGATTGATGCTAGGTTTATTACTGCTTCATCCATGCTTGGCCTCTCCCATGGTGCTGGCCTCATCATTAGTGATATGATGCGTGCTAGATGTCTGTTTTGTATCTTGTTGATCGCTGAGTTTAGTACTCCTGGTTTTAGTGCCTCCTCGCCGTCTATGTTCCTTCTGGTTAGCAGGTATAGTAGTAGGTTTCCTAGCTGGTATACGTCTATCCTATTCTCAAGTCCCCTCTCTATGGCTCTAGCCCTCAAGTCGCTATACACCTGCTCTGGCGCTCTCCACCCTGGAGTGTATGACCATGAATGTACGCTAACCTGGCCTAGTAGCCGTGTAAGGCCTGAGAAGTCCCCTAGCTTTACTATTCCATCTACTATGAAGACGTTGGCTGGCTTTACATCTCCGTGTATTAAACCCCTCGTGTGTATGTATCGTAGGGCATCTCCTAGTTGTACTCCTATAAGCGCTATGGTATCAACCCCAGGCCTCCATCCCCCGCTAATCTGCCATGGTATGTTTCCTCCATCGGCGTACTCGTATACTAGTAGGGGTATACTCCTACCGTATCCTAATAGGTTTAAGAGGTGGGGGTGTCTTAGGGCCTTTATAGTCTTGGCCTCGTTCATAACTCTCTTGACCACATCCTCGCTGACGGTGGGGACTTCTTGGCTTTTAAGGAGTTGCTCAAGGCCGCGGGGTATCTTGAATACAACTGTCACCCCGTTTCTGGACGCCTTAAATGCACAGCCCCATCCTCCGCATCCTAAGAGGCATACATCCCAGCACCCGTGATACTCTGTGAGTACGACTTCCCCTATACACGTCTTAAACTCTTCTCCACATCCTAACCCTGTTAGTGTGCCCTTTAGCTTCACCCCTAGGAGTCTACTGTAATCTCTCCGGGTTCCTATAGCATGCGGCTGTGGCACGGGAGTCCTCTGGGGTTTACGGCTAGTCGCAGCTGGCATAGGGGTTCTCCGGGTCCTATAAGCCTGGGATTTAACTGTGCTGGGATATGTGAATGCTCCAGGCTGCCTAGCTCTGGGCTGCTCTTGGAGTTTATACTCTATTGGTCTAGGCTTTGGCATCATGCCTTTCACGTACAGGATACCTAGTCCAACTAGTGATAGCATGTTGAAGCTTAGAAGTACTGGTACTAGCAGGGGAAGAGACCCCCTAATCGTAACTCCATCCTCTAACCCCCTCTCCTGTAGCCGCCTATACCCATAGTAAGCTGCGGCCTGAAGAGCCACAAGGTATAGCCCAAGTAGCTGATCTACTGGACTTGTAGGGAGTACCATAAGGCCTATGCCAGCAAGGAACCAGAGGACTATACCGCCAGTTACCAGTAGAGATGCTATATCCAATCCTAAACACTCCCCTAAAGGGAAAGACTACCAGTATTATTAATTGTAACAGTTTAACGGAATAATGCTTTTATGCAACTTATGAAACGCCAACCCAAGACATGGTTTCCTAGGCCACTATTATTCTAAATAATTTCTTAAGAATACTCCTTGAAATTATATGTATAGGAATAGAGTTTACGTGTAGGCTAGGGATTGCTAGTTAATATAATCTTCTTTCATTGCTAACCCCCCGGGTTTACATTGAAAGGTAGCCGTATAATTGCACAATAATTCATAGTAGATTAGGAAAGTTTAAGAAGAGTTACACCCTAGTCGTCAATGGGCTTTCCTAAGCTGCTCTCGGAATAATTGTTAGATAATAGAAGTAGATATACAGCCTATCAAGGCGAATATGAATATATTAAGTTTGAGCCATAACCTTATTAAGAGTCTCTAGGCGATATCAACAATATATTATTAAAAGTTAATTATATATTATTTAGGCGAGTTTGGAGAGAGATAATGGCATTTTGCGGCCTTGGTAAGTGAAGGTGGCGGGGTTTAGCGCTTAAGAGTTGAAACGATCATCTAGTGCTATCTCGAATCTGCAAACAGGCTTCTCTACGGGCATGCAATAAGCTGGTGAATGTCCTAGCACGATGTTATGCCATATACCATTAGAATAAAAGAGCTGAACGACCAGTAGTAGCTAGGAGTGGTGTAGTAGTAATGAGTAGCCAGGCTAGCCCAGGCGAGTTCCTCTCCAACTTGGAGAGGTGGGTTCAACTCCAGAAGCTTGTATTAGAGAACTTCAAGAACATAGATGAGAAGGTGAGGAACTCCGATAGGCTTGACATAATAATACACACTAGGATAGCGTTTAACCACATGATAAGGACGCTTAAGGCGTTTGATGACTGGCTACAGGATCCATTCATAACCACGAACATACCAAGAGACGTGCTACTAGATGTGTGGTCGACGACTATGAGCCTTTTCGAGGCCCTACTCAAGCTAGATATAAGACACACATCCCAGGTAAAGGATCTCATCGAGAAGGCGTTCAAGGAAGGAAAGATAAACCCGATAATAGCCCAGCTAAAAGACCTTGCGTCGAGGGAGGAGAGGAGAGGGCCTCCAGGCCCCTCAATATCCATATAATCTAAGACTATATGAAAATTCAAGTGGATAACCAGCTCTCCTCGATTTTCCAGGGGCCAGTATTGTCCTAATTGCATCCTCATTTATTTATAATAATTTAATTACTCCCCTAGAGGGTGAATTGTACTCGTGTAGTACTGTAAGGGTAGGGCTGTATGAGCGAGTGCAGGGTGGATCTAGTCGAGAGGCTCCTTTCGCTAGCTAGGCTTAAGGTTTCAAGGGAGGAGTTCATGGTATTGTGTAGGGATGTTGATAGGATCTCCTCCTATTTACGGCAGGTAGGGGAGGCTGTTAGGGGGATAAATTTACCCCCATTATACCATGTGTGGGAGGAGGAGGGAACCCTCAAGGAGGAAAGCGTTGAGAGGAGGGTAGACATAGAAGACTTTGTCCCTGAGGTCCTAGAAGGCCGCTGGGTCAGGGTTCCCTGGAGAGGTGGCAGGAGTTGAGGAGGATACCTGGGGTGGTAGAACTCATAGAGCAGTATAAGAGGGGGGATCTTGACCCAGTCGAGCATGTATACAGGATTCTCGAAGTCATAGGGAAGTGGGAGCCCCTGGTAAACGCCTACATATCGCTTGAAAGCATAGACGTTATGGTAGGCATGGCCGAGGAGGCCGCGGCTAGGTATAGGAGGGGGGAGGCTAGAAGGCTTGAAGGGATACTCGTCGCAGTGAAGGATAACATCTCGACGAGCTTCCTACCCACCACTGCTGGGAGCAGGATGCTAGACGGCTACATACCACCATACAATGCAACTGTAG
>WAQN01000039.1 GCA_015520195.1 Desulfurococcales archaeon | reverse complement strand
TTTTTATATTTCTCATAATCTTTTATATTAGATATTATTATGCCATACCAGTCATGTACAGCATCATCGGGTCCTCTATCGTTTTCTTCTAAATATGGTTCTGGCCATCCTATTGTTCCTGCTGGCCTCCAGTTTAAGTCATCTAGATATACTAGTAGGTCTGGTGGATCACCATTTGTTTCGGGGTATAATTCCTGTGGTGTGTAAACGAAGTTTTTCCAGTGTTCTCCGGTTGGCCCATTTATTTTCTCGATTTCTCTCTTTAATTGTTCTATGAGCCCTTGTGCCTCTTCTGGTTCTATTATGCCTTGTGGTTCTCTGCCCTTTATGTTTAAGAATATTCTAGAGTAGTATCCACCCCATGCCCAGGCTTTCGTCTTACTCCAATCTATCATGTCTGCTCTTAGGTCCTGTCCTGGCTTTTCTGGCTTCTTTTTTAGGTGGAGATATCCGTTTTCCTCTAACCACTGGTTTATGGCGAATGCCCCTTTCATTGCTTTTGCCCCGTGGTCTGATACTATTATTATTCGTGTGTCTTTGGGTATGACTTCTAATAGTTTTCCGATTTCCTCGTCAACTAGCTTATAGTATTCTGGGATCACCTCTTCATATGGGTTACCTGGCTCATACTTGTGATGTTTGACATCATAGTATTTCCAGAAGGCGTGATGGACTCTATCTGTCCCTATATGCATATAGAATAGTAAGTCCCATTTTTTGGTCTTCGCTAAGTATCTAACCGTTTTAAATTGAACCTTAGCTAGGTTCCATAGCTCTTTTTTCACCCTATCCTTTTCCTCACTCCTATAGACTACATCGAAAATATAGTGTGAATCCAGCAGTAATTCTATCTCCTTCTTAAGACTTGGAGGCCAGGTGTATTGTCTATCAGGGCTAGGAGTTATGAAGCATGATACCATATAGCCTTTTATAGGCCTAGGGGGAAATGTGGGTGGAACACCCACAACTATACTTCTCCTTCCCTTCTTTCCAGCCTTATCCCATATAGTTTCATGTTTGATAAGCCTGCTATTAGCTATGTAGACCTCATCATAACTGCCAGGTCTTCTATGCCTGAACCCATATAGACCCAATTCACCAGGTGTTTTTCCTGTGGAGAACACCATCCATGCTGGTATAGTGATTGGAGGATGACTTGAGATAAGAACTCCCTTTGACTCCATAATAGACTCTAGGTTTGGAAGCTCCCCTCTTAGATCCTCATATAATAGTCTGGGTGGGACACTATCCAAACCCAGTATTAGTGTTCTCTCCAATGTAGCAGTACACCCGTCTCAGAGTAAATGTCCTATGGGTACCCTTATCATAGTCTAGGTTATTAACTTTATAAATCGTGTATCCCGACTCATTAGCCAAATAGGATGGATAGCATTTGCTATATTAAGGGGAGTCTATCAAGTTGAAGTCCATTATGCTGACGGCTAGTGGAGGGGGGCATACGGGTTATTCTATAGCTATAGCACGAAACCTAGTCAAACTTTCAGGAAATAATGTGAGCTTGTATTTTATAGTTCAGGAGGGTGATATGTGGAGCTCTACTAAAGCAGGGAAATATGGTGAAGTCATATATGTATCTAGGGGTAGGAACCCTACTGAAGGCTTACTTAAGGCTATGTTAAGGTTGAGCAGGGGATTTATAGAAAGCATAAGTAAAGTTAAGAAGTCAAACGTAACTGTATGTACAGGCCATAATCATAGCATCCCTCCTTGTCTGGTCTCATTGTTTAAAGGTTCTCGACTAATTCTTGTAGAGGATGTTTTCAGGATACATAGTAGAGGACGTTCTATAAGGCTTCTATCAAGGTTCTCCCACTTTGTAGCATTACACTGGGAGGAGCAAAGAAGTCTATATGAGAATGGAGTCGTGGTGGGCCCCATATATGAAGACCCTGTTTATAAGCCTTGGGATGGAGGTTATATACTTGTAACCACTGGGACACATGGCTACAAAGGATTATTCGATGCATTATTAAAGACAAGCTTGGATAACTTAGTCATACAAACTGGTAGAATTGATCCATCATACTATAAATCTAAGAGGCCTAAATGGATAGTTTTCGATTTCACTGAAAACATTGACCGTTGGATAGCAGGGGCTTCTGTTGTAATAACTCACATAGGAATGACTGCAATAAACTCTGCATTAGCATACCGTAAGCCAACTATAATAGTATATAATCCTGAATGGAAGCTAGCAGCACCCCCCCAAGATGCATTAGTTGTTTCTAGCAAGATAAACGCACTTTTCATGACAAAACCAGAGCCAGGGATTATTGAAGCCTTCATAGAAAAAGCGAGGAAAATGAAGCCACCCAGGATCCCAAATGGAGCCCGTGTTCTAGCAAGGATACTCCTAAATCTAGATTAATTGAGTATTTCACATACTAGTTCTATCATTAAGAACTGGCCTAAAAATGGATATGGTTTATTACAGCTATTACGGGACTATGACTCTAACTAGGATAAAGCCCTAGACCTAGCAATAAAGCGTGTAAATAGAATACTGGTCTTGGTGGAATCCGGTTGAAGAGTAGGCAAGGGATGATGCCTATTATAGATGAAATATTAGCATTAGATGTCATCTGCGGAGATTACACTGTTAAATCACGTAATAAATTGAATAATAACTGGCTTTTAATAGATGTAGAAACATGCTATGGATTAAAGAAGCTAATGATCCCTGAGAACCCTGAAAAACCAGATTATAAAGGACTTATAACTAAGATATTAGAACGTATCAATGACAAGTGTGGTATCAAATATAGGAGTAGGGGAATAGTTGATATAATTAGCATTAGTCCTAGAAGTATAGTAGCCCAGCTAGACAACAATTATACAATTAAAGTATTAGCGCTTTTAGAAGATGACGTGATGGAATATAAAGTTTTAGAATATCTAACTAGTATTAGATACCCAAATATTCCGAGATTATCATGCAGCTTAACATACGATTCCTGGCAGGTGGCTATAATAACAGACTATATAGACGGCACTCCACTGGCAAGCGAAGTTATAAACTATGCCCAATCTGCTTCTAGGGGAAAGCCTATTTTACCAGGATTAATTAGCGATGTAGGTAAATTGCTAGCCGACCTACATAATGCACTATATAAATGTACACATGAATGGTGCAAACCTGAAATAGCAGGAAGCCTTAGAGCAGAGAAATGGTTAGATAGAATAAGAGTCAGGGCTAAATGGATAACTAAATATTCTCACGTGTTAAAGGATCCCCTGTTAGGCGAAGGTGCAGTTGGACTATTAGATCTAGCATATAAACTTTATGATCCTAGTATTCTATCAAGTAGAATAGTATTCAGGATACACGGAGACATGCACTTATACCAACTATACAGAGTCGACAGTTCCATAATGATAACAGATTTCGAAGGAGAACCCTACAAAGAACCCGGATTCAAGAATGAAAAAGAACCACCTGAAAGGGATTTAGCAGCACTAATCAGGAGTATAGACTATGCCACTGTAATGGCTATAATGGAAAAAGAAGCCATGGGACTAAAGGAGTCACTAGAGCATTTGAACGATGACCTATTAAGATGGGAGTATATGGTAGCACAAGAGCTCATAGAATCATATATTAGGGGGCTTAGCGAGGATTTACAGGTGACCCGTAGTAATCTTGGCTCCTCACTCCTATTCTGGCTTGTCGAGAGAATAAGCTATGAGATCCTATATGAGATAAGGGCAAAGACAGGACTATACCATATACCGCTTAATGCTATTTTGAGAATGAGTGAAGGCAGAGATCCAATAATGGGATTAGCTAGCTATTAATAAATAAATGATCTCTCGACCTATTACTTACTCATCCTCGCATATAGACTTTAAGCGCTTAAGGCTATCTTCTGACATATGTTTCAGCTTTCTAGCTAGTCTATCTGAATTTGGAGGCCTATCGTGAAATGCCTCTATAGCCTCTACGAGGCTACCTCTAATGCCAGGTTTAAAGTATATTGCATCGTCACCTAGTATTTTATAAATAGTGGGAGTATAAGAAGCTATTATGGGTTTATTAAATGCCACAGCCTCCCAAATTGATGATAGAACAGTGTATTTCCATGTAGTTAAGGCTATAATAGCTTTGGCATGAGATACAAGCCAGTAGTACTGGCTCCATGGTATATACCCTGTTAACATTATATTGCGTCTTACTTTAGGGTGATCCAAGTTTAAAAATAATTTACCTCTACTATAATCGCCTGTTATTACTAGTTTCACACCATATCTATCGTAAATATCGCCTTCTACGACTTCAGTTATCACATAGTCTATAGGCTCATCTCTATCCCATGATACTGGTAATAGTATGAAATCCTTTAAACCTAATTTTGGGTTCTCCACAAAGTCTATTACTGGTATTGGATCATAGACAACCATAATCCTGCTTTTGGTGAGAGAGCGCAGTATGTCAGCTGCATCATCGTTATGCGCAAGGACAAAGTTGCATCTTGAAAGAAGCCTTCTAAAAGGTCTATTCAAGATAACCTCCTTAAAACTCCTATAATGGAACATCCCAGTATGCACATCACAGATTAATTTAGTTTTACCCTTAGAAATCGATGACCAGAACAGAGCTGGTCCAGGAGGTAGCTGCAATATCACACATTTAGCCTCTTTCATAACCCTTAGCGTTTTTATGGCAGCCTTGATATAGGGGGGCCTATCATTTAAATGCAATAAGCTTATATTCAATCTTAACGATATATCCCTTGATCTTCTACTCAACCTAGACCATACAAGCATTATCTTGTCCATAAATATAAACCCTCCACCAATGGAGATTTGACTTATGTAGAAAATTAAATGTACTTCTAGTTACTAGCCTATTACTAGTCCCTCATGTATTAGTTTACCTTCTTTGAACCTCGTTGGCTTGAATGGTTTTAGGTCCTCATGCTCTATTCCATCTACTATGAGCCTAGCTAGTAGAATCCCTGCGTAGGGAGCCATCATCATGCCATGTCCGCTGTAGCCAGTATTAATGTATAAGCCCTCAGGCCACTCATCATCTCTTCCAAGTATATGACTGTGATCTGGGGTTACATAATAGGCCCCGCTCCATATCCTCATGGGTCTCAGCCTGGAGCCGCCTTTAAGCCTTTCAGCTACTAGTCTTGAGGTCTCGACAAGCCATTTGAACTCTATCTTACTATAATCACTATCCCTGGGTTCTCCGGGATATCCCTTAGAGGCTATTATTTCCCCCTTTAGTGTCTGACCTATATAACCGTGTTCTTCGAAGAATATGACTAGAGGTTCTATCATGAATTTGTAAGGCTCTGTAACCAGTAGGCTCTTCCTCTGAGGATGCGCTGGTATATCTATCCCAATTTTAGAAACTAGCTCTTTAGACCATGCTCCAGCAGCTATGACGACGTTGTCAGCATAGACTGTGCCATGACCCCTAACCCTTACACCCTTAACTCTACCAGCTTCAACTATTACCTCATCCACATGTGCACCCTCAATGAATCTTACACCCCTCTCATAGGCGTATACAGCTTGGGCTAATAGGAGGTAATCATGATGGTAGCTTCCATTCTCAACTCCAAGAGCAGAGCCTACTAAACCCTCCACGTTAAGATAAGGATACCTCTCACTTAAATCATCAATACCTAATAGCCTAACCGGGTAGCCTAGAGGCTTCCATACGTGCTCGTTAAATTCAATAAACCTCTTAAACATGCCTTCATCTTCAAATAACCACAAATACCCTCCAGGCACTATAACTGGGTTAATTCTGGCTTTCTTAGCTATCTCCAGTATAATCTCTCTTGATTTAGCTGCGAAAACCGTGTTTTCCTTAGAGAAGAAGTGAACCCTAAATCTCCCAGCATTCCTAGTAGAAGAACCGTATCCTATATAGCCTCTCTCAAGGACTACTACATCGGTGTAGCCTAGACTAGCCAAGCCAAATGCCACACCCACCCCAGCAGCCCCACCACCCACAACTATGATTCCAACCCTCTCGGGTATATCATGTGAAACCTCAAACCTAGGTATCACTCTAAACCACCCACAATTAAGTCGCCAAACGAGGGAAGCATATGAGGCGGCCTAGACTTAAACAGCCCTATATCAGACACTGATGCTCCATAGATTCTACTCAAGAGTAAGGCGGCCGTATGTGCGCTGAACCTGCCTTGCTCTAACCCCGTACCTAACCCGGTTACTCTCTTGATCTTCTCCATACTCCTATATCCCGACTCCCATGCCCTCACTAGATCAGTGATCGTCACCTCTGCTTCTACATCGACAAACTGAAGGCCTTCTATAGAACCGCTTAACCAGACTCTAACAGTAGAGGCAACCTCTCCCCCCTGACATTCATAGGTTTTCAACTTCCAGTACTCCTCAGCAATAGACTCAACATCGCTTATATCACCATGCCCAGATCTACTTGCAGCCGCTGCACCAGCAAGCCTAGCACCTGTATGGGTTTCGTCTAAGCTTTGGTCTCCTATAATAGACCCTGCAATGAAAACATTGGGTTTAACCCCTAGGAATTTATTGACTTGAGGTACTATAATTCCCCTGCCATTACAATAGTTACTTGATGCTCCAATAGCGTAAACTACATTTGCATCAGGATACTCCTCAACACCAGATAAAACAATGTCACCTTTAATCACCCGTCCATCATCTAAGATGACGCCACTAACCCTTTCCATTCCCTTAAAGCCTAATACCCTGCCCTCCTCCACTCCTATACCAGACCCTGACAATAGCTCTTCAGCCTCCTTACCAATGTCATCGACGGGGATGAATGACACCGTTACCCCAGAATCAGCTATAACCTTAGCAACCCTTGCACTCCAATAACTGCCTCCAAGTATTACTGCCCTTTTAGGCCTATAACCCTCACTCAGGAGCTCTAACCCATAATCCAGAGATACTAGTCCTGGTAAGTCATTGTTTAATGCAAGTGGTGGAGGTGATATTGAGCCGGTAGCATACACTACGCTCTTAGGTTTAACTAGTATAACACTACCATTACCTGTAACTATGTGGCCCTCACTAAATACTCCTATATACTTATAGCCCTCTAAGATTCTAACACCCCTACTCTCACGGATAAGCCTAACCCTCTCGTCTACAAGCCCTGAGTCGAGTAGCCTGATGAAGCCACCGAGCCTCCTATACTCGACTAGTAAAACGGATGCACCCATCCTAGCTGCTGTGAGGCTAGCCTCAATCCCAGCTAAGCCCCCTCCAACGACTAGTACATCCACCTCTACAACATCTAGGTTATTAAGCTTAAAGGAGCTACTTGCTGAAAGCTCCTCATAGCCTGACAGCTTAGCTATAGGCTTCCACATTACGGGCCATAAACGCCTTACCAAGGGAGAGTGCTGGAATCCTGCCGAGATCATATCATAGAACCTTGATGCAAGTATCGACCTTACGGTGCTAGTATAAATACGGACCTTACTGGGGCCATTGGATGATGCATCAGTATAGTACCCTAAGTCACATAGGTAAGCCCTGTTACCAGGGCACCATGGTCTGCTACAGTAGGGGAATCTGGGTCGTCCGGTCCTTAATCCTTTCTCTAATCCTATGAATCCTCTCTCCTTTAATACGGCTATGTCTATCCTAGTATCAGATGGAACTTCTACACAGTCTATACTCAATTCTATGCAACCCGGTTTACTTATTATTATGGAGTCTGAGATTATAATGTTAGAATGGAGTCATGGTATTGATTATCTTAAGCGCTATGAGGATAACAGTTTAATAGGGCAGTCGCTTTTGAATAGATGGTATAACTGTATGTTTAGAGTTCACAGTATAATATTAGTCATTATACTTGTTATTATCATGGATATTACGCCTCCCAAAATTAAAGCCCCTAAGAGCTTGAGGCCTCTGATTCCTAGAATAAGTGAAGCTAAAGCCCCTGTGTAAACGCCTGTAGCTGGTAGTGGGATAGCTATGAATCCTATCAGTCCCAGCAAACCCCACTTCTCAACACTTCTACGAGCTCTTGATGCGCTTCGACTTCTAATCTTCATGTATAGGATTGCTATCTTAGATAGGACTCCCTTAGATGCGGTTAAGCTAGCCAAGACCTTGTCTATGTACCCGATGAATAGTGTAAGTAGTGTTGATAGGATGATTAATGAGAGGAGAGATAGGAGTAGTGATTCATAGAATCCTAAACCAAGTATGACTCCAACCACCACAGCATATCTAGGCTCAACACCGGGCATTAATGAGAGTATTATGACTACTATCTCTGGAGGAAGCGAAGATATAGTATTCATTAACGGTATACTTGTATAATTAAACGCCAACCCCTCATTCACCCAATAAGTGATGATGCTATTGACCTTTCCAGGAGTGGGGATACTATTGCAAGCCCTCCAGCTAACACTAAGCCTGGAGCTATTATGCCTATCGAGAATAGATAGGCTGAGAGGATGACTGCTATAGTACCAGCTACTGCCAGCATATAGGGGGGATACATGGTTTTGTATAGTAGTATAGAGTCCAACGCGACGCCGATTATTAGGAATAATGTAACAAGGACTATTAGGTTCTCTGCCATCTGAATTGATATAATAGAGGAAAGTATCAAGGCGAATGAGATCATCATTCGAGAAGAATTAAACATAAATGATGCTAAGCGGAGCCTAGAATACACAATGGATAGCTCATCAAAAGCCTTAGACACCCACTCCGCTGCAATACCTATATCCCCTGAATCAATAGCCTCATACAAGTGTCTACTAATCTTGATTAGCATGTCATCAATTCTCCTAGCCCAGCTGCCGCTAAGAGCTCGGGAATAATTCTTTACTAGGCTAATCAATGTAGTAACCTCCCTTACCCTATCATATAATAGCCTCCACTCCTCAGACTCCCTAGCCCTACTATATGCTGATGCCAGAGTAGCATATATTGACCAGTAATTCCTCTCCATACCCATGACCCAGTTAGCCAGGTACCATGATGCTGAATGCCTCATATTATTTAAAAAGCGTTAATAGAGACATACCCTACACGGGTGCAAGTGGAATGAGCGTAAACTATGCGACTCTAGGAGAGTTAAAGAAAGGCAGCTATATAGTCATAGACGGGGAGCCGTGCAGAATAGTAGAAATGACCAGGGCTAAAACAGGGAAGCATGGGAGTGCCAAAGCCCATGTGGTAGCAATAGGCGTCTTCACAGGACAGAAAAAGACCCTTGTAGCCCCAGTAGACACCCGTGTCCAAACCCCGGTTATAGAGAAGAGGCTAGCACAAGTACTAGCTGATATGGGAGATTCTGTTCAACTAATGGACTCAGAAACCTTTGAGACATTCGACGTAGAGAAGCCTACAGACGATGAGCAACTCGCAAATAGACTCAAACCCGGAGTAACCGTTGAATACTGGCTAATAATGGGAAGGCCAAAGATAATTAGAATAAGAAGTGGATAACCAACACAACGACTATCTCATAAAATTATTAAGTTAAAAACTAGTATTTCCTTATAATATTTAAAAATAATTATTAAATTAAGCAGAACTTCATTAAGTCAAGTTCGATAAAACTAGCGGTGATATAATGGATGAGCCCGGGAAGTTGTCAGTGGTCCTGTCGATTATAGTAGTAATAGGATTGCTCTCATCTCTATACGGCTATAATGATTACAGGAGTGGAGGCCAGTTATGTAATGCTGTATTCGAAGAGGGAATTATTGATTGTGAAACCGTATATTCGTATGGTGAAGTCGAAGTATTCGGGGTATCTCTTCATTTTTCCGAGATTGCCCCGATATACTTCATCTCTCTAACTTTATTCTTATCCCTTTATATTTTATTAAATAAAAGCTATTATTTATATATATTAAAATTATTATTTATATTAGGTTTAGTTGCGATTCCTTATCTTGTTTATATAGAGTTATTTGAAGCTAATGCCATATGCATTTTCTGCACGATAATGCATGCATCTATAATACTAGGTTCTATAATTTTATATAAATATTATTAAATTTTTAATATATTATCCTGAATGAATGGAACTCTCCTACATACTCTGAGAACTCCACTTTCAACTCTCTAACCTCAGCTCCCGGGGGTCCTCTCATGCTCCAGCATATAACCTTTTCTACGTCATCTCTAGTGCCCTCAAGCACGGCTTCGACCGTTACTCCGTCTGGCACATTCCTAACCCAGCCCGTTACATTATTCATATCGGCTATCCTCTTCATGTTTACCCTGAAGAACACACCCTGAACCCTACCCCTAACCAGTATATGTGCTCTTATCCTCTCCATGCGTTAGCCACCCAGACTCCTCTTAGCTGAGAATACCTGATTAAGTGGATTTAGTATTTTAGGTTTAAAGCATATCACGATCATTATGGTGCTTTAGAGCTTTGAGTGAGTCTAATGTTAGTAGAGATAGGAAAGTAGTATTAAAGGTTGAAGTAGACTATGAAGACTACGTGATGTTGTCTAGGATTGCAAAGAGCCGGGGCTATGCGTTGGTTACTGATTACCTAAGGGACCTACTCACAAATATAGCCCGGGGTGGTGTTGAGCCTGCTGGCATAGATGAGAGAAAACTAGCCGAGTATATATCAAAGAGGATAGAGAGGGCAGTATACGACATAGTTAACCCATTCACTGGCAAGATAGACGAGCTACACAGGAAAATAGCAGAGCTCATAGAAAGGCAGGAGGAGAGGCAGGTGGTAGAAGAGGTGGAGGAGGCCAAGCCTCTTCAGGCTTTCAGGGAGGAGGCGGTGAGGCCACGCAGGACGTATATGTCGGCCATTGAAAGGTTAAAGCAGGATAAGGTATTGTTTAGTGATGACTTGAAGTGGCTCAGAGCTCCCGATAGATTCTTCCAGAAGTTGGAGAGAGAAGGAGCAGTAGTAATAGAGAGTGGAGATGAGATGATAGCAGTTGATAGGGGGTTTTGGGGTGAATTCACTAGAAGACTTGACGAGGTTAGTGTTAGGAGCCTAGAGGAAGTGGAATCCATACTGCAAGAGAGTTTAGGTGAGAAGGCTTCGAGACTCTTCAGAAAGCTTGTTAAGATGGGACTAGCATATTACGATGAAGACTTAGCTAAATGGGTTATACCTACTCCCTAGAAGATATACTCTAACCCTATAAGGGGCCTACGTCTGGATAACCCTGCCTGACACCCTTACCAGCGAGGCTGCTGAGGGCCGTTGGCCCCTCTTTGAGTAGTAGCGCGAGGTTTCTAGCATGGTCTTTAGCCCTCTCGACTGCTATCCTTTTCAGCTCCATTGGATCCTTGGCCTCATCTTCGTGGACGGTTACATCTATTACTATCTTACCCGTGAGGATCTCCACCATTATTAGCCCTATGCTTGATGCTATATAACTGTACTTGTCGACAGGCTCCCTACCAACCCATCCAAGGGTTATTACACCCTCACATCCCGAGTCTATGAGCCTTTTAGCTGCTCCTGGCAGATCCTTTATTCCTGGAACTGTGTATCTCTTTATAGAGTAGCCTGGGAGCTCCCTCTCTAGCACTTCAATAGCTATGGAGCCCATGTCTACCCGAGAGAATGTTGTGTCAGCTACTCCAACACACCTTTTCATCTCTGCAAGCCTCCACTATCATTGAACCCGTGATTAGAGGCCATTTCTTCTTCTCTGATAAATTTCTAGCCTCACTCACGCTGAGTGCTCTACCTTTAGTAAGCATTTCAGCCAGGGCCATACTGGGTTCAAGTCCTCCATATAAAGCCAGTGCTATGACTAGCTCGGTATGTCCCCTCCTCTCTCCTAAACCCCTTGAAGCTAGTATTGGCACATGGCCTGGTGCCTGGAACTCCTCTAGGAACTTCCTCTTCGCTCCACTAATATCGCCTGAGACGTATAAACTGACTGTGTTTGATAGCTCCTTTATGGTAGTGCTTCTATCTATGTCGGTTATCCCTGTTTTGACCGATGCATGGTTTACCCATATAGTGAATGCTGGCCTATCACCGTAGCTAAGCCTTTTTAACGTAAGGGGTTTTAGAGGTTCATGCATTGATATGAGCTCATCACCCCACATGAGCCCTAGACCTCTGGCTACTTTCCAGCTTGTGGCAAAGCATATGAGGCCTCCAGCCATCACACGTAGATTATAGACTTTCTCATGGTTTATTAAGGGGGCATAGTAGACTAGATCAACCTCTGATTCTCTAGACTCGTCGTCGAAGACCATAATGGGATCACCTCTGGCCAAGGCCTCAATTGCTCTTTCTACTGCGTCCATATTCATACACCAGGGACACTACCATGAGTATCGACAAGGCTAGGCCTATTAGGTATTTCATTTTAATGCTCCAAGATGAGCTGTCATTTGGAGTAATCTTAACTGGCTCTTGGAGTGGGGTTGTCCTCGACAGGATTTCGATAGCACCTTGTGTTCCACTAGGTGTTGTGGCGACATTCATATCTTCCCTTAATCCCTCTTGACCGATATTAACACCTTTTACACCCACAACTATGTAATATAGTCTGTATATAGATGCATTGGTTACATTAAATATGAAGAAGCCCCTATCACTAACGTAACCTAAACTATAAATTTTTAAACCGTTAAAAGTAATGATACACTCACTGTTTTCTCTATTAATATTAAGTGCTTTAGAAGAGAGTATTAGATCAGTGACGTTCTTGGAACCCCGATGTACTTGGATCTCATAGGGGCACATGTATATTGTAATGTTGAATAAAGGATATATCCTTCCACTCCTATTCACGTCTTTCAATGAAGCCTCTATAATTTTATTATCTAAACTAGTTATAATTAATAATCTTATATTATTAGAGTCAATATATGATATATTATATACTCCTTTATCCAGGTATAGCCTGGGTGTGCCTTTAATTAGTTTAGATACAAACACTCCTCCTCTCCAGTCTATAATAAAGCTTTCTTGCAGTGACGTGTATGCTAATGCTATAAGCGTAGTTATTAGCAGGATACTTAAGGCACCTACGATTACTAGCGCCACATTTTCTCTCAATATTTCTAGTCCCTCATGCAAGTCATTTCATCTTTTCAAGTAAGTTTTTTAGAATATAGTTAATGTGGGTGCTATTGGTCTTTAGAAGCCTCGAGCTTATATTCTTTATGCTACTTAGATCTACGGGTCCGTCGAAACCTAGAATTAGCTCATCTATGTCATTCATACTTATGGCGTCATTGGAGTATACGCTGATCTCCTCTCCCCACTCCATCATGAAGTGAATAGACTCCTTTAATCCTGAGATTAGATCTGAAATCCTCGTGGGCCTAACAACCATGCCAGTAGACAAAGCTATGATCCTCAAACCCTCCTCTCTAGCCACTTTAACTGCTGCTAGAGAGCCCGGAGGAGAGTATAGGCCCTGCTGAAATACAGAGTCTGCCTGAACTACTACTGAATCAACATCATCTTTGATTATGCCTTGTATATATGCTGCTGGGACTAGGGTAGCTTTGCTATAGATGTTAGTAGATGATTCATTTTTACCTATAAGTCTAGGAATTATAGTGTATATTCTGCCTTTAATTCTCTTGACACATGCGTTTAATAAATTACCTGGAGGCACGATTAGTATATTGAGATTACGCAGGTTATTTCTGCAATAACTCTCAATAAAGTTCATGTTCTCATTAATATATTCATTAATAACATCCCTCAACGCTTGGCCTAATAGATGCAACTCCTCGACACTCGAAATACCTTTTTTCCTAACCACATTATTTATTATCACTCTAAAATTTATCAATATATTTTTTATATTTAATAGTTCAGAGTAATTTTTGTAGTAATTATCTACGATAACCATGACCTCCTTCGGGTCTATCCCTTCCACCTTATCTATTGTTAATGAGCTAAATAAGTGGTCGGTTATATCAGAGGCTATCTTTAGCGCATCTATGGCGTCCATATAGTTATTCCTCTTCATAGATCGATACCCCCCATTTCAGGATGAAATTATAATATATAATGATACCACTGTTGGAGTGATTACTGACTCTATAACTGCTGCTATAACAAGCATTAGCATGGATAATGGAAGGAGCGATAGGGATAGCTTGAATGTAGATTTTATCCCTCTTTTCCTAAATGACATTAGTGGTGCTAGTACTAAGCTAAATGCAGGTATTTCTATTATTCCATGTATAATTAAGGCTAAGAATATGTACATTGGAGTTATGGTTATACTGATCTCAGGAGAGGCCTCTATAACTGGGTTTTCTAGCATCCACGAGGTTAAGTAGCCTACTATAGCTCCTTGAAGTGCTAATATACTTATAGGCAGTATTATCGTGGGGATAGTTATAGTTATTATTAATAGAACACGTATATTATTTAATATAATAAGTAATACTAGTGGGAGGGAGGAACCGCCTCCAACTAGCTCTCTTAACTGGCTAATTTGATCCTCAATAAACCCGCCTAACCCCGTTTCCCTTAGGATAGGATAAAATGTTGAAGCACCCACTATAGTGATGGCAACAATTAGCGTAGCCATGATCCAGTCTCTCACAAATCCTTTAGATAGCAAATAACTTTCCCTAGCAGATGATAGCGACACTAGCAACTCTAGATCATCCCTTCCTAAAACTATTATTGTCATTATCAGGTTTGATAAGCATTATGCAATCTGGAGGTAACTCCTTTATTTTAACTAACTCATCTACATTTCTAACCAATATAACTGTCTTCCCATCTCCCCTAGATACATTGATACAAACATCTAATAGTGAGTTATAATTATCTATAATATTTACGTTTTCCCTTAATGGAGGCCACTCCACCCGTCGCTCCCCATTTTGTGGATATCTTCTCCTAATCTAATTTATCTATCCATGCTCTAACCTACTTTACTATAAATTATTATTTTATAATAAATATATAAATAATATGACTATCTG
>WAQN01000038.1 GCA_015520195.1 Desulfurococcales archaeon | reverse complement strand
CTTAAATTTTAAATATTAAAATACATGGATAATATATAACTTCGTTTAGAGATACTGAATAAATATTATATGGGGTTTATTGTGCCTGAAAGACCCCAAAGAGTCATAGGCTTTTCCAACAGGAGCTGCGAATTTATCGACATACTACGCAGAGTATCTGAGGACTTTTGTAGACAACATAGCAATAACCACGACAATAATTGTCATCATGCTATCATAGCTAAAACCCTCAAAGTAACGTTTAATACTGAAAGCGAAGAAGTATACGCTGAAGAGTGGATTAAAATTAGCGGTCATAGTGCTGCACTAAAACTCTTTTTAAATGAGATATCCAAATCGAGGAACTTCAAAATATCTATAATTCACAAGAATAGGCATGGTGCATTAATAAAATTAAAGTTCAAGGTAATGGACGACTGTAAGAAGTGTCTAGTAATTTACTCCCCGTCAGAGGTTCTCCTTAAACATAATATTTTAACCCCTTATGGCAGGATTGTTGAGTTACTTTCATTTAGGAAATCTGCCTTGAATGAGATAGAGGAGAAAATGGGATACAAGATAATTAATCTGGATGATTTTAGTTTGACCAGTCACGTACTCACTCGGGAGCAGGAACGGATCATCTTTATAGCATATATTAAGGGCTATTATAGTTACCCCAGAAAAATTAGCCTTAAGGATCTTGCTAAGGAGTTAAATATTTCCGTTACCACGTTGGCCGAGATATTACGTAAGGCCGAATCCAAAATTGTGGAAATGTTTCTTGGATATGAGATGCCACATTATATGTTGGGCGGTATAATTCCATTACTTAAGAAACCCGATGATGGTGAGTCCAAATTAAATCCCTAGGATGAATGTCTAATTTATTGATGTCTTCCGAACTTCTTCATAAGTATATATGATATTGTGAGTGACATCAATGCTAGGAGTACGTACACTATGAATCCCCTAGCATACCCTATATCTCCCAGATAATCCACGAATAAGCCTAAAATTGGTGGTACAACAAACCCACCGAATGCGCCTAGGCCTCCCACCCAGCCTGAAGCCCCACCTACTGCCTCTGGAACATATTTTGGTACAAGTTTAAAGACAGCTGCATTAGCGATACCCATCCCTAAAGCTATTATTATTTCACCTATAACAGCTGGATAGAATAGGGTGGTTGTTGTTAGTATAGCTGCTCCTAAAAGTACTAGTGAGTAACTTATTATAGCAGTCTTTTCACCCCCAATCTTATCACTAACATAGCCTCCAAAGACCCTAATGAATGATGCTATCAGAGAGAAGCCCACACCGCCTAGTATGCCAGCCTCTACCCTTCCTAGGCCATGGAGAAGTCTCCAGTAGCTGGGAAACCACGTTGTTAGGGCTAGGAAGCCTCCGAATGATGTAAAGTATAATGCTACAAGCGCCCATGTCCTCTTTATTCTTGCTGAAATCTTTAAGGCCTCTGTGAGTTTCCCTGAGGGGAATAGCTCCTGTCCCAGGGAACTGGCTATTTTCTTAGCTTCATCTCTAGACACTCCTTTGCCAACTAACTGGAAGTAGTACGCGTCATGAGCTATTATAGCATATATTAGTGTACCGGCAACCAGGAAGAGTAGCCATAAAGCATAGGCACCTGGTAGCCCTACGGAAGCTACAGCTACAGGGATGAGCAATGTAAAGAATCCCGGTGCAGTATTACCCAGGCCAGCATATGTTCCTAGAGCCCATCCCTGCCTCCTCTGCGGGAACCAGTATGATGTCTGAGGTATGCCTACAGAGAACGTAGCTACTCCACATCCAGCTAAGGCTCCGAAGAGGAGTATAGCTGGGTACATTTCAATTGTGATCCTGTCAGGGTAATATAGCAGGAGTATTCCTGTTAAACCAGACATGCCAATAACTGATAATACTAGTAGAGTTAGCAGGGGCTTTTTTCCTCCAACCTTATCGACCCATGCCCCAAACGGTATCCTCAAAAGTGAACCAGTAAGCTGGGGTATAGCGACTAGCAAGCCCATAAGTGTACCCGATAAGCCCATTATGTCTCTGAACTCCTTGGCTGTGGGGCCATATAGGGCTACTGCTGCAAACCCTACGAAGAATCCGAATGTCGCTGCTATAAGGCCCTTTGTGGGGTCTCCTTTAAGCTTATATCTCCTCTTGTAATCTTCTCTAGGGGTTTCTACAGTAACCTCAGTAGCTAGCCCATCCATGGTTTGTCCCAGGGCTTAAAATAAATAAGGAATATTTTAATTTAATTAATTATCCCTTAAATATAAGGGGTTGACCTAAAAATCAAATGGATAATCTACTCCATTTTCTAGATCTAATTAATGCTGCAAAGAACACCAATATTAAGACAGTCGAGATAATGGCTACTCTAGAAACTATGCTGTTAAATGGGTACTTATAGGCTCTCTCGATCCAAGAAGAGCTTATCTCCATTAGAACGTTAGAATTTGCACTGTCAGTTCCACTTAATATAATATAGATCCCATCATAAAGTTGGCCTAGCTCAGTAGCTATTGTTATTGTTACATTACTAGTCACATTGCGTTTTAAAGCTAAATACTGAGTATGCAAGCTGGTAGTCGATTCTTCATAGCTGCGTTTATCTAGAATGACTATATCTATGGGTCCTCCCTCCACGTTTACCTTTATCGTCACGTTTATGCCAAGGCCAGACTTGGGTTTTAGATCCAATAACCCTACTCTAACAACTTTTTCTTCCTTGGAATTGACCTTTGCCGTAATTATTATAGGCTCTCCCTGTACATTCACATATGTTATTGATATCCCAAGAATTACAAGTAAAAATATAGCTATTACTATTAATAATAGTTCTAGGAAAAAGCTAGTATTTTTATTTATATGTTCCTTCACTTATACATTCTCCTCTGTAACCTAATCACCTGGTATTTCCTGGTTATATACGTTATTGGATATGAGATCATGCCTGCAAGCTTTGTGAAGGGCCAGTATGCTACAAATAACATAGCTAGGAACGTATGGAGCTTTATCCACCACGGCAAGTAGGCTAGTGGTTCTATATTGGGGGAGCCTATGAATACCCCCTTAAACCATCTGGCTAGTATGGGGTATAATCCTCCGACGCCTACCGCTGCGTATTGATAGAGGCCTAGGGCTAGTATCAATATTAATAGTATTAATATTATGTAATCCTCGGCCTTACTCATAGACCTTACACTTGGAAATATTATTCTCCTAATTAATGCCACGAAGGCACCGTAAATGGCTATTATGCCCGCAACAGCCCCAGCAACCCACAGCGACATTAACTTAAGCGAGCTTACACCGAAACCCGTAGCTACACCCCCTATGTGGACTATTAAGAGTACTATAATCGCATAGTGTAACGGCACTGATGTAGCACCCAACACCCTCATCTCCATTAACTCGCTTGACATGGCCGTCCAGGAGAATCTATTTCTAACCCATCTATACGCTAGACCAGCTACAAACAGAATCAATGCTATATACACGAAGAACCCATAAATGAATGTATCTATCAAGCTAGCCATAAACCTCACCTCTCAACGAGAATTTGACGCGCGAACTCAAAGTCGAGTAGGCTGTTAAAAACACTGTATAATTCATGGTATAAGCTACTATGCTTCTTAAGGCATTCGATTAACGAACCAATATATGGTTTAACGTATTTATATACGAAGACTCTTCTAGCCTTGAGCCCAGAATATACAGTTAGCCCGAGGAACTCAGCAACAGCTGGCACATAGTCAGGCAGTTCCCCCCGCTTCATCTTTAAGCCGAATCTCTTATAATACCCGGCTATCTCCACCATGAACATCCTCCTCTTCTGCTCCTCTTTAAACCCGTAGTAACCAAGGTAAGGGGGACATTTTGGCGATAACTCGAAGAGGCTTATATAGTGACTCTCCAGGTCTCCACTCCGCACAGCGTTGATCATAACTGAAGCTATATTTGCCGCCTTATGTAGTATCCTGTTAAGCTCCTTACTACGACTATCCGTCTCATCCATAAACCTCTTGCACTCTATAATATCGTCCCATTCAAACTCTACGGGATTACTCATGAGCTTTGATATACATATATATAGTTTCCCTTTAATATCGGATATTCCCTCCATATGGCTATCTACCCCCAACAGGCTGCTTATGCCATTCCTTCTTCGGCATCTTTTCAGTGAAGCCCGCGAATCCCTGATGCATGTAGGGAACAGTAGCCTTCTCGGTATGGGTGGTTGGTAAGGCGAATCTTTCATGGTGATATGCAAGGGCTAATAACCTATACATTCTCTTGGCGTCGCTTACTGTCAACCCTACCTTCTCTAGGACTTCGACATTAGGCTTACCCTCTACTCTTAGAGACCTCCTATATATTCTTAAAGCTATTAGTCTCCTCAACGCCTTCTTTACCTCCTCCTCGTTGCCAGCGGCCAGGAGATTTGCGAGATACTTCATCGGTATGCGAAGCTCATCTAGTTTAGGCAGCCACTCCTCAGGCGTGCTGTAGCCATTTTTCTCCATCACTGTTTGAACAGGACTCAATGGCGGGACGTACCATACCATGGGGAATGTTCTGAACTCCGGGTGAAGTGGTAATGCTATCTCCCACTTCTTAGCCATGTAGTAGAATGGGGATCTCTTTGCCGCCTCAATCCAGGACTCAGGTATTCCCTGGGCTCTAGCCTCTTTTATCGTGTCGTCGTCGAATGGGTCTAGTATGGCGCTTCTATAGGCTTCAACTAGCTTATGATCTGGTGCTGTTAACGCCTCGTATGCCTTATCCAAGTCATAGAATACTACGCCTAGGTATCTTATCCTACCCACACAAGACCACATGCATGCAGGGGCTTGACCCGCCTCAAGCCTCGGATAGCACAGTATGCATTTCTCACTCTTCCCGGTTCGCCAGTTAAAGTACACCTTCTTGTAGGGGCATGCGCTTACACAGAATCTCCATCCCCTACACTTATTCTGGTCTATCAGGACTACTCCATCCTCCTCCCTCTTATATATAGCTCCGGCTGGGCATGCCGCCACACATGCTGGGTTTAGACAGTGATTACAAATCCTTGGTAGGTAGAAGTAGAAGACGTTCTTGTATTCCAGATAGGCCTCCTGCTCTTCAGGGCTTAGTTTCTTATAGTTGGGGTCGAGTCGCGCTGTCCTGTCTATACCTGCTCCTGCATCCTCCCAGTTTGGCCCCCAGTCTAGTTGTATATCCTCTTCTCCTGTGATCAGGGACTTTGGCCTAGCTACTGGCTGGGTTTTCATCTCCTTGCCCGTATGTAGGTCCTCATATGTATATGTCCAGGGACCTTTGCTACCCCAATAGTCCTCCATGGATGGTAGCCATGGGTTCCAGAATATGTTTAATAGAATGCTTGCCTTACCACCTAATCTTAGCCTGAGTTTCCTGTTCTTTACCGTCCAGCCTCCTTTATATTTATCCTGATCCTCCCATTGCTTAGGATAGCCTATTCCCGGTTTAGTCTCAACGTTATTCCAATACATATACTCTGCCCCATCTCTATTTGTCCATATATTCTTGCATGCAACCGTACAGGTATGGCATCCTATGCACTTATCCAGGTTAAAGATCACGCCTATCTGAGGTAGTATCTTCACGTCAATCACCCCCCATAGCTATAGTGGGCTTAGGATATACTGGTCTTTCACCAGGTTTTAGCGGCAGCTTCCTTATAGCTACTATTATATCCCTCTCGGAGGGACTTGTTCCATGGTAATTAAGGAAGTAACTTAACTGTGCGTAGCCGCCTACTACCCATAGAACCTTGGGAAGTATCCTAGTGACTGCATTATTTGTGCCACCTAGTATATCACTTTTCTTCTTCTCTGAGGCTAGCTTGGATACTGGTACATTTACTGTTCTCTCCTGACCGTGGTACATTATTGCTACCCCTCTCGGGACTCTATGGCTAGTCACCGCTCTGGCAACCGTTATTCCATGGCTTGAATACAACTCTATCCAGTCATTGTCATTAATACCCATCTCTCTTGCATCAAGCGAGTTAAGGTACACATGCGGGCCTCCCCTGAATAACTGGAGTATCCTCAAGTTATCCTGGAATGTAGTGTGTATACCCCACTTCGGGTGAGGCGTTAATAGCCTGAATAGCCTGGAGCCATCTTCAAGCTTGGATGGTACGTCACTTATAGCCACGTGATCCACCGGAGGCTTATATACAGGTAATGCCTCACCGAAATCCCTGAAGACTCCATGATCTATGTAGACCTCTTGTCTACCACTTAGAGTTCTCCAGGGAACGAGTTTCTCAACGTTTAAAACATACGGTGAATACGTCCTACCAGGCTCCTCTAAACCTGTCCACATAGGCGACGAGATGACGTTCCTAGGTTGAGCTATAATATCATTATATGTATAGCTTACATGGACACTCTTCTCTATAACATCAGTTAATTTTAAACCAACCCGGCTTTCAAGGGCCTCCCATGCCTTGTAGGACACCTCACCATTAACCTCTGGTGCTAGCTTAAGTATTGTTTCAGCAACTGCAACTGGAGTTTCAAGCGAGGGGTAGCCATCTACCTCTCCTATCAAGGGATCCTCTTTTAGCTTCTCGTAGAGACCATCTAGAGGGAAGAATATACCCTTAGCCCCAAACCTTTTCTTGACCTTTGGCCCTAGTCTTATATACATATCATATATTTTAGTATAATCCCTCTCAACTATGGTGAGAACAGGCATGTTCTTCCCTGGTACAGGCTCAGAGTCACCATATTTCCAGTCTATGATATCACCCTCAGGTTGCGCGATCTCTTGGGGTGTATCGTGGAGTAGTGCATGAGCCACTAGATCCTTAACTTTACCTGGAATATGCTTTGCAGCGAGCTCTGAGAACTTTTTAGCGAGGTCTTTGAAGATGTCCCATTCATGCCTTGATTCCCAGTAGGGATCCGTGGCTGGAGTGAAGGGATGTATAAATGTGTGAAGGTCGCCGCAGGTTAAATCATATTTCTCATACCAATGTGCGGCTGGAAGGACTACATCAGCATAGTTTGCGCTAGAACTCATCCTAAACTCTATTGTGACTAAGAGGTCTAGTTTACCTTCAATTGTAGGCCTCCATGTTATCTCCTTAACCAGATCCTTAGCTTGCTCCTCCCCAAGTATGTTATGATGTGTGCCTAGTATGCTTCTAAGGAAGTGGTAGTGACCTCTCATACTGGATCCTATAAGGTTACCTCTCCACACGAAGAGGACCTTAGGGGTATTAGCTGGCGAGTCTGGATCCTCTATGGCGAATTTGAGTTCTCCCTTCTTTAGTTGATCCACTACATATTTTATTATCTCCTTGTCATCGGTTGAGGGGGCTTCCTCCACTATCTTCAGAGGGTTCTTATTGAATGTGGGGTAGAATGGTATCCACCCTGTCCTAACAGCCATAGCAAAGAAATCCGCTGGATGCATGTACCTCCTAGTCTTACTAGAGGCATAAGGGGCCCATTGGGTATCTAATGTTAACCTGTCAAACTTCCACTGGCCAGTATGTATATACCAGTAAAGTGTTGAATTCATGAATCTCGGAGGCCCGGTCCAGTCTAATGAAAAGGCTATACTGACAACAGGCGCTATTGGACGTAACTTCTCTGTCCCAACATAATGGCACCAGCCTCCACCATTTCTCCCCACGGAGCCTGTTAGGATTACCAGTAGTATGTACGCTCTATAGTATAGATCCTGGTGATACCAATGCTGCACTCCAGGACCCATTATTATGAGTGATTTCCCCTTGGTCTTCTCAGCGTTTTCCGCGAATTCTCTGGCTATCTTTATCACAAGCTCTCTACTAACCCCTGTAAACGCCTCCTGCCATGCAGGTGTATATGGCTTTGGGTCATTGTAGTCGCTTGGATAGTCTCCTCCTAGACCCCCTCTAGCTACTCCAAGATGCGCCATAAGCAAATCAAAAACAGTTGCAACTACAATTTCCTTGCCATCGACTGTTTTAATCCTTTTCACTGGAACCTCTCTCACAATAATCCCGCTTGGTCTGGGCTTTCTACCCCATTCTTCAGGGTTTATTGCGAATACTTGATCAAAGTTGGGGAATGCTACTTGCACTCTTTCATCCTCTACTCCTAGTAGTGTCAAGAGGGGATCTATGGGTTCAGAGGTGACGGCATCCTCTAACTTGAGATTCCATTTACCGGGTTTTGAGTCCCACCTGAATCCTATACTTCCATGGGGTAGTTTTAAGTCTAGAGTTTTTGAGTCTAACACTAATAGCTTCCATTCAGCGTTCTCTTCGGAGGCATACCTCTCTACTTGTGATGCTCTCAGCATCCTTCCAGGCACGTAGAGACCTTCCTTCTCTTCCAATACTACTAGGAATGGGAGGTTGGTGTATTTCTTCACGTAATCAATGAAGTAGTCAACTTTCCTGTCAACGTAGAATTCCTTTAGTATGACGTGAGCCATTGCTAGAGCGAATGCGCCGTCGGTACCAGGCTTAATAGGCACCCATACATCAGCGAATTTTACATGATCATAGTAGTCGGGGGCTACTATGACCACTTTTGTACCGTTATACCTAACCTCACTCAGGTAATGTGCATCAGCTGTTCTAGTCGTAGGTAGGCTTGTACCAGCTATTATCCAGTATGTAGCGTTATACCAGTCAGCGCTTTCATGAACATCAGTCTGCTCTCCATAAACTTGTGGTGATGCCAGTGGCAGGTCATTGTACCATTCATAGAAGCTGAGTATGGTACCCCCTAGGAGACTTACGAATCTCATGCCTGAGGAGAAGCTTACTATACTCATAGCTGGTATGGGGCTGAATCCAGCTACTCTATCCGGGCCATACTTCTTTATCGTGTAGATGAGTGCTCCTGCTATGAGGTTTAATGCTTCGTCCCATGAAACCCTCTTCCATCCACCCTTACCCCTAGCCCTCTTATATCTGCTTGCCCTCTCTGGGTCCTCAACGATGCTGGCCCACGCATCGACAGGATCGAGGCCTTTATTTAGAGCCTCGCTATACATGTCCCAGAGCGCCTTCCTAACATAAGGATACTTGACCCTTAACGGGCTATAGAGATACCAGGAAGAGCTAATACCTCTCTGGCATCCACGTGGTTCGTGCGGTGGTACCTCGCTGTTCTTCAATGGATAATCCACTGCCTGAAGCTCCCATGTGACTATGCCATCTTTAACATAGACGAACCAGCTGCACGACATGGAGCAGTTGACACCATGCGAAGACCTAACTACTTTATCATACCTCCATCTACTCCTATAGAAGTCCTCCCACTCACGGGATTCGGTTACAAACTGGAACCATTTAGCAGAAGTATTCCTCGGTATAATAACCCACCTCTAGGAGACCTTTTAAAAGGGAATTAATCTTATAGGTAATCCCTGACATTTAAGGAATAAATATTTATTATTAAATGAACGCTAAAATATATTTCATATTCATTAAATTATGTATAATACCATTCATGAATGAGGATGCATCCGGGTATATCCTTATCATAATTTTAAAGAGAGCTGTGTCCAATAGATTTTTATGACAATCTAGCATTTAGGTTCTAGTCTCTGAGAAATTTATTCTAACTTAATTGCTTATTCTTTTATATACAAATCTAAACCCTTTATCTCCTCATATAACTCCTTTAAACTTAATACTTTAACTTCTAAATCGTTTAGTACTCTAGTAATATTATAATCATCAATAACGACTACAACACCCCTAGCAAGTGCCTGTCTCCACGTGGGCTTTTCAACTAGTTTCAAGAACTCTTCACGTGTTAATAGTATAGGTTCTACTCGTGGTGGCATTTCTGGTAAGAGATTGAATCGGTCTAGAGGCCTGATGCTCTCGAACCGCTCTGAGAGCACTATTAAGTCTATATCACTCCATAAATTGAAGTCTCCCCGCGCAAAGCTGCCATGGAGTAGGACCGTTACAGGGCCTAGTGCTTCATGTAGTTTCTCAGCGAACTCTTTAGTAGCCTCCAGCGCATTTAGCCACTCTTTAATCCTGCTCTTAGGTATCCTCACATACCTCATGTATACACACCTCTACGGATTTAAGGATCTTCTCTGCACATTCAATCGACTCCAGTGCATCTCGCTTAGTATAATTCTCGTAGGGAACTGCTCCCCCGGCCCAAGCATCTGGGTAACGTGGTGGTATATACATCTTGTTAAGTAGGGTTACACATTCATGCAGGTCTTCTAGTGCACTGCATATGGCTTGTGCACGCCTCCATAGAAACATAAGATCATGGCCGAAGGACTCTATACCAGCACCTCTTAAGATGCTTTTTAAAGCATACTCGGCTGCTTGATGTGCCTTGAAACAAGCCCAGCTGTAAAAGCCGTTATCTATATCCACCCTAGTGGATTTTAACGTATAACTCGATTGTAATTGCCACCTCTTAGCCTCGTCACAGTCGAACAAGTACGTTGCACCACGTGTCCCTAGATGATACCTGATTAAACTGTACAGTGCTCGGTTTAATATGACTAGACTATCAAGGATTATATGATTTTAAGAGTAGATATAGTATGAATTAGGACACTCTATTCTAGTGTGATAATGGTTTTACATGCTTCATGTTAATATCCTTTTCTTGGCTTCTATCTACATAATTTGCATAATGGTATCTAGGTTTTAATTTCTTTACTATGAGCTCCCAGGCTTTCCAGGGGTCAGTGTGCTCTCCACAGGTGTATGCATCGAATGTTGCGTAGTCGTATTCGGGCCATGTGTGTAGTGCTAGGTGACTCTCCAGTACCAGTGCTATCACTGATATACCACCTTTTTCCCCGGGTATCTTCCAGCTGTGTAGTGAGTGTACAGTAGCACCAGCAGCGCCTGCGGCTTCAGATATGACTCTTCTTAGATACTCCTCATTCTCTGCTATTTCCCTTGGAATCCCGTAGAGGCTCCCATAGACGTGTTTTCCTACTATTATATCCCTCTTCATCTAATCGTACCCCCAGTGGTCTCGTGTGGTTTGCCGTTGAGTTAATGGTAATCCCTAGGTTTTTAAGGACTACACTATTGTTTATGATGTCTATGCCCTTTACCTCGGATCTCCTCTGTAGCATGCTCTATTACCTGGGATAGTATGTCTAGTGCAAGTTTAACTGCTTGTGGGTTTCCCGGGGTTACTGCTACTAGGCTGTTGCCTATTATGTATGCGGCGGTTCTAGATAGTAGTGCTCTAGGGCCTATTTGCTCCATGCTCAGTCTTCTATGCAACTCGCCGAATCCTGGTATCTCCTTTCTGGCTAGCGGAGCCACGGCTTCTATGCTTACATCTCTTGGCGAGATCCCTGTGCCCCCCGATACTATGACTAGGTCGCTAGCCTCTACAGCCTCTAATACGGCGTTCCTTATATAGCTATGCTTGTTGGGGACTACCCTGTAGTATACTAGTTTTAAATTAGCATGCTTATTCTTGATAAGCTCCTCGACTACAGGCCTTACCTCGTCGTGTTTCTCGCCTCTATACACCCTATCGCTTGTCACTATTAATGCTAACGTGTGTTTGCTATACATCTTGTATTCCTCCCTCCAAGGGATTAATCTATGAGCAGACTCATTTATAGTATGGTACCCGTCAGGGATATAGCTGCCAGTATCGCGTATAGCCCAGACGTGACTGGGTCTGTGTCTAACTTTACTATTGATAGCTTTACACCTTTCAATGTGGTAGTTATGATTATATCTTTGTAGTCATGCTCCTCCACTCCATTAATATAGGCGATGCCCCTGGCCCCCCTACCAAGTCTTAGGGCATACTCTAGTTGGGCTGGCTGTATGCATGTCGGTAGAGTATAGCAATGGTAGTAGGCTCCGGGTGCCATTGAGGGAGTATAAAATACTATGTTTACATTCCTAGCCTCTTCATGGTCTAACTCTTTGATTTTAGAGGCTATCCATGAAAAGGCTGACTCAAGCTCTCCCAGTTCGGCCCTAAATCTCCCCTCCCTTCCACCCATCATCCTAGGAGACCAGAAGAGCGATGAAAGCGACATGACTAATAGGGGGTACCTAGAGTCTATAAGGATCCTCTCCACGCCGAGCGACTCTACCTTCTCCTCATAGGCGGGGTGCATATGGGGAGATATAAGGTAGGCTCTTATACCAAGCAATGAAGCGGCTTCTAGTGTATGTATAACCCGGGAGTCCTTTTCTCCTACGTTAAATAGTATCAGCGGACCTGTCTCCCTATACGGTATTATGTGGACTCCTACTTCACTAGCACTCGCCAGCTGAGCCTTAACCCCAGAGTGGAGCAAGGCCCTATACAAGATGAACGCAGGAGGCTCTGCACCCCCACTAAATGATATGATAGAGTCCTCTCCTAGCTCTGGCTTAGGCAGTTTCTTAGCCATGCTGAGGGCATGAATGTATGCGTCTTCAAGGCTAGACGACTGCATAGCTAAGCGCCCTACAACAACTACACCTGCCAGGTTCTGGGTTCCCGTCTAATCTTGGTATCAGGTTGAAGAGTATCTTCTTTGCCCTCTCAACGTTCTGGGTCATGACCTTCTCAACCTCCTCAGCTGTAACAGGCCTCTCAGCCCAGACGTCATAATCAGTTATCATTGCCAGTGTGGCGTAGCATAGCTGGGCTTCGCATGCAAGGTTAACCTCTGGCACTAGTGTCATCCCTATTATATCGGCCTTGAATACATCCTTCCACACCCTACTCTCAGCCCTAGTAGAGAACCTGGGCCCCTCTATGCACACATAGGTTCCGCTATCATGCACTGTATAGCCTAGTTCCCTTGTTACATCTATGATCCTATATCTCAAGTCGTCGCAGAACGGGTCAGCCATGCTCACATGAACTGTTATAGGGCCGTCATAGAATGTATACTGTCTGGACTTAGTCATATCAATAAACTGGTCTGGAACAACGAAGTCACCAGGCCTGTAATCCTCCCTAAGACTACCCACGGCTGAAACACTTATAACCCACTTAACCCCAAGCGACTTCAGAGCCCACATATTAGCCCTATAGTTTATAGCGTGCGGAGGATACCTATGCCCCCTACCATGCCTAGGCAGGAAGGCAACACTAACCCCAGAGACCTCCCCCACTATTATAAAATCACTCGGATTACCATACGGGGTGCTAACCCTAACCTCCCTGGCGTTCTCAACTATACCCGGGTCATAGAGCCCAGATCCACCTATAACGCCTACATGAGCCCTCACACCCTCAGGCCTAACTATGACGTCAACCACTCCATCCACCCATATACAAGTTGGCGTGTACTGTAAGTCTATTTAATAGTAATCTCCCAGAGGATCACAATCAGGGTGCACGAGCTTAGATGTACAAGCAGGTAATTGTTATAAGGCGTGACCTAGGCATGGGGAGGGGTAAAGCAGCAGCCCAAGCCGCACACGCCAGCTGTGAAGCCGTATTCCGGATAATCGAGAGCAGAGACCGCAGGTGGCTCTCATGGCTTGATGAGTGGAGGAGGAGTGGGCAGGAGAAGGTGGTTCTACGCGTCGACAGCGAGGCGGAGCTAATAGACGTATACCGTAAAGCTCTGGAGGCGGGTTTACCAACGAGCCTCATAATAGATGCTGGCCGCACACAGCTAAAACCTGGGACTAAGACTGCTGTAGCCATAGGCCCTGCACCGGAGGTGGAGGTGGATAGGATCACTGGCCACCTTAAGTTATACTAGACACCTAGATGCACTGGGTGTTATACTGGTTGACTAACCAGTCATTCAACAGGGTTTTAGAGAACCTATGGGGCATAGAAGCAAGACTATACAATCACAGAAGACCAAGTGGAATAGTTAGAAGGCCACAGGATTTTAGAGTAGTAGAGCCACACCCCATAAAGGCTAAGAAGAAGCCTGGAGTAGCCACTTACCTAGTATATAGGGTGGGGTTAGATACTAGGGCTGTGGGTAGGCTGCTAGCTAGGACTCTAGGGGCTAAGAGCTACGTTGTGAGCGGGTTAAAGGATGCATGCGCCAGGGTATACCAGTACATAACAGTCATCAACCCTGTAATTGTTAAGGAAGAGGTTACTATGGATAGGTTTAAGGCATGGCTTGTGTCGAGGAATACTCTAGTCTGGCCTGGAAGCCACGAGTACAATATGTTCAAGGTAGTAATCCACACAAGTGAACCCCATAGGGTCTGCAATAATGCCAAGCAGACACCATATATTCCAGGCTTCTTTGGTCCACAGCGATTCGGTATAGAGAGGCCTAACACACACTACATAGGCCTCTTATACACCGATAATATGAAGGGATATATCATTAGGGAATACACATACAGGTATCCCCTAGAAGAGAGGAGCACGCTGGGGACCTATGAGAAGAGGACACTTAAACTAATAGAAAAAACCCGGGATCCCTGGAGGATCAAAGCGCAGCGCATAATGCTAGAGGCACTACAGGCATACATATACAATAGAGCTCTATCGAAGACTCTACACTATATAAGCGAAGTTGCAGAGCACCACACAATAGTCACATGCGGGCCCATGCAGGCCAGGGTACCAGCTGTAAGGCTACCCTCACCTAGACTAGCCAAGAGCAGATCCAAGTGGGCCAAGATAGTGGCTAATGTACTCGAAGAAGAAGGCATATCATGGCAAAACCTGAAAGGCCTGAAACCAGTATTCAGACCCCTAATCTACCCAATATGCAGGCTAAAATGCATACAAACAGAGAATACAACAAAAATATCATTCAACCTACCCCGAGGAGCCTACGCCACAACACTACTAATAGAGATAGCAGATATAGACTGGCTAGAATACTCACACTGCCACACCAAATAAGCCTAACGATGCAGTTACAGTTTTCATAGGTGTTGGTGGTTGTTCATAGATTTTAGTGCTCTTATTGCTAGGAGGTATGCTGATGTTGTATGCACGTCTAGCCCTAGCCTCCTGCTTAGTGGTATTGCATCTACAGACGCATATGCAGGGTTCACTAGGTGTAGTTTCCCACCATACCTAGGGATTAGAACCTTCAAATGCGTCAAGTACTCCCTCACTGCAAACCTTGATACCTTCCTATTCCCACTCTTAGACCCTGTTTTCTTTTTAGGCTTACTAAGCTTCTCAACAACATAATCTGTCACGCCGTGGTGCCAGGCGTAGTCGACTAACTCAACCAAACCCTTTAACCGTAGACCTCTCGCCTTCTCCTTGGGGAAGCCATGCGAGGTAACCTCTGGGAAGTACACGCTCTTAATATCTAGGATTTCTCCTCTCCTATTGACTATGACCATACATATCCTGTCTGGGTTGAAGTCGAAGGACGCAATATGACCCGCGGGTTTAACCCTCTCCCTGGTTTTCCTCAACCTATCTGCATAAAGCTCCAGTGGGATACTTACATGTAGCTCAAGCCTCCCATCTTTTAGATAAACTCCAGCTCCATAGGGTATACCACCATTAACCAGCTCCTCTATTATCGGCAGGTATCTCCTCCCAAACCTCACCCCAGCGGTAATCCACCTATGCCTCCCAGTTGCTGATGGAATCTTTATCATAACCCTATCCGTTGAGTGGAGCCTGATGTTCCTATTGCCGTTCTCCATGCCCTTTCCCACTGAGTATAACTGTGGCTTCTTCAGCTTTAGGTATCTTTGCTCCCTATACAGCTTTGCCCTCTGTAATGCTGAGTGGGAGTAGTGTGCATTATTAAGTATCCTTGAGGTTAACAGCTTGACTATCTCCCTCTCAGGGATGCTCTTCCTCATTAGTGAGTGTGCATACTCCACAGCATCCTTAAAGTTTCTCATGAGTAGGAGTAGCCATGCTTTATCGATTGGGGAGTTGAGTGTAAGCCTCCCCCTAACTGTGGGTCTCACTTTTTCCTCCACTTCTCCACCACCATCCTCTGGTTCTCCTCGTCATAGTAGACGACTAGCTTATCGCCCTCCCTCAGGTTCATCCTCTCAGCAATCTCCTTGGGTATGGTCATCCTCATCTTAGGGAGAACCCTATATACACCTACCAGCTCCATAGTATCCCCAAAAACACTTATATACCCCCAAGAGTATATAAGCCTTAATGAAGCACCGAGCCCGATGAGGAGGGCGATGAGCCCCAGGGTGAACCCGCCTTCGATGAGGGGAGCCAGGAACGCCAATGACTGGCTCCCGCAGTCGGGGGCGGGGGATAGCCATGGGTGATGAAAGCCTATGTGGGCCCCTTAAAGCCTACGTAGGCAAGAACCCTTAAATACTCTGCAAGCCAATACTGTAAACATGCCCGGCCCGGCCATAGCGGCTGGGCAACACCCGGACTCATATCGAACCCGGAAGTTAAGCCAGCCGCGTTGGGGTTCCCAGTGGGGTCCGAGAGGCCCCGCAGGGGCCCCAAGCCGGGACCGGGCACCTAATTCCCTGTTAGGAGGAAATCTTGGCAAGCTTCTATGAGAGAGCATATACACTACTTGCGCCGCCTAGACTTGGAGTGTTTAGATTTATATTGGGGGGGCTTACAATGGATAGGTCCATACATGATTACATGAGTAACTTGCCAATAAGAGAGCTACTCGTGTATACGTTAGTAAGTATGATACCTATAGGGTTTGTTACAACATATGGCAGCATATCTAGGGTTACTGGCGTAAATCCGAGGATTGTAGGTCGTATCTTGGCTTCAAATCCCTACCCCATACTTATACCCTGCCATAGGGTGGTTAGAAGTGATGGAAGCCTAGGAGGTTATTCTATGGGGGGTCCTAAGGTTAAAAGGAGGATCCTAGAATTAGAAGGTGTAAAGTTTGATCCCTCTGGAAGAGTTTTAAAAGAGCATATTATAGATATGTTTGGTGTAATTTACTCGAATTATAATGGAATGAATTTTTAGAGCATAACTACTGTAACTATTGATAATTATAATTACTTTTTGATGGCATTTTTATAAGTTTTTAAGTGGAGTTTTGCTATATTTTTCCATAAACGTCTTGTTTTTAGATTAATGCTGTGCTTGGCGCACATTTCATAGT
>WAQN01000037.1 GCA_015520195.1 Desulfurococcales archaeon | reverse complement strand
GTATTTAAGTAGTGGCATCATATCAAGGTTTTCATCTAAGAAACATGAGCTAGTAGGCATAAAGCTAGCTTATATCCCGATGTATTGCTTTACTACGATAATACATTCTATAGATGAGGAACCTGAGATTATAGAAGCTGAGGATGTAATATTATGTTTTGAGGCATTATCTGGATCTCTAATATCTATTGAAGATAATGAGCTAAGTGTTGTAGATGAATGGAGACAAGTTGGTGAGATAGAGGATGACGTAATAGATGTGTTGAAGCTAATATCAGAGCTGGGCTCTGTTAGTAGGACACAGTTAGAGGAGCACTTCAAAGATCCAAACATAGATCTAGCATTAGATGTACTAATGGAATATGGATTAGTGGAGCCTATGGGCGCTGACCTTTATAAAGTGGAAGCCCCTCCAATAGGAGATTATAGATCACCTATGGAGGCGTTGAGGAGTCAACTTAAAAGAGGTCTGCCTCCTTGTGGTATTCTATTTGATGCAATGATCAATATATCCAAGCTAGAGGGCATATTAGAAGCATATGGGCTTGTGAAAGATTATACCATATTATATTATCCAATATATCTAGCTATAATTAGGAAAGAAAAAACAGGTAGACGTATAGATACAGTGATAATGATAGACGGGATAAGCGGAGCCAGACTTAAAGACATAGAAGAGCTAATTTTAGATAGTGCAGCTATAAAGCAAATAGATAAAGTAATAAGCGATGTCGAAAGTAAGGTTCTACAAGAGAGTAATTGTAGCTCAGAGCCGGCTCGGCATCCTCATGAATAAATGACATCAGCGTTAATAGGGCTAGGGAGTCATCACTGCTGTACCCCGCTTGACCGTTCCGCCTTCATTTTCATCCCCCATTTAGGGGTCTCTGCGGACGTGAGACCGCGGGGCCAGTTGTTATAAATGTGATAGGGACCCCCTAAATAGGTTTCACTAATAATGTAAATTTTAGGGTTTGACGCTTGCCGTATTACGTGGTGGTTGTGGGTGTCAGGTGATAGTTCTACAGTAGATGCACTCTACGTCATGAGGGAGATAGGTGAATTCATAGTTAAGGCTTCAAGAGTTATCAGTAGGGAGCAGGTAGAGAAGTTTATAGGTTTACTCGTTTCAGTCTATAAGGATTCGTCCAAGAAGATACTTGTTATGGGTGCTGGTAGAAGCGGACTCGTGGGGAAGGCGTTTGCCATGAGACTAATGCATATGGGATTTAATGTCTATGTTCTTGGTGAGACGATAGTTCCTAGTATACGTGAAGGTGACCTGGTAATAGCCATATCAGGGTCTGGTAGGACAAGGTTGATAGTAACGGCGGCTGAGGCTGCTAAACATGTAAAAGCTAAGGTTGTCGCTATAACTACTTATCCTGATAGCCCTCTTGGTAGGATAGCTGATGTAGTAGTTAGGGTTCCTGGTAGGGCTAAGACTAGTAGGATGGATGATTATTTTGCAAGGCAAATACTTGGAATACATGAACCCCTAGCTCCTCTCGGAACCCTCTTCGAGGATACGGCAATGGTGTTCCTAGACGGTATTATATATAGTTTAATGCAGGTTCTGGGAGTCAGTGAGAGCGAGATGAGCATGAGACATGCAAATATAGAATTCTAACGCCATGTATCTTCCCAGCGTGTGACAGCTATGATAGAGGGCTGGGTCGTCAGAGTAAGTTGGTTACATGTAATGTACTGGATAATCAAGGGCTATAACCATCCAGAATACGGGTACATAGCGATACCCTATAGGCTAGGGGATAAAAGAATAGAGCTCGGGGAGATGCATAGAATAGTTCCGGAATCGATGCTTAGATATGTTGATTGTATAGGCCGTTATGCTGTGGTGCTGCCACATAATATGATCGACTTATATATAGATCCTAGCAAAGTGCTTGAAATTAGAATGAGTGAACTGCCAGGCGTTATAGTAGAGCTCCTAGAGCAGTTGGATCCTGAGTGGGCTGGGATAACAGGTTCATGGGCTGTTTTCAGCGAGAAGCGGGGAAGTGATGTCGATTTACTATTATATAGTTATAGCCATGAATCAATATATGACAGATTAACTAAGCTGAAAAATCAAGGATTAATCTCCGACTGTAACTTAAGAAAACACAACCTAGATATTCCACGTCAACACGGATTCCAACTATTAGATGCATGCTATAAAGGAATCAAATACACCCTTAGGATTTTAAGAAGAATAGATAAAGCTCCATGTTCTGATATAATAATACCAATAGGCAAATATAAAGGTATAATAAGGATAACAAGCTCAAGAGAGGCATACCTAGTGCCTGCTATATATGATGCGATAATAGATGACCTAGGAGAAATTGTTATAGAGACCTGGCATACAAGATATCAGGAGATGCTTCCGGGAATCTATATTGCTAACCTTAATTTGAGTTATGACTTGAAAAGGGAGATGATACTCGCATCGCCGGATATAGACGGGTTTATAGAGGGGATAGGGTAAGTGGAGCATGGAACCATATTATACGACCGCTACCTAAATATATACCAAGTTATAGGAATACCCCATCCTAGGGATAGGATTCCCGTTATTCCAAAATATACTCTTTGTTCCGATGGGAAGTGGAGCTTAAACGGCTTAAGGTACTGTAGGGTGATTAAGGAATATGGACCATCTGGATTAAAGGATGCCCTTTCTAAGTCAAAGTTAAGCCAAGAGTATGACTCTCTATACGGCTCATTAATGCCATATCTCATGTTAAGTGAAGTGTTAAGGGCCATTAGGCCACGCGACGCATTAAGAAACCTAGTTACGGGTAACTATATGAAAAATGAGCCATTACTATTAGACACAATTAATATAATAAATATAATAAGAGAAGAGACAGGTATAGGTTTAGAAGATCTCGGTTTAACAGGTAGCATCGCGGCTGGCATAGCTGTAAGTGATTTCTCAGATATAGATGTAGTTGTATATGGCGCTAATAACTCAACTCTACTTTATGACTTCTTCAAGAGCAACTTGGTCCTAACAATGCGTTTTAAGGCGACGTATGGTGGTGTAAGTGTAGAGAATGCCCCCAAGTATTCATGGAGGAGGGGCATGGTTAAGGGTATTAATAGGCCGGTGAGCTGGGTAGGGATTCCTAGAGATGGAGAGCAGTGTGGGGTTCTAAAACATTACTTTAGCATTGATCCACCAGCTATGGAGTGGAGGGGTTATATAGTAGTAGAGGGGGGTCAGCCCACGGCCCTTATATATCCTCCTTGCGCAGCTACGCGAGATGGAACATATATAGTATCTTTCGAATATAATTTAGCAAGTCTGCTATATGAAGGCGGAGTGTTTAGAATAAGTGGAGTAATGGGAGAACGTGGAATAACCATTTATCTCGGTTTACGCGAGTATCCAGGATATATTAAAGTCCTCTAAGAAGACCCTTAGAAGGAATTGTACGGGATCATGTAGATTCCAGGATCTTTATGGCCTCTTTAAGCGCTTTAGCCTTCTCATGCCTATTTTCATGTGCAAGTGACTGGACAATGTATGCTAGAACCTTGTATATCCTGGCAAGCTCCATTGATTGCTGGTTAAGCCTAGCCTCTAAGTTCTTTACTGTAGCATTTAATGAGTCTATAAGCAGCTCCATTACTGTTAGAACCTCGTCCACGTCTCCATGATGATGGTGGTGTTCATGCCCGTGTTCGTGAGCATGAGTGGCTTCGACTTCCTCAACTATTCTTTCTAAGTCTTCTCTTTTCTTTGGCATGGTCATCCTCTTCTTCCTACGCTCTCCACTCAAAACACTGACCCCTCCCAGGGGAGTACGTTAGGTGCCAGAGTTAATAATAGCGTTAGACTAGAGAATTTAAAGTGATGGGAGACGGGAGGCGTTTAGGCGTGAGTGGAGGAGAGAAGCTCTGGAATCCGCGTATAATAGAGCTTGAGGGGATGGCTATGACAGGGCAGTTAACAGAAGTTAAAATAGAGTCCTGCAATAGACCACCTGGATGGAAGAAGCTTGTAGTCAAGACAGTAAATGGAGAAACCATGTCCACAAATTGTATGGAGCCTGATGCTGCTAAGAGGAATTTCATGGTGTTCACACTCTATATCAGAAACTGGAGTAAATTAGTAACGCGGGAGTATAGAGAGGAGGAGCTCCCTACAGAGAGTTTTGACACATCACCTGAGTAGTGCTTGAGTCTTTAAGAGGTCATTATTAACTAATTTTAACTCTTAGCCCGATGAAGACTGGTATTACCGCGGAGCAGGTGAAGATGCCCCGATGTCTGAGGGTTTAGCCTGTTATTAGGGGAGCATTAAATAACTTCTTCTAGAGTTTTCCGTGGCTAGTGTTTAATGTAGTGTTATCCTTAATGTATTTTACATTTTTAATACTATAGCGTGGGGCACTCCATTTCTTAGGATTACCTCCATTTTAAACTCTATATCACCCATCTTAGTTAGCGGTTCTATGTTCTTCTTTATACGTTCTAGGTGTACTATTCTATCCTGCATGTTTCTTATTGCTTCCACGAATATATCGAATTCCTGTTTTGGGGTTGGATTTACATATACGAGCACGCCTCCAAGGTCTATTGTTGCACCGCCTATGCTCTCCCGGCCAGCCAGTTCCTTTACTATCCTTTCGAGTTTCTCCATCATCTCTGCCTTGGCCTTGGCCTCTTCCAGTCGCCTTAGCAGTTCTCCTAGCTCGGCCCTAAATCTAGCTATCTCCTCATCTATATATTGGAATAGCGATTTTAAGTTAGTGAATTCTCTTATCTCTACTTGAGGTGGTACATCTGACTGGGACAATTATTATACACCCGCTTTCAATTGAATCGCTATGCTGGATATATAAAAGTTAGCTTTAAAGGCTTAGGCTGTATTAGGTGGGCATAATGAGCGGGGTTGATGTGATTAGCGACCACAAGTTGATAGCCCGTATGTTATTGGAGTCAATATCCTCTGGTCTCAGGGGGTTTGTCTATGATAAGAGTCTAGTAGACGACCAAGCGGTTAGGGACGTTGTATCGAATACAGGTATAGCAGGCCTTCTAAGACGCTGGGAGCATGGCGGTATAGTCGTCTATTATATAGATATGAGGAAGCTCGAAAATATATGCCTATATAGCGAGTGTAACGAGTCAAAAGTGAGGAGGATCTGCTTGAATAAATGTATAATAGGTAAACTCAAGGAGGTAACAGAAAAGATAATTAGTAGTATTAAAGAAGCATATAATATATAAATTGTACAATTTCATATGATGTGGAGGGAGGGGGAAAAAGGATTCGGCATTATTCTTGTAAAGAATTAATGGATGGTAAAGGAGTTTTTATGTTAGGCAGTTCTTTATGAAATTGTTAGTCTTTAACCCCATATCCTCTACTATCTTATCCCATGCTGGTCCTCCGGGTATATTGTATTTCGAGTTTGAGAGCATGGTATATATGAGTAGGCTGATTGCGTTTTCGACTAGAGTACTTACAGTAGTGTTGCATTTACTGGCTAGGTATTTGAGTAGTTGATGTTCATATGCGTTTATCTTGGCGCTCACAGTCTTGTCTCGGGGAGGCTTAGGAGGCAATTCCAGGTCTATCACTATATCCGTCATGGTCAAGCGTCTCACCTCTAATAAGGGGGGATGCCATGTATTGGATAAGCTCCATAGTATGTCTATTGGTAATACCTAGCTAATAAATCTATTATCATTCTAATATTGCAATTTAGGCTATATATAGGGTCTGGAGGTCTGCCATGGCTAGTCGTGATATACTGGATGAGTTGATATCAAGGAGTACTAGGGGGCCTCTACAGTTATATAGGGCTGTGACTAGATGCCCCTCCTGCGGCTCTTATGCGTTGGAGATAACGGAGTATATGTATAGTGTACCGTATTTCGGCAACATAATATTATCCATTGGAACCTGCTCTAGCTGCGGTTACAAGTACAGGGATGTTAGACTGGCTGAGGCTACTGAGCCTAAGAAGATAATAGTGAAGGTTGAAGGTGAAAGAGAGGTACGATATCTCTTAATAAAATCGGCTATGGCCATAATATATATACCTGAGAGGGGCTACGAAATGCTGCCAGGCCCAGCCAGCACAGGGTTCATAACCACTATAGAAGGCTTACTCCACAGGTTCCTAGAGGTGCTAGAAATACTATGCAAGGATAAGCCAGATAATGAGGTGTGCAGTGAAAACAGGGAATGGCTAAAGAACGCCATCGAGGGGAAACAGAGGTTCACGCTAATAATATGTGATAATGAAGGCACAAGCAAGGTAATCGGCGACAACGTAATAGTAACGGAGATAGACGAGGAATGCAGAGAGAAAACCCAAAAACTATAACCACACTCAAACCACAAAATATACATGGCCCGCGGCTCACCCGGCGGCGGCGCGGGGATAACACGGGGCAAAGCCCCGAGAGAGGGGAAAGGGATGAATCCCACAGCCTCCAGCCGCGGGCACAACCACCCATAAGACCTGGGAAACCCGACCCCGTAAGCCTTATATCCCCTCCACAGTATTACATAACCACTTGGCCACGGATGGGAAAAGGAAACCGTGGCCACAGGCACACTTAAAACATGGGGGCCTGAACACCTCCAGGAAAACCTACCCTGGAGAAGTTCAGGCCCGACAGGGGAGCCTCCAGCACCCAGAGAGGAGCCTACCACCCACATAGCAGCCCCACACCCCAACCCCCGGCTGCGCCCAGCCGCGGCCGTAACTCCGGTTGATCCTGCCGGACCCGACCGCTATCGGGGTAGGGC